>JAOPVX010000369.1 GCA_025965975.1 Mycobacterium sp. | reverse complement strand
GAGTCTGGCCGTTGAGCGCCGGGGCCAACGTGAAGGCTGTGCAGCGGATGCTGGGGCACGCGAAGGCCAGCATGACGCTAGACGTCTACGCCGACCTGTTCGACGCTGACCTGGACGACGTGGCTGTAAATCTGGACGCGCAATTCGAGCCGCCGCCGACGCGGCCCGCGAGGACGCGACCCAGTGAGTTTGCCGGTGACGGCGGTAGGGGCGGCTGTGTGGCCACCGCCGGTCGGCTCGGCGCGGTCCGCTGCGGGCTGACTGCGGGCTGGGTGGACTGCGACGGGCTGTCAGCTAACTAGCGAATAGCACCCTGCCTGCGGATTATGCTGTGGAGCTAAGGGGATTCGAACCCCTGACCTACTCGATGCGAACGAGTCGCGCTACCAACTGCGCCATAGCCCCTGATACCGGTAGGTCAGGCTACCAGTCACCGCACTGACGCCGAAACCGGCGGCTACTGGCCCGCCGCGCGCGGCAGATCGAAATCGCGCGCGAACGGGGCATAGTCGAGATGCTCGAAGATCGGGTCCTCGTCGTCGATCTCCAGCACCACCGAGCCGGGTCGGCGCAGCCGCGACGGAACCACGTCGAACTCCCGGTCGTCGGTGTTCTCCACACCCAGCCGCGACCGCGCGACTCGCTGGGCACGTCGCCGCCGCAGCCGCTCCTCAATGCGGGTCTGACGGCGCAGATACACCAGGTAGAACATCGTCACGACGCCGATCGCGCCGCACGCCCACCACACCGCCGGCGCCACCGTGAACGCCGCCGCAGCCGAGACCACCAACACCGCCGCCAAAACGGTCAAAACGCGCTTGCGGAACTTGTACTTGCGGGCCCCCACCGCCGCGGCGGTCTTGGACTCGTACCTGCGCCGGCGCGCTGCGCTCAGCGACTCCGCCAGCTGCAGGTCGGTGTCCGACGGGGCCTCCAGTCCCGAGGAATCGGCGACGTACTCGTACTCATCCTCGGTGCCGTCGGGTTGGTACTCGTCCTCCGGCTCATCTGTTTCGGGTGCCGCGCCGAAATCCAATGGCAGCTCGTTGGTTTGAGCCTGGGGCTCCTCGAACTCCTCCGGCTCGGCCTCGGCAACCTCGTCGATCGACTCCTCGTCCTCACCGGTGTCACCGATCGACGCACCCACCGGCAACGCGCCCGAGTCCTCATCGACGACGTCGACATCAAGGTAGTCGGGTTCGCTGTCGGTCTCGGTGTCGACGACGGCCGCGCGCACCACCGCGCGTTCCGTCGACTCCGCGTGGGATTCCTCGTCGAGGTCATCGTCGAGATCGTCATCGGAGGGTTGCCAGTCCGGATCGCTGCGATGTCCGGCCGCGGGGCGTCCACGCCGCAGTAGCCGCGCGCCACGGCCGGTGTTGAGCACTCGCGTCGCGAGCGCCACGTCGCTGGTGCGGCGGACTGCGTCGCGCCTGCTGATCAACATCGGCACGAGTACGAAGAGCCAGAGCACGACGAGAGATATCCATAGGAGGGATTGGGGGATGCTTGGCATGTCGCCTGCTCCTTTCCCCTTCAGGCTAGGTCCGTGACCAGCGCATCCGAGAGCGGCGCGCCGTAGTCAATTACACACCTGTAATTCACACGTGACAAGCACCAATCATCACAAATGTCACATCAGTAACACCAAACCTAGATGTGCGCATTGCGCTCAGGGTCGTTGCCGCGCCCAGAACACAGCCCTCGGTGCAATCTTGAGAAGCCGTTGCCTACGCCCAGCTCGCGTGGCCCTCACGCACCAGCGCGGACGCTGCCGAGCCGTTGAGTTCCTCGATGGTGACGGCCACCAGCAGGTGATCGCGCCACGCGCCGTCGACCTCGAGGTAGCGACGCAACAGCCCTTCCTCGCGAAAGCCGACCTTTGCCAGCACTGCCCGGCTCGCCGCATTCTCTGGGCGCACCGTCGCCTCGACGCGGTGCAGCCTGACCGGTCCGAAACAGTGGTCGAGGCCCAGGGCCAGCGCGGCCGTCGCCACCCCGCCACCCGTTGCCGTGCTGGCCACCCAATAGCCGATCCACGCCGAGCGCAGCGCGCCGTGTGTCACGTTGCCGATGGTCAGCTGGCCGGAGAACTGCCCGTCGACGTCGATGACGTACGGCAGCATCCGGCCCTTGCGCGCTTCCGCGCGCAATCCGGAGCACACCGCCGGCCACGACGAAATTGCGTGTCGTACTTCCCAATTCACGTCGGTACCCGGTTCCCACGGTTCCAGGTGCGCACGATCGGCCAGCCTGATCTGGCTCCAGTGCGCCGCGTCGCGCAGCCGCACCGGCCTCAGCCGAACCAGACCGCCTGGCACCCGCAGCGGGCCGACGGGCATCGGCCATCCCGGATGCAACGAACTCGAACGCCACAGGTTCATGACGGCACGCCGGTTTCGTTATCAGCCGCGCTGGGCCAGGAACGCGACGTCGACGATCTCGCCGGTACGGATCTGCTCGGCCTCGGTCGGAACCACCACCAAACAGTTTGCTTCGGCGAGCGTCGCCAGCAGATGCGACGATGCGCCCGGCGCGCCTCCGAGGGCCTGCACCAGGTAGTCGCCGGTGTCCTGGTCGCGCATCAGCTGACCGCGCAGGTAGCCCTTGCGGCCGGCGACTGAAGTGATCGGGGACAGCGCGCGGGCCTGCACGACCCTTCGCATCGGCTGGCGTTTGCCCAGTGACAGCCGCAGCAAGGGACGCACCATGACCTCGAAGACCACCAGCGCGCTGACCGGGTTGGCCGGCAGCAAGAACACCGGCACACCTTCCGGGCCGAGCTGGCCGAAGCCCTGCACCGATCCGGGGTGCATCGCGATGCGGGTGACCTCCATTTCACCGAGCTGCGCGAGCACCGACCTGACGCTTTCGGCGGCGGCACCACCGACGGCACCCGCGATCACCACCACCTCGGCGCGGTTGACTTGGCCCTCAACGATTTCCCGTAGTTCGGTGGGTTCGGTGTCGACGATGCCGACACGGTTCACCTCGGCGCCGGCGTCGCGGCCCGCCGCGGCCAGCGCGTACGAATTCACGTCGTAGACCTGCCCGTTGCCGGGCGTGCGGGATATGTCGACGAGCTCGCCGCCGACGCACATCACCGACAGCCGAGGCCGCGGGTGCACCAGCACGCGCTCACGACCGACCGCGGCCAGCAGGCCCACCTGGGCCGGGCCGATGATCGTGCCTGCGCGCACCGCGACATCGCCCGGCTGGACGTCGTCGCCGGTGCGGCGGACGTAGGCGCCGGAGCGGACGCCACGCAACACGGTCACCCGCGCCTCACCGCCGTCGGTCCACCGCAACGGCAGCACCGCGTCGGCGAGCGTCGGCATCGGCGCGCCCGTCTGCACGCGCGCGGCCTGGCGCGGCTGCAACCTGCTCGGTGTACGGGCGCCGGCCTCGATCGAGCCCATCACCGGGAGGCTGACTTCGCCGTTTCCATCGTCAGCAGAATCCGGGCCGTCGTCGCCGCCATCCTGGGGACCCACGCCGAGCACATCCACGCTGCGCACGGCGTAGCCGTCAATGGCGGCCTGATCGAATCCCGGCAGCGGTCGCTCGGTCACGACCTCCTCGGCGCACATCAATCCCTGCGCTTCGGCGATCGCTACCCGGACCGGTCGTGGCGCCACCGCGGCGGCCGCTACCCGGCCCTGCTGCTCCTCCACCGAACGCACTGCACGCCTTTCTGCCGTTTCAGGGCCTTGCGCGGTTCTAGTGTTCGGTCAGGCCCAGTCGCTCTACCAACCACCGCCGAAGCTCGGGCCCGTAGTCGTCGCGTTCCAACGCAAAGTCAACCGCAGCCTTAAGGTAGCCGCCGGGATTTCCCAGGTCGTGTCGAGACCCGCGATGCACCACCACGTGCACCGGATGTCCTTCTTCGATCAACAGAGCGATGCCGTCGGTCAGCTGAATCTCGCCTCCCGCTCCGCGCGGCACCCGCCGCAGCGCCTCGAAGATCGCGCGGTCGAGCACGTAGCGACCGGCCGCGGCGAACAACGACGGCGCGTCTTCGGGTTTGGGCTTTTCCACCATCCCCTTGACGCGCAGCACATTGGGATTGGCTGCGTCGGGCACGATCTCGACGTCGAATACGCCGTAGGCACTTATCTCGTCGGGCCCGACCTCGATCGCACACAGCACCGAACCGCCGCGCTTGGCGCGCACCTTGGACATCGTCTCCAGCACACCGGTGGGCAGCACGAGGTCGTCGGGCAACAACACCGCGATCGCGTCCTCATCGGGTAACAGGCTGTCCTCGACGCAACCGACCGCATGCCCGAGGCCCAAGGGTTTCGCCTGCACCACCGACTCGACCTTGATCAACGCGGGCGCGCGACGCACCTTCTCCAGCATCGACTGCTTGCCGCGGGCTTCCAGCGTGCCCTCGAGGACGAGGTCCTCGACGAAGTGTGCGACGACGCCGTCCTTGCCTTCCGACGTGACGATGATCAGCCGTTCGGCGCCCGCTTCGGCCGCCTCGGCGGCCACCAGTTCGATGCCCGGCGTGTCGACGACGGGCAGCAATTCCTTCGGCACCGTCTTGGTTGCCGGCAGGAATCGGGTCCCCAAACCCGCTGCGGGGACGACCGCCGTGCGTGGAATCGGTACCTCAGGTCGTCTCATCGTTCACACATTAAACCTCCGTAGCTTGGTTAACCCTCGAAGGCCGCAGTTGCGTGCCCTTTGCGGTGTCTGCGGTGGGCCTGCCATCGTGGACGCCGTGACGGGCCAGACGAAGACCGAACTGCGAGCCGAGATCCTGCGGGCCCGCCGCACGTTGGCGCCGCAGCTGCGCGACGCCGAGGCTGGTGCGCTGTGCGGGCACCTGCCGTCGTTCATCGGCGACGGTGAAACGGTTTGCGCGTACGTGCCCGTCGGCTCGGAACCCGGCTCGGCCGAACTGATCGATTCGCTGCTGCGCCGCGGGGTGCAAGTGCTGCTGCCGGTCGCCCGCGACGACGCCGCCGGCCTGCCCGCGCCGCTGCGGTGGGGCGAGTACCGCCCCGGCGGTCTCGTGGAGGCGCGGTTCGGGTTGCGCGAACCCGCCGCGCCCTGGCTGCCCGCCGGCGCGATCGCGGGCGCCTCGGTGGTGCTGGTGCCTGCTCTCGCGGTCGACCGGGCCGGGGCGCGGCTGGGGCGCGGCGCGGGGTTTTACGACCGCTCACTGCCGCTGGCCGCTCCGACGGCGCGGCTGGTCGCCGTGGTCCGCGACGACGAGCTCGTCGACCGGCTGCCCGCCGAACCCCACGACGTGCGGATGACGCACGCGCTGACGCCGAATGGCGGCGTCGTCGCACTCGGCTAGCAGTGGTCCAACATCGCTGCCATCGCTCGCAGAAATGACAGCGGGCGGCGGGTGGGAATGATCGAGCCCACATAGCGGTTCTAGCACTTGACCCGGTAGAGTGCTAAGTAGTTTGACCATCTCGGAGGTTTTTGTGCCTACCTATTCCTATGCGTGCACCGAGTGCAGCAATCGGTTCGACGCGGTGCAGGCCTTCAGTGACGCCGCGCTGACCACCTGCCCCGAGTGCAACGGCCGGCTGCGCAAGCTCTTCGGCAATGTGGGAGTGGTGTTCAAGGGCAGCGGCTTCTACCGCACCGACAGCCGTGAGTCGGCCAAGAGCTCGGCCAGGAGCTCGGCCAACGGCTCGGAGTCCAACGGCTCTGCCAGCAACTCGGAGTCCACCAGCTCCTCGTCGTCGGAGAAGTCCAGCTCCACCTCATCCACCTCATCCAGCTCATCCAGCGATTCGAACTCGAGTTCGTCCACCTCGGCGCCCGCCGCGGCGGCATCGAGCTGACCCGTGAGGTTATCCACGGGCGCGGCCAACGCCCGCGCAGTCGCACTGGTTCGCCGCCTGGCGTGGCAACGTGGACGTTGGGCGGCTCGAAAGCCGCACGGCGGCAACGGTTCCCGATGGTTCTCAGTCGGGCGGTGACGGCCGCGGCGCTGGTGGCGACCGTGACACTCACCCTCCACTGACTGGTCAGGGTGGCGGTGCCGGCACCGGAGTGGTGGTCGGTGCCGCGGGTCCACCGTGCTGGATCACGTCCATCACCATGTCGGCCAAGTCGTCGGACGTGGACGTCGTCGCGGGTCCAGGTACGGGCGGCTGGGTCGGTTGTGCGCTGGCCGTGCCGATCGCGAATGCCGAGAGCCCAATTACCGCACCCGCCGCCGCGGACAACAGCCACCGCATCGCCGCTCCGATCATTCCGCTCCTCGCGTGCGCGGGTTCGTTTTTCATTGGTGCACAGCTTGATTCCCCGCGAAGCTAGCACCGGACCGCATCCGCCGCATGCTCAAACACGACTACCGTCTTGAGTCTGTCAGGTAGCACACGAATGCAGGAGGGATTCGAGCGCATGTTGAAGGGCTTCAAGGAGTTCCTGGCCAGGGGCAACATCGTCGACCTTGCCGTCGCGGTGGTCATCGGTACCGCGTTCACGGCGTTGGTCACGAAGTTCACCGACAGCATCATCACTCCGTTGATCGACCGCATCGGCGCCGGCGGCGACTCCAACTACGGCATCCTGCGGATCAACATCGGCGGCGGCCAGACCATTGATCTCAACATCTTGCTGTCGGCGGCCATTAACTTCATCCTGGTCGCCGCGGTGGTCTACTTCCTGGTCATCGTCCCGTACAACAGGCTGCGCAAGAAGGGCGAGGTCGAGCAGGCCCAGGACACCGAGCTGAGTCTGCTCACCGAGATCCGCAACCTCCTGGCTGAGACCAACGGTTCGGCAGGCAAGCACGTCACCGGCCCCGGTACGGGTCCTAGCCCCGACACCGCATCGACAACGAGTGCCGACAGGTCCTAGTTCATGTTCCAGGGTTCGCCGTAGGTGGTGACGCTGTCACCGGCCTTGGAGATCAGGCGGGCGAACGGACGCAGCAACACACCACCGGCCGCACCGGTCACGGTGCCGTGCGCGTTGGACACCGCCACCTTGCCGTGCGGACCGGACACGTCGACCGAGAACGTCGCGACTTCCTGAATGCCCGGGCCGGTACCCAGGTCGGCGCTGATCGACACACCCGGGAACAAGTTCGGGGTGATGATCTGGGCGAAGGCGTTCATGAAGTTGCCGTCGTCGATCAGGATGTTGGGCGTGGTGTAGCTGAAGTTGATGCCGACCCCCAGCGACCACGGGAAACCGATCTGGTAGCCGAGTTCCAGCGTGCCCGCGAACGCATCGGAACCCGCGCCTGCCACGTTGTACACAGCACTGCCCGAGTGGAACCACTCACGGGTCAGCCGGTTGCGGTCCAGGGGGAACACACCGTTGAGGAAGGTGTCCCACTGCTGGATCGTGAGCGTCCGGTCCTGGCCGTCAACCAGACTCAGCTCGTTGTCCAGACCTGCGTGAGAGGTGCCAGTGCTCACGAACAGAGCAGCGATCGCCGCAACCATCGCGATCAGCACCCGACTGATTGCCTTCATGTTCTCCCTAGCTATGTCGACGGTGGA
>JAOPVX010000364.1 GCA_025965975.1 Mycobacterium sp. | reverse complement strand
GCGGTGGCGTCCGACAGCAGCAGCCGCGTGCCCGCCGGTGCAGGGCGCACGATCACGAAGAACTCGTCGTCGACGTCCAGTAACCCGAAAACAGCGCCTGCGCTACGTAATTCGCGCAGTTCGGTTTCCGCGGCGGTCAAGCTGTTCAGAGCGGCTCGGCGCATCGCCGAGCAACGCCACTTGCCGTCCTCGCGCACGACCGCAACGCCGAATCCGTCAGGCATGTCGGCGGCCTTGCCCTGCGCCGGTGCACTCTGTGCTCCCATATGCGCCTACGGTAGTCGCCGACGGCGGACCTTGACTAGCAATCGACACCAAGCCTGACGTCGGGCGATGCGGGCGATGTGCCAACCTTGAAGGGTGACAAACACACCCGTTTGTGTGGTGGGTCTTGGACTTATCGGGGGCTCCGTAATGCGCGCCGCGGCCGCGGCCGGGCGCGAGGTTTTCGGCTACAACCGCTCCATCGACGCGGTGCAAGCGGCCAAATTCGACGGGTTCGACGCCACCGAGAACCTCGACAAGGCGTTGGCGCGCGCCGACGACAGCAACGCGTTGATCGTGCTCGCAGTGCCTGTGCCCGCGCTGCCGCTGATGCTGGGCCACATCCGCGACCGCGCCCCGCAGTGCCCGCTGACCGACGTGACCAGCGTGAAGGGCGCGGTACTGGAGGAAGTGCAGTCCTTTGGCCTGCTCGAGCGCTTTGTCGGAGGCCATCCGATGGCAGGGACGGCCCACTCTGGCTGGGCGGCCGGCAACCCCCGGCTGTTCATCGGTGCGCCCTGGGTGATCAGCGTTGACGACCACGTCGAAGCCGACGTCTGGACGATGGTGATGAACCTCGCGCTGGACTGCGGCTCGGTCGTCGTCCCTGCCCGCTCCGACGAGCACGACGCCGCCGCAGCCACCATCTCGCACCTGCCGCATCTGCTCGCCGAGGCGCTCGCGATCACCGCTGGCGAGGTTCCGCTGGCGTTCGCGCTGGCGGCCGGCTCGTTCCGCGACGGCACCCGGGTCGCGGCCACCGCGCCGGATCTGGTGCGCGCCATGTGCGAGGCGAACGCCGACCAGCTGCTGCCCGTCCTGGAGCGCACCCTCGAGCAGCTCAGCAATGCGCGCGACGCGCTTGCCGCGAAGAGCCCGCTGACCGACCTGGTCGAGGGCGGTCACGCGGCGCGCATCCGCTACGACAGCTTCAGCAGGCCTGAGATCGTCACCATCGTGATAGGCGAGGAGAAGTGGCGCGAGGAGCTCGCCGCCGCGGGTCGTGCCGGCGGGGTGATCAGATCCGCTCTGCCAGCCCTGGGTAGTCGAGGATGAAGCCATCGTCGTCAACCCTGATCGTGGTCTCGGCGACGGGCGAATGAAGTTTGATCCCATCGGCAGCGCTGCTATAGCTGATCACCGCCGGGTCCACCGACAGCTCGGGTAGCCGCACGTACACCACCGGGCAGGTCACCGAATCGGTCCGCTGATAGAGCCCGGTGCGCCGGATCGGCAGCGCGTTGAAGAAAGGGCTGTAGATCACGTCGACGTCCAGTGCGCCGTCATAGGCCGCGCGTTTCGACTCGCCGGTGTGGTGCTGAACCAGCCACATGTTCTCCTCGTCGCGGGCGATGGACAACTGCCGCTCGCGCTCGGCAAGTGTGACGGTCAACGACAGCCGTTTGGTCGCGCCGGTTTCGTCGGTCACCAGGTCATAGGACGCGGAAAAAGCCGGGTGCGACGGCGTCGCGGCCGCGACGATTCGGCCGTACGCCTTGATGCGGTTGCCTGACAGTTGAACCCGTACGGACTCCATCCGGGGAACGTCATGCGCGCGCCAGGTCAAGATCTTCGGCCAGGCGCTTTCCGTCACATCCGAGCCGCCTTCACTCACCCCTATACCGTAGGCGAAGGATCCCCTCGTTCGTAGCGTGCTACCGAAGTGGCTTGTGCCCGCGATCCGGATTCCAGGACGACCTCGTCGCCCAGCAACGGCTGCGGCATCCGACGCAGCCGTCCGGTGCCGGGCACCGACGTCCATACCGCGAAAGCCAGCGCGGCGTCAAGGATCAACGCCAGCGCGGTGACCATCAAGGCACCGACCAGCGCGAGGTAGAACTGCCGCACCTTGATGCCGTCGATCAAATAGCGACCGAGACCTCCGAGACTCGCGTATGCCGCGACGGTGGCGGTGGCCACGATCTGCAACGTCGCCGTGCGCAGCCCGCCGAGAATCAGCGGCAGCGCGTTGGGCACCTCGACGCGCAGCAGAACGCGCGATTCGGTCATCCCCATCGAGCGGGCGGCGTCGACGACCGTCCGGTCCACGTTCGCGATGCCCGCGTAGGTCCCTGCTAACAGCGGCGGGATGCCAAGCAACATCAGCGCCACGGTCGGCGGCACCAGGCCAAGCCCCCACAGCAGCACGCCCAGCAACAGCACACCCAGCGTTGGCAGCGCGCGAAGCGAGTTCACCCCGGTGACGACGAGGAACGTGCCGCGGCCGGTGTGCCCGATCAGCATCCCGATCGGCACCGCGATCAACGCCGACACCAGCACCGCGACGGCGGTGTATTGCAGGTGTTCTGCGATGCGGGCGGCCAGCCCCGCCGGTCCGCCCCAATTGGCCGCGGTGAAGATGTACGACAGCGCCTGCTGCAGGAAGTTCATGCCGCCGCCTTCACTTTCGGCCGGCGAATGCGACTCACACGCGTCCACGGTGTGAGCAACCGCCCGGCGAACATGATCAAGGTGTCGATGACGATCGCCAGCACAAAGATCGCGATGATGCCCGCGATGATCTGGTCGCTCTTGTCGGACTGGTAACCCTCGGTGAACCAGGTGCCCAGTCCGCCGATGCCGATCACCGAGCCGACAGACACCATCGAGATGTTGGTGACAGCAACGACGCGCAGGCCGGCGATGAGCACCGGAATCGACAGCGGCAGTTCGACTTTCAGCATACGGATCAGGGGCTTGTAGCCGACGGCGGTGGCGGCGTCGCGCACCGGCTCTGGCACGGCGTCGAGCGCTTCAGGCACCGCTCGCACCAACAGTGCAGTCGTGTAAAGCGTCAACGCGACGATGACATTGGTCTCGTCGAGGATGCGGGTCGGAATGATCAGCGGCAGCACCACGAACAGCGCCAACGACGGGATCGTGAAGATGATGCTGGCGGTGATCGTCGTCAACCGCCGTAGCGTGGTGGTGCGTTGAATCAGCGCACCGAGCGGGACCGCGATCAGCAGGCCCAGAACAACCGGAATCAACGACAGCCGAAGATGAATCACCGTCAGCGCCCAGGCGCCGTCGAGGTGGGTGAGCAGATAGCGCACGCTTAACCCGCCGTGTCTTCTCTGGGAGGGCCGAGTTTCGGCAAGGCTTTCGGTCGCTGCGCATTCAGCGCCACCAATACGTCGTCGGCCAGCATCCCGCCGACGGGCCGGCCGTCGTCGTCGACCGCTACACCCAACCCGGAGGGGGACGACAACGCCGCATCGAGTGCCTGCCGCAGCGAGTCGTCGGGCCGGAACAGTGATCCGCCGCCGTAGGTACTGTCGTACAGGGAGCTTCCTTTGCGGTGCAGTTCCACGCCCTCGGCGTTGATCCAGCCGAAGGGCGTGCCGTCCGGTTTGAGGATCAGCACCCAGTCGTTCGAGCCCAGTGTGAGGCCGTCGATCTCGGGTTCTGTGACGCGTCGAATGTCGTGCAGCGGAAGCCCGGTCGCGTGCCGGAACTGAAGCCCGCGATACCCGCGGTCGGCGCCGATGAAACCGGCGACAAAGTCGCTGGCCGGGTTCGACAGCAGGCGAAACGGTTCGTCGTATTGCTGCAGCACGCCGCCGCGGCCGAACACCGCAACCTTGTCGCCGATCTTTAGCGCCTCGTCGATGTCGTGGGTGACGAACACAATCGTCTTCTGCAGTTCACTTTGCAGCCGCAGGATTTCGGTTTGAAGCTCTTCACGGACGACTGGGTCCACGGCGCTGAACGGCTCGTCCATCAACAGGATTGGCGGATCGGCGGCCAGGGCACGCGCGACGCCGACCCGCTGCTGCTGGCCGCCGGAGAGCTGGGCCGGGAATCGATTGGCCAATTTCGGGTCGAGGCCGACACGTTCCAGCACGCCGAACGCCGCCTTACGAGCCGAGCGTCGCGACTCACCGCGCAGCACCGGCACGGTCGCGACGTTGTCGATGACCCGCTGATGCGGCATCAGGCCTGCGCTTTGGATCACGTAGCCCATTCCCAGGCGTAGCTTCACCGGATCGACCGTGGTGACGTCGTCGCCGTTGACGGTCAGGGTGCCCGACGTCGGTTCGATCATCCGGTTGATCATTCGCATCGACGTCGTCTTGCCGCAGCCCGACGGCCCGACGAACACGGTCAAGCTGCCGTCCGGTACCTCGAGGGTCAGATCGTCGACGGCGACCGTGCCGTCGGGGTATTGCTTGGTGATGCCAGCAAAATCAATCACGAGCTGATTACACCTATCCCTTAGGCGGCTTGTCGAAACCCTTGTCTTGTACCCATTTTCGTGCTGCCTCCTCCGGGTCGATGCCGGCATTGCCGGATGTCGCGGTGTTGAGTTCGATGAGGTCGTCGGTCGTCAGCTTGGCGGAAACGGCGTCAAGCACCCTTTTGAGTTGGTCGGATTTCTTCTGAGAGCTCAACAGCGGAACGACATTGGCGGCGAGGAAGTCGTTCTTCGGGTCCTCGAGCACCACCAGGTTGTTCTGTCGGATCGCCGGTGACGTGCTGAAGATGTCGGCCGCAGTGACGGTTCCGTCGAGCAGTGCCCGCACCGTCGCCGGCCCGCCTCCGTCGCTGATCGCCACGAAGTTGTTGGGTGCGATGTCAAGACCGTACTTCGCCTTGAGCCCCGGCAAGCCTTCGGTGCGGTTCAAAAACTCCGAGGGCGCGCCGAACTTCACCTCGGGTGAATGCGCCGCCAGATCGCCGATGGACTTGAGATTCCATTTCTGCGCCGTCTGCTGGCTGACCGTCACGGTGTCGGTATCCGCAGCCGGCGATGGGGTGAGGATCGACAAGTCCCCGGGCAACGCGCGCAGCAGCGCCAGTTCAACCGCCTCCGGTGTGGTCACCGTCGTTTTCTTGTCGAAGTACTGCAGCAGGTTGCCGGTGTATTCGGGGATCAGATCGATCGAATGATCCTTGACCGCGGGTACGTAGGTTTCGCGGCTGCCGATGCCGAACTGCCGACCGATAGTGAAGCCGTTTGCCTCCAATGCCTGCGCATAGATCTCGGCGATGATCTTGGACTCGGGGAAGTCGGCCGAGCCGACGACGATCGACTTCAGGTCACCGGAGGCGGACCCGCCACCCAGTGGGTTGGAACTGCCGCACGCTGCGGTTATCAGTGCGAGCACGGCCGCAAGGATCGCCAGACTTCGATGGCGCGGGGTTCGTCGGGCCGGGTTCATGCGAACGTCCTTTCGGCGTCACCTGCCTCCCGCGACCCTAACGGCAGCCGCGACATGTCGCCGCGCTTTACCTCACGGTGAGCGCTGCGGTGGTTTCATTCGATGCCGGAAAGGGCAAAGATGGAGCCATGACCAGCGATCCGTCGGTGTCGCCCGACCGGCCGTCTGACGCGGCACCCCCACCGGCCGAGCCCCCGACGGTGACGACCACGCCGCCGACAAAGCCATCGACGACAAAGCCATCGACACCGGAGTCGGCGGTGAAGTTCACCCGCGCCGCTGCACTGTGGTCGGCGATGATCGCCGGATTCGGGATCCTTATCCTGCTGCTGGTGTTCATCCTGCAGAACACGAACTCGGCCACCATCCAGTTCTTCGCCTGGCAGTGGAATCTGCCGGTGGGCGTGGCGATTCTGCTGGCCGCGGTGTTCGGCGGCCTGCTGACGGTCGCCGCAGGGACCGCGCGCATCATTCAGCTGCGGCGCGCGGCCAAGCGGAATCTGAAGGCCGGTCTCTAGCCGGCCGGCCCCTCCAGCGCGCCGAGGCCCGCGGCGATCAGCGGGGCCACCGCCTCGTCGACGTCATCGGTGTCGTCGGCGACTCCGCCGCCCACCCGGCCGCGGAAGGCGATACCGGCGGCGATGATGGCGACCTTGAAGTACGCCAGCGCCATGTAGAACTCCCAATGGTCCAGCGGTTTGCCGGCCGCATCCGAATAGCGCTGTGCGAGTTCATCGGCGGAGGGCATCAGCGGAGACGACCATGCGGCACTTGCGTGCACCAGGTTGAACATCGGATGGCGGTACACGCACATCAGCGCGGCGTCGCTGAGCGGATCGCCGAGGGTGGACATCTCCCAGTCCAGCACGGCCACCACCTTTGTGGCGTCCTGCGCGTCCAGCATGGTGTTGTCGATGCGATAGTCGCCGTGCACGATCGAGCTGCGACTCTGCGGCGGAATCGCTTGTTCCAGAGCCGAATGCAGACGCTTCACGTCGGTGTCGCGCGGATCGTCGGTCAGCCGCACCAGATCCCACTGCGAACCCCACCGGCGCACCTGGCGTTCGAGATATCCGCTGGGCTTGCCGAAATCGCCGAGCCCGACGGCGTCGGGGTCGACGGCGTGTAGGTCGGCGAGCACCCGGATCAACGCGTCCACGCAACCGCTGATCGTGTCCTTGTCACCCAGCGCCGCGAGCTCGTCGGCATAGCGGACCACTCGACCGGGGACATACTCGACCATCTGGAATGGTGCGCCCAGCACCGAGTCGTCGTTGCGCATCGTGACTGCGCGGGCCACAGGAACAGGCGTGTCTGCGAGCGCCGCGACCACCCGGTATTCACGCGCCATGTCGTGAGCCGACGGCGTCAGGCCGTGCAGTGGCGGCCGACGGAGCACCCACTTGGAGGCGTCGTCGAAGATCAGGAACGTCAGGTTGGACCGGCCGCCGGAGATCAGCTCGGCGCGCAGTTCACCGGAGCGCGGAATGCCCGCGTCTCGCAGGTGGCGATCCAGGGCGTCGAGGTCCAGCCCTTCCAGCGATGTAGTCAC
This sequence comes from Mycobacterium sp., assembly GCA_025965975.1. Taxonomy (GTDB): domain Bacteria; phylum Actinomycetota; class Actinomycetes; order Mycobacteriales; family Mycobacteriaceae; genus Mycobacterium. Next base: position 16,954 of record JAOPVX010000364.1, on the reverse strand, counting down.
CGGACTTGTCTACCATCGCGAATTTCTGGGGAGCAGGTCCCATACATGTTCGGTGCCGTTGACGGCGGCCACATACAGGTTGCCCTCGCGTGAGGACAGCAGCCGGGTGACGCCGGCGTAATCGACGTTGAAGCACAGGATCTTCTGGGTGCCCAGGATGGTGTGCAGCAGTCCGTTGATCACCCCACCATGGCTGAACACCGCGACGGTGTCCTCGTGGTCGCCTGCGCCCACCAGGTCGCGAATTCCCGCGTTGATCCGAGCCAGAAACGCGGTCTCGTCAACGGTGCTTGGCAGGTGCCCATTGGCCAGTCGCGCCAGCTCCTCGGGGAACTCGGCGGCGATCTGCTCGATCGGGATGTAGTGCTCCATATCGCGGTCATATTCGGCGAGCCGTTCGTCGATTTCGACGGTCAGCCCCATGGCGTCGGCGACCGGCTGCGCGGTCTGCACCGAACGCCGCTGCGGGCTGCTGACCAACCGAGTGATCGGGAACCGCGCCAACGCGTCGGGGAGCCTCTTGGCCTGCTCGATGCCCTCCTCGGACAGGTCGGGATCCGAACCCTGCCCTGGCTCGCTACGAAGCGGAAGCGCGTGCCTGATGAGTAGCAATTGCACCGTGACACCATATGGCTCGTGCGCGCATTCGCCTGCCCGGTGTGCAACAACTTCACGCCGTTCGAAGCGGACCGGTGCCTCACCTGCCACGCCGGATCGCCCTGCACCCACCGACGATGGCGATGCTGACCGTCGCGGACGGCACGGTCATCGCCGACGGGCAGCGGTGGATCCGGTGCACCCAGAACTCGACGCTGGGCTGTAACTGGCTCGTTGTGGAGGAGGAGCAGGAGACGCACCAGCGCGGGCGGTGCCTGGCCGACTCGTTGATCCGTCGCGAACCCGACGCATCCGACACGATCGCACGGGAGAAGTTGGTGCCGACGGCCGCGGCGCTGCGCCGGCTGGTTTATCAACTGCTCGACATCGGCCTGCCGATCGACCCGTTCTGGCGGCACGATGGTGGCCTGGCCTTCGACCTGGTGTCCAGTTACAGCAAGGGTGAACGCGTGGTGATCGGCCACGCGAACGGAGTCATCGCCATCGATCTCGTCGAGTCCCTTGACGCGTACCGGGAGTCGCTGCGGGTTCGGCTCGGCGAGCCGTACCGGACCATGCTTGGCCACTTCCGGCAGGAGGTGGGCCATTACTACCAGAGTGTGCTGGTCGAGAACGGGACTGGCGCCGAGAGGTATCTGACCGCCTGCCGCGAGTTGTTCGGCAACGAGCCCGCCGGCTATGCGGGCGCTTTGGATCACCACTACAAGTTCGGCGCACCGGCGGGCTGGCGAGGCCTACATCTCGGAGTACGCAACCATGCATCCCTGGGAGGACTTCGCCGAAGTTTTGCCCACTATCTGCACATCACCGACACCATCGAGACCAGCCGCGAGACCGGCATGGTGCTGCACGCCGACCGATTGCGGTTCTCCGCACCCCGCGATGTCGTCCCCCTCGACTCCTACGCGGATGCACCGATCGAGCAGATGTTGTTCGACTGGACATGTATGTCGCTGTTCTTCAACCGCGTCAACACTGCAATGGTAAAGATCCGCTTTACCCCTTCGAGATTCCGCCAACCGTGGTCGCCAAGCTCAGGTTCGTGCACCGGGTGCTCCGGGAGACTGCAGCCGAACTTTCCGACACGAAGGAGATCTGACATGGGCGAAGGAAGAGGGTTTGCCGACGAGCTGTTCGACCTCACCGACCGGGTGGTCCTTGTCACCGGCGGGAGCCGCGGCCTCGGCCGCGAGATGGCCTTCGCCGCGGCTCGATGCGGGGCCGACGTGATCATCGCCAGCCGCAAGTACGAGTCGTGCGTGTCGACCGCCGAGGAGATCGCCGCCGCCACCGGCCGCACCGCCTTCCCCTACCAGGTGCACGTCGGGCACTGGGACGAGCTCGACGGGCTGGTCGACGCGGTGTACGACCGCTTCGGCAAGATCGACGTGCTGATCAACAACGCGGGTATGTCGCCGCTGTACGAGTCGCTGAGCTCGGTCACCGAGCAGCTGTTCGACGCGGTGGTCAACCTCAACCTCAAGGGGCCGTTCCGGCTCTCGGCGCTGGTCGGCGAACGGATGCTTACCGACGGCGGCGGGTCGATCATCAACGTCAGCTCCAGCGGGTCACGCCGTCCCAGGCCAGAGCAGCTGCCGTACTCGGCGGCCAAGGCGGGGCTCAACGCGTTGACCGAAGGCTTCGCCCTCGCGTTCGGACCGACCGTGCGGGTCAACACCCTGATGCCTGGGCCCTTCCTTACCGACATCAGCAAGGCGTGGGACATCGCGGCGACGACGAAGGGAGCGCAGGGCTTCGCGCTCAAACGTCTTGGCAATCCACCGGAAATCATCGGCGCCGCAATGTTTCTGGCGTCCGACGCGTCGAGTTACACCAGCGGCTCTATCATCCGCGTTGACGGCGGCATACCCTGACGCGGGTCAGGCGACGCTTGCCGTGGCGATCTCCGCGCTCAGCGGGGCGATGGCCGCCAGAATCTGGCCACCCCTCGTGGAGGGGACCCCTGCCGCGGCGAGGCTGGCTACGAGGTGCTCGGCCACCAAGCTGAAGTGATGCATCGTGATGCCGCGGCCCTGATGAACTTCGCGCATCGGGGTGCCGGTGTAGGGGTCCGGCCCGCCGAGTGCTGCGGCAAAAAACTCGACCTGCCTGCCTTTGAGTCGGGCCATGTTGGTGCCGCTGAAGAAGCCGCCGAGTTCCTCGTCTGCGAGCACGCGGCCGTAGAAATCGTTCACCACGACCTCCAGCGCTTCGTACCCCCCGATCTGGCTGTAGATGCTTGACACTGGGCCGTCCCCTCCCTGGTGAACGGGCTGTGCCCGCAGTCAACGCCAACGCCGTTGCAGCACGGTTTCGGCGGATTGCGAGACCGCAAAAATCATGCTCACCGCGCGACCGGTAAGCCGGTGAGCTTCTACGGCGTGACGATGTCGAAACTCGGGTCTGGTCGGTCCACCACCGCGAGGATCGACGGCAGCGCGCCTGCGTCGCCGATGACCACCAACCCTGGCGAGTCGCTGTCCCCCGCCGCAAACGCCAGCAGCCGAAGCTTGTTCGCGAGTTTGATCGTCGCGGCGGCCGTCGTTTCGTCGGCGGGTGTCTTGCGGTAGACGAGCACGCCGTTGCGCAGCGTCAACCGATAGTTGCTGTCGGTGTCGAGGAACGTGATATCGACGGCCACATCGAGATCCCATGCCGCAGGCCCGTTGATGTTGATCGCGAGTGTGTCGAACATCTGCTCCGGCGTCAACTGACCCATGATGGACGGCGACGCGGTCTGGGTCGGGGTGCCGAAGTTGCCCGCCCGCAGTTCGGTGGCCCCTGACAAGAAGAAGTTGCGCCATACGGCGTTCTCCGCTCCGTAAGCCATCTGCTCCAGGGTGTCGGCGTAGAGTTCCCTGGCGCCGGCGTGCCTCTGATCGGTGAAGATCGCGTGGTCCAATAGGGTTGCTGCCCAACGGAAATCACCCTCATCGAACGCTTGCCGCGCCAACTCCACCACTCGGTCGATTCCACCCATCGCATCGACGTACCGCGGGCCGATGGCCTCAGGAGGATGCTGCCACAGCCTGCCCGGATTGCCGTCGAACCAGCCCATATAGCGCTGATACACGGCCTTGACGTTGTGGCTGACCGACCCGTAGTAGCCGTGGGTGTGCCACGCTCTGTCCAGCGCGGGAGGCATCTGGAAATTCTCGGCGATCTCGATTCCGGTGAAGCCCTGGTTGAGCAGGCGCAGGGTCTGGTCATGCAGATAGGCGTACAAGTCCCGTTGCAGGGAAAGGAATTCGACGATTCGCGCCTTGCCCCACGTCGGCCAGTGGTGCGACGCGAACACGACATCGGTGCGGTCGGTGAAGGTGTCGATCGCCTCGGTGAGATACCCGGCCCAGCCATGGGGATCACGCACCAGCGCCCCGCGCAGAGTCAACAGATTGTGCAGATTGTGAGTGGCGTTCTCGGCCATGCAGAGCGCACGGAACTTCGGGAAGTAGAAGTGCATCTCGGCGGGCGCCTCGGTTCCTGGCGCCATCTGGAACTCGATCTCAACACCGTCGACGGTATGCGTCTCGCCGGTCTCCTTGATGTCGAGTGTGGGCACGACAAGCCCCACCTCGCCGGTGGACCCGACCTGACCCAAGCCGCACCCCACTTGGCCCTGTGGGCCACGCGCCAGCACCGCCCCGTACATGTAGGCGGCCCGCCGTGCCATCGCCGTGCCCGCGTAGACGTTCTCCTGCACGGCGTGCTGGGTGAAGTGCTCGGGCGCGATCACCGCGACCTTGCCCGCGTCGACGTGCTCCTGTGTGGTCACTCCGAGCACGCCACCGAAATGGTCGACATGGCTGTGGGTGTAGATAACCGCGACGACCGGGCGGTCCCCGCGGTGCGCGCGGTACAGGCTGAGCGCGGCCGCGGCGGTCTCGGTGGAGATCAACGGATCGATGACGATGACCCCGGTGTCCCCTTCGATGAAGCTGATGTTGGACAGGTCGAGACCGCGGACCTGGTAGATGCCCTCGACCACCTCGTAGAGGCCCTGCTTGGCACACAGTTGGCTCTGTCGCCACAGGCTGGGGTGCACCGTGTCGGGCGCGTCACCGTTGAGGAACGCATAAACGTCGTTGTCCCACACGACTCTTCCGTCGGCCGCCTTGACAATGCAGGGTTCGAGCGCGCCGACGAAGCCGCGGTCGGCGTCCTCGAAGTCCGCGGTGTCGCGGAGCGGCAAGCCGCTCGTGTTGGCTCGATTGGCGGCTTCGATGGTCACGGTTGGCGGCTTGTGCTCCATGGACCAAAGATTGCCACGCGAACCTGGCCGCCGGTGGTTGGATGATCGGATGGATGTGCGCCGAGTGGTCACCGGGCACGACGCGTCCGGCAAGTCCGTGTTCGTCAGCGATGAGACCGTGGCGGCGCAGCCGCTGACGGGGTTTCACCGATTGTGGGGCGGCGACGAAACCCCACAGTTCCCAGACGACGGCAGCATGCCCGAGCACCACACGTATTTCCCGCCCATCGGCGGGTTCCGGTTCGGGATGTTCTCGATTCCGCCGGACCGCCTGGCGGGCTCCGACGTCAACGCTGCGGCGGGACTGACAGACATCGAGGCCGAGGCGCCGGGACTGCTCCGGTATCTGGACCTATCCGATCCCGGCATGCACACCACCGACACGATTGACTTCGAGGTTGTTATGGAGGGCACGATCGTGCTCGAGCTCGACGACGGCGCCGAGGTGACGTTGCATCCAGGAGACGCGGTGGTGCAGAACGGCACTCGACATCGCTGGAAGAACCCCGGCAACGCGGTGGCTCGCCTTGCCTTGTTCATCTGCGGCGCCTCCCACGCCGCAGTGCCCGCGGCCGACGACTGACTGATTCCCATGAGCGTGCCGGATTCCGTCGTGCCCACCGGCCCGAAAGGCTCGGGATCGATCACGGTCGCCAGCGCCACCGCTATCGGTGTCGGCGGGATGATGGGGGCCGGCCTCTACACCCTCGTCGGCCTGGCCTCGACCACCGCGGGTGTCTGGTTGCCGCTGGCCTTCCTCGTCGGCGGTGTGGTGACGGTGTTCAGCGTGTACTCGTACGCCAAGCTGGGCGCGCGTTACCCCAGCCGCGGCGGAGCGGCGCAGTTCCTGATCAAGTGCTTCGGCGACGGCGTTATCGCGGGTGGACTCAATGTGTTTCAGTTCCTCGGCTGGATCATCGCGATGGCCCTCTACTGCGCCGGGTTCGCCGGCTACCTGCGCGCGCTGTTGCCGTGGCACACACCGGAGTGGTCCGCCAAGGCGATCGGCATCGGGCTCATCGTTGCGGTCGTTGTGATGACATGATCGGAACGAAGTTCGTCGGCAGGTCCGAAATATTCGTCGTCAGTATCGAGTTGGCGATCCTTGCGGTGTTCGTGGTGCTCGGCCTGACCCGCGCCGACCCTGGCCGCTTTGCCGATAACGGGGGCCATGGCTGGCTGGGCATCTTTTTCGCCGCTGGTCTGCTGTACGTCACGTATGAGGGCTTCGGCGTGGTGACCAACTCAGCCGGCGACATGCGTAACCCGGCGCGCGAGCTGCCGCGCGCCATGTTTTTCGCGCTGGGCATCGTGATCGTCGTCTACGTACTTATCAGTGCCGTCATCGTGATGACGCTGACGCTGCCCGCGATGGACGCCAACCAAGGGCACGTGCTGTCAGAGGCAGGACAGCAGATCGTCGGACGCGTCGGCTTCGTGGTGATCGGCGTTGCCGCGCTTCTGGCAACCGCCGCCGGCGTAAACGCCACGATGTTCGGCGACGCCAATCTCGCCTACGTGGTGTCGAAATCGGGTGAGCTGCCCGCGGATTTCGCACGGGGGGTATGGCGCGGCGGCACCGGCGGCCTAGTCGTGGCCGCCGCGATCACAGCCGTGTTTGTGTTGTTCTTCCCGCTTGCCGCCGTTGGGCAGATGGCCAGCCTGGCGTTCCTCATCGTCTACGGCACAGTCAGCGTCGGTCATCTCCGTCTATACCGGGAGACGGGCGCGAAGCCTTGGCTGTTGGTCCTCGCGATCGTGTTGAACCTGGTGCTGTTCGCGCTGCTGCTGGGCTACACCATCCACACCGGACCTGCCAGCACGTGGATCACCCTGTTGGCCGTGCTGGCGTTGAGTTTCGGGTTCGAGGTCGTGTACCGCAAACGCACCGGTCGCTCGCTGGTGCTGGAATCCGCCCCGGCCGGGGGCTAGCGCCGCTGTTCGGCCAGCCAGTGCTCGGCCCGCCGCTTCGATGCCCGCGACAGCCACGCATCCTGGATCAGCTCGGTCAGTTCGGCCCTGCCGATGGCGCGCAGTTCGCAGGCGCGCACCAACACCGAAGGATGCCCGTCGAAACGCTCGGTGGTGAAGAACGGCGACCCGGGGTCCTGGATGAGCGCGAGCTTGTCGCTCTCCGACTCCACCCAGATCATGATCACGTCGGCGTAGCGCTCGCCGGTGTCGGGATCTTCCGCATCGGGTTGCGGCGTGCGGAAGAACACGAACGACTTGCCGCCGACCTGGTAAACGGCGTTCCCCTTTGGGCCTTCGATCCGCGTCACGTGCGGCATCGCCGCGGCGATCTCGTGCACGTCGCTGATTTTGGCGGGCCGATCACGCATGGCGATCCACCCGATGCAGCACGACGTCCGACAACGCAGCGTCGACGGTGGCCGTCATGTAGGTGCAGAACGGTTGGCTGCGCCGGTCGGTCGGTGAGCCCGGATTGAGCAGTCGCAGGCCGGTTTTGGCGGTGGTATCCCACGGGATGTGGCTATGTCCGAACACCAGCACATCGGTGTCGGGATAATCCTTGGCCATCCGCGCCTCACGACCACTGGCAGCACCGGTTTCGTGCACAACGGTGAATCGCAGCCCGCCCAGCGTTGCATCGGCGCGTTCGGGAAGGCGCCGCCGCAATTCGGCGCCGTCGTTGTTCCCCCAGCACGCCACCAGCCGCTTGGCCCTGGCCTCGAGCGCGTCGAGGAGCGCCGGCTCCACCCAATCGCCTGCGTGCACCACCACGTCGGCGTCGTCGACTTCGTCCCATACGCGGTCAGGAAGATCGCGTGCTCGCTTCGGGACGTGGGTATCGGCGATCAGCAGCAGCCGCATCGCCCCAATCTAGCGACCCGCCTGTCGAGGCAGAGCTCGCGTGTCAGATCTCGCCGCCGAATCTTCGAGCACAAGCTCAGTTTCGAGGAAAGCTATACCGCCTTCGTCGGTGCGAAAACCTCGATCACACCGTTGATTTCACGTACCTGGAACTTCGGCAGGGGCGGAGGCGCGACCGGCAGCTGATGCGTGACGGTCGCGCCCTCCAGAGAGAACGACGTCGAGTGGCACGGGCAGCGCAACCGGCTCTCCGGCGCGTCAAGCCACAACTTGCAGCCCTGGTGGGTGCACACCCCCGAGACCGCCTCCAGCTTGGCGTCGGCGCGGTGAACGAACCCGTTGACCGAACCGAGGTCGAACGAGAGGGCTCCGCCCTCGGGAAGATCGACACTTGCCCCGACGGGCCGCCATGTTCCCGCTGTGGGTTCGAGCTCACCCTGGGTGGACGGCTCGGCCTCCGGCTGCGTCTGGGCCGGAGCGAGTAGGTTGCGGCCGACCACCAACCCGGCCGCCGCCGATGCCGCCGCAACCGAGCCGCCGATGACGACCTGGCGGCGACGGGGAGCCCACCGGGGATGGTCAACCGGCGTCTGATCGTCGGCCATCTCGGCAGCCAGCCGGCGGTGAAGGTCGCTCACGAAGTCCTCGCGCGGCGCATCGCTGCCAAGCCGGGCGGCTCGCAACTCGATAGCGGTCTTCATCTGCTCGGCTTCGAAGTCATCCGGGCGCGCACGTTCGGTGGATTGCCCTCGCAGCAGGCGATCGGCGAAGCGGCGCACGATTCTGTCGCTCACGACGTGGCCTCCTCACCCGATTGTGCTGCCATGCGCAGCGCACGGTACTGCAACACCTTTGCATTCGCGACGCTGACACCCATTTCACTCGCGGCTTCCCGAACCGAAAAGGCCTGGAGGAAACGCAGTTCCAAAATCCGGCGATAATTGTCCGGCAGCCGGTGCAGCAGCTGGCGCACCTTGTCGGGCGCGTCGCTCGCGAAGGACTCAGGTTCGATGACCTCCGGCACGTCCTCCTCGATCGACGTCACCTGCCGACCCATCCGATCCTTCCAATAGGACGCGAGGACCGTGCGAGCGGTCATTCGGAGATATTTGCGCACCTCCGGCACCGTCGCCGAAACCCGCAGCGGCCGCAGTGCCGTCATGAACACCTCCGCGGTCAGGTCCTCGGCGTCGGGTTGGTTACCGACCTTCCCGTACATCAGCCGGTAGACCCAGGTGACGTTGTCGCGATACACCGCGTCCCAGTTCGGATACGCGGCTCCCGTCACCGGTTGCAGCCCTCCCTTCGAGCGCGGTGCTCGCGCCTCCACTAGTCGTGGACGGCGCACACCATTTTCGCCTGTGATCACTCCCCACCGTCCCGGAATCGACCTAGAAGAAAGCTGCGACTGGACTTAGATAGCGGCACTGGTTACAAGGGTCGCGGTTTCGGAGCGGTTCATCGGGGCGTCGAGCCGGTTCATCCTGGCGTCGAGCCGGTTCATCCTGGCGTCGAGCGAATGGCCGCCCGCGCCGACGATGAGCAGGAAGATGCTGCCGCACAGCATCGCCACCTCGAGGCGGCCTTCGTGGAAGAAGTCCCAAAAGCCGCCTTCATCGGGGTAAAGCGGCGCGTGCCCCAACAGGAGCGGCACTTTGGTGATCCCGAGTGCGCCAAGCATGTCCACGATCATCGGCAGGGTCGCCAGCCTGGTGAGTAGTCCGACCAAGATCAGCAAGCCGCACCCGATCTCGAAGACACCGTCGAGGTTGGCGAGGAACTCGCCGGCGGGAATGCCTGCCTTGATGAAGCGGCCGGGCCCAAGGGCGTCCGGTGTGAGGAACTTCAGGACGCCCTCGCCGACGAAGATCAGGCCGACATACACGCGGATGAGGACGACCGCGCCGGACGCCCTGGTCGCCGTCAACTGGGTCAGTGACATTTCGCGCTGGGTCATAACGGGAGATAGGAACGGGGGTTACTTCCAGTCGGCCGAGCCGCACCTGAATAACGTGGATTCGGTTGCTGGAACCGGCGAGAGACGACCACACAGCCTTCTCGGATGAGATACTCAGGCGGATGGTGAGGCAGCCAGAAACGCGGTATGCCAATGGGCCGGAGGGGAACATCGCCTATCAGGTCGTCGGTGACGGCCCGATGGACTTGGTGGTCGTTCCTGGCTGGTTCTCTCATGTCGACTTGCTCTGGGGCGACCCCGGCTGGGTGTCATTCGTCGAAGACTTGGCCTCGTTCGCACGGGTCATCCTTTACGACAAACGCGGTACCGGTCTGTCAGACCCGGTCGACCGCGTGCCAACCCTCGAGAGTCGCGCCGACGACCTGCGAGCCGTGCTCGACGCCGCAGAATGCAAGCAGCCAGCGTTGTTCGGGTACTCAGAAGGTGGCCCGATCAGCATCCTCTTCGCGGGTACACATCCTGAGCGGGTTCGGGCACTGATTCTGTTCGGGTCCTATGCGTGCGGATCGCTTGAAGACGACGGGTCACCAGAGCGGGCGAAGTGGACAGAGCTCATGTCGCGATTGCGAGACACCATCGACCACTGGGGTGAAGGACGAAGTTTGGACTGGGTGGCCCCCAGCCTCAGCCACAGCACGCTGTATCGCCGCGCCGTCGGCAAAATGGAACGCGCAGGCATGAGCCCGAAAATGGCCCGAATGACGCTGGAGGCCGTTCTGACCCAAGTCGACATCCGCGACATCCTCAGCGGCGTTCACGTTCCTACGCTCGTTCTGCACCGTGAAGCCGAAGCGATTCCCGTGGAGTTCGGCCGCGAGGTCGCCGCGAAGATGCCGAATGCGCGACTCATCGTGCTCGACGGCGTCGACCATTGGCCCGCCGCCGGCGACATCAGATCGATCACCGGCGCGACGGAGGAGTTCCTCACCGGGCACCGTCACGAGGCTCCGCTGGACCGCGTCCTTGCGACAGTGCTGTTCACCGACATCGTCGATTCGACCCGCCGCGCGGCGGCGATGGGCGACCATGCCTGGCGGCGGCTTCTCGAGCGTCACGACGAACTGACACGGGAGGAGATCGATCGATTCCAGGGCCGCGTCGTCAAACACACGGGTGATGGATTCCTGGCAACCTTCGACGGCCCGACACGGGCGGTGCGGTGCGCCACCACGCTCGCTGAACGCATGCCGGAACTGGGAATTGACGTCCGAAGCGGCCTACACACCGGGGAATGCGAACGGCGCGGCGACGACATCGGCGGGATCGCAGTGCACATCGGGGCACGAATCGTCGCCCTTGCGAAGGGGCGAGAGGTGCTCGTGTCGAACACGGTCAAAGACCTCGTCAACGGCTCGGGGATCGAGTTTCGGGAACGCGGCACTCATGCGCTCAAAGGCCTGCCAGGAGAGTGGACGCTGTTCGCTCCGGTTGGCGAATACGATCCCGTCGAGTCGCTGCCGCCGACCACCCACGAGCGCGCGTCGGATCCACAGGCTGACCGCCTCGGTGGTCACCCCAGAGTTGCGCGCGCGCTGCTACGGATGTCGCGCCGGCGCTGACGTAACTCCCTCAGAAAGGTAGGTCCAGTTGACCGTTCGTGGTGTTGGCCTCGTCGTGGTTCGAGTCGATGTACCCCAGCCTGAATGGGACGCTGGGATTGGTGCCATACGGCACGAGCGGATTGGGTCCAGTCTCGAACGCGGGGTGCGCAGGCGAGGGGGCGGGAGTCGCCGCGGCCGCGACGGGTGCGAGACCGATCGCTCCACCGATCGCGGCTGCAGCTAACCACGGTGCAATGAACTTGATCGTTGTTTTCATGATGTCCCCCTGTTTGCTGGCGGCGTCCTTTGGCTATGCCCCAATCGTGGCGCTCTAGCAAACCGCTGTCAGCACCGCTGCCACCCATTCCGCGGCGGGGCTAGCTGGAAATATGTCGGTCGTGATATCGAGCAGTAGCCGCTGCGCGGTCATCATTTGAGGACGACATTCATGACGACATTGAGACGGGCACGCCGAACCAGACCAATTGCGGACCGGTCACATCCAGGCGAGCTCGCCCGAAGGGATTCGAACCCCCAACCTTCTGAGCCGTGCAGCCGACCGTCAGTGGGTGTCGAAGGCTCGCCTGGTCATCACCGCCGTCGTCGTCGCGGGGCCGCAGCCAATCTGAGGTGGCCCGTGACTACGGAGCCTCCCAGAGCTGGATCAACCAGCCGGTGGCCCGCTACCACCGAGAAGGCGAGGCCGAGCCTGGCTGCTCAAGAATCTCGGCTTGTTAAGCGGACCGATTCAGACACCTCTTTGAGCGCGGCATTTTGCCCCACGCGCGCTCAGCGTTGACAGCAGTAAGGATCCCGTCCCACAGCCGGGAGCGGGCGGCGAGCGCCGCACAGGCCGTGTCCGTGGACTCCCGCCACTTCACCTCGTCCTGTCCGCACAGGTGGGCGAGCATCTGCATGGCCATCGGGGTGTGCGCCTCGCCGTCGACCTCGATATGCCGCTCAAGGTAGTCAACGAATGTCTCAAGCCCGCCCTTCTGCTGGTTGACGGCGACCACCTTGGTAAACATGTCGGGGATGAGATCTTCACGGCCGAAGGCGAAAGCCGCGGCCTGGCAGTGCACCGGACCGGACCCGATCAAGCCCCACGTTGCAGTGACGAACTCCGCCGCCGCACGTGGTACGCCGGCGGCCTCCAGCGCGCACGGCACCGGCTCCTCGGCACGTATCAGATCGATGAAGCGGTCGATGACAGAGTGGTCAGCCCCAGCCTCGGCCATGCCGGCCACGTACCACTCGAAATGGCTGATATGGCCGCCTCGCAGCTCGTCGCTTTCCTCTGCCAGCACGATGTCGTTGATGAGGCGGCGGCTATCGGTCGGCCCGGTGGGGACCCACGGCACCGTAACGCACGTCAGGTTGCGCTGGAGGGACTTCAGCAATGACATGAAGTCCCACACCGCGAAGACGTGGTGCTCCATGAACGTGATGATCGCCGCGTGTGTGTTGAGGCTGGCGTATAGCGGGTGGGTAGTCACCTGCGCGCGGGCCGAGCTCACCGCCGCCAGGAGTTCAACTCCCGGGTGGGTCTTTCCCCACCCCTCCCACAACATGACTCCCCCTGTCCTCCTCTTCCCCTTATTCAGGACGCAGTTGAGGCTGTGCGTCGCAGCGACTTCGTTTCGGAAGTCACACAGGTAAGTCTGTTTCCTGGCTACGCCTTCCTGCGGTATAGCAAACGCGTGTCACTTCTTCTGTTCACGAACTGGCCCGCTAGGAGGTTCAACGATGCGCCGCGCGGCTTGGCATGGTCGTCGGCGGGTGTATCGGGACGGCGCGGTAATGCGGTGCCCACCCCCTATATCTCTACTTGGCCACAGCTACTGGGGTCCGTTCTTTACTTATGGTCGTCACTAGCTGACGCGTTTCTGCGCGCATATCGGCGCGACGTTGGTCCCAGTGCTGAGGGAGGTGCTCATCCAGGACATGGACATCAGAATCATCAACGCCGCCACCAGAGGACTGATCCGTTAGCTCACGCTCGACCCGGCCAGCGACTAACAACCCGAGGAGGCCCTACGGCCGTCCAAAGAAAAGCCCTGAACCCGAAACGCAGGTTCAGCACTATTCCGATGCCTTGAGACATCACAGGGCGCGCCCGAAGGGATTCGAACCCCCAACCTTCTGATCCGTAGGCACAGGCCGATGGTGCGACCAGGCGCGATACGAATTCTCGTGTCGTGTAGGTGGAGGTGTCGGGGAGCCCCACTGTCGTCATCGTTGTCGTCAGAATTGTCGTAAGTTCACGGTACGAAACAGCGGCATTCCACCGCTTCCTCATACCCGGCGATCCTGCGCTGACGATCAGATGTGTCGAGGGTGGCGAGGCCATCACCTGGTGACGTCGAAGACGCCCTTTACTCAGCCGATCGGGAAATCAGACACTTCGGAATGGGGTACTTCGAGGCGGGACCTGCACCAACACCGTTGGTCGGAATTAGCCACAAACGACGGCTTGCGAATCTCCTGCGGACTGACTGCGGACCGGTCGGGGCGCGATGTGGAAGCGCAGCGGAGCCGGCCACCAGGCGAGAGGCGGCCGTGAGAGGGTCAGGCGAAGCAGTCGGATGAGCGGCGACTGCTTTCTGCAGCGCTTGTTGGGGTGCGCCCGCGGTCTCCTGACGAATGATCGGCGCTCAGATGGGCCGATGGTGGTGAGACGAAAGCCCAATCGATTCCCTTTCGGCCTCCGGCCCGGCGCCTTGCAGCCCGTCAAATTCCATGATACGAAATCGAATAATCGTTTTGCGGACTGCAATAGAAGCCGCACCGATGATCGGAGGTACCCGGTGGCCGCTGAGCCCGCCAGCAGAGGCGGTGTTCAATCAGTTGAGCGTGCCTTCGAACTGCTGGAAGTCCTCGCGGACGCCGGGGGCACGGCTGCGCTGGGTGAGTTGGCAGCGCGGGCCGACTTGCCGCAGCCGACCATCCATCGTCTCGTCCGCACGCTGCTAGCCATGGGGTACGTTAGGCAACTCCCCAACCGGCAGTACTCCTTGGGGCCGAAGCTGATCCGTTTGGGTGAGAGCGCGGCGCAACTCATCGGTGCGTGGTCACGCCAACATCTGGCTGGATTGGTCGAAAGAACGGGCGAGACCTCCAATATGGCGGTCCTGGACAATGATATGGCGGTGTACGTGGCTCAGGTTCCGTCACCACATGCCATGCGGATGTTCACGGAAGTGGGGCGCCGCGTCCATCCCCATAGCACGGGTGTCGGTAAGGCGCTTTTGATGCAGCTTCCCAACGAGGAGGTGCTGGAACTGTTGAAGCGCACCGGCATGCCGGCCCTGACCGAGAACTCGCACACCACCCCCGAGGCGCTGATCGGCGACCTCGAGCTCAGCCGCTCGCGGGGCTACGCCGTCGACGAGGGTGAGCAGGAGGTCGGGGTGCGGTGTTTCGCGGTGCCGGTGCCCGACGCACCGACACTGACCGCGATCTCGATCTCCGGCCCGGCCGCCCGGGTAACATTGAAGTCCGCGACCAAGGTCGCGCCGCTGCTCAAACGCGTGGCGCGCGACTTGGCCTCGGAGTTCGACAAGGAACTTGCGATCTAGGCTCAGCGCCACGCATTCATGCCACGCTCAGCATCCTTCGGATCGCGCTGGACGACAGTTGCGATTTCGTCAAAAATCCCACTGCCGGGCTGTCGGAAATCATTTCACTGAAATCGTGTTCGGCGTAGGTCGAGATCAGAATCACGACTGACTGTCGTCGGTGCAGCTGCTCGGCGAGATTGAACCCGCATTCGCTCCCGAGATTTACGTCGACCAGGGTGACATGGGGGCCCCAACTCCTCCACCATGTCAACGCCTCTGCGCATTAGCGGGCGACTCCAAGCACCTCGATGCCCTGGCCTTCAAGGAGTTTCGAGGCGGCAGCGGCGAAACGGGCATCGTCGTCGACGATGACGCACTGCAACCGCTCAGTAGCTGACATGGATCGTTGGCCTCACGACGGGCTAGTCGAGAAGCAGCGCGGCCGCCGTGGGGGCGTCGTCGATCGACTCCGCCAGGTCGTTGAACTCGACGATATTGTCGATCTCAGTGCCCATCGCGATATTGGTGATCTTCTCCAAGAAGACCTCCACCACCACCGGAACCTTGTGCTCGCGGGCGAGTTGTTCTGCCTGCCGTAGAGCCGGAGCGATTCCATCGGGTTCGGTCACTTGAATGGCCTTGCAGCCGAGGCCTTCCACCACGCGCAGGTGGTCAACGCCGTATCCCTTCGGGATGTCGCTGACTCCCTCTTGCACGTTGATGTTGTCGAAGCCCAGCGACACACAGTAGTTCATGTCGAAGTTGCGCTGCGCCTGGCGGATCAGCCCCAGGTAGGAGTTGTTAACCACGACATGGACATAGGGCAGGTTGAACTGCGCGCCGACCGCGAGTTCTTCGATCAGGAACTCAAAGTCGTAGTCGCCGGACAGGCCGACCACCGTGGCGTCGGGGTCAGCCGCGACCACACCCAAGGCCGCGGGGACAGTCCATCCCAGCGGGCCGGCCTGACCGCAGTTGATCCAGTGGCGTGCCTTGTAGACCTGCAAGAACTGCCCGCCGGCGATCTGTGACAGCCCGATCGCGGTGACGTAGCGCACGTCGCGGCCGAAGACGCGGTTCATTTCCTCGTAGACGCGCTGCGGCTTGATCGGCACGTCTTCGAAGTGGCTCTTGCGGTGCATCGTCTGCTTGCGCCGCCGGCAGTCCTGCACCCAGGTGCTCCAGTCCGGTAGCGCGCCAGTGGATCGTCGCTCTTCGGCCACATCGATTAACTGCAAAAGCGCGGCCTTGGCGTCCGAGACGATCCCGTAGTCGGGGGCGAAAACGCGACCGATCTGCGTGGGCTCGATGTCGATGTGCACGAATCGCCGGTCCCGGCGGTATGTTTCGAGTCCGCCGGTGTGCCGATTGGCCCAGCGGTTGCCGATGCCCAACACGAAATCGGATGCCAGCATGGTGGCGTTGCCGTAACGATGGGCTGTCTGCAGTCCCACCATGCCCGCGGCCAGCCGGTGATCATCGGGGATCACGCCCCATCCCATCAGCGTTGGCACCACGGGAACATTGAGGATCTCGGCGAGTTCGACCAGCAGCGCGCAGGCGTCGGCGTTGATGATGCCGCCGCCGGCGACGATCAGTGGCTGCTCAGCGGTCATTAGCATGTCGAGGGCTTTGGCGGCTTGGGCCCGGGTCGCGGCGGGCTTGTAGACCGGCAGGGCCTGGTAGGTGTCGGGATCGAAGTCGATCTCGGCCAGTTGCACATCGATGGGCAGATCGATCAGCACCGGCCCGGGGCGCCCGGAGCGCATCAGGTGAAAGGCCTGCGCGAATGCGCCGGGAACCTGTCCGGGTTCGAGCACCGTCATGGCCATCTTCGTCACCGGCGCAGCGATAGCGGCGATGTCGACAGCTTGGAAGTCCTCCTTATGCAACCGGTCCACCGGTGCCTGGCCGGTGATCGCCAGAATGGGGATGGAATCCGCTGAGGCCGAGTACAACCCGGTGATCATGTCGGTACCCGCCGGGCCGGACGTCCCTATGCAGACACCGATGTTGCCGGCGGCGGCGCGGGTGAAACCCTCGGCCATGTGACTGGCGCCTTCCACGTGCCGCGCCAGGATGTGCCGGATGCCGCCATGGGCCCGCATCGCGGAGTAGAGCGGGTTGATCGCGGCACCGGGAAGGCCGAACGCCTGAGTCGCGCCTTCGA
>JAOPVX010000361.1 GCA_025965975.1 Mycobacterium sp. | reverse complement strand
TCCCTGCACGGATTCCGGCGGTCGTATGTGACCCATCTGATCGAGGCTGGATATGATCCGCTGTTCGTCCAGCAACAGGTCGGGCACGAGCAATCCTCGACGACGGCGCTTTACACACAGGTGTCGTCGGACTACCGGCAGAAAAGTCTGCAACGCATGATCAGCCGACGCCTCGAATCGGCGGACATCAGTTACGGAGACACGCCATGACCACCCAGAAGCGGATCGATTTCGAGTGGAACCTGCGCAAACTCATGGCAGCCCACAACCTGTGGAAGTCCACCGAACTCATCCCGCTGCTGCGCTCGCGCGGAATCGTGTTATCGCAGCCACAAACCTATCGGCTGATGACCAGCAAGCCAGAACGCATCAACACCCGGGTGTTCGCCGCGTTGTGCGACATCCTGGACTGTTCACCGGCGGAACTGTTCGAACCGATCGTGGTGATGGAAGCCCGGGCGACAGCGAACGCACCCGACCTCCACCCCGGCTCAGATCCGAGGCCGAGAAAGCAGAAAGCCCCAGGCGTTCGCCGTGTTCGCGTCGTCGAGGACGAGGAGACATAACGACGTTGGCCCGCCCCAAACCACTCCCCGACCCCACCAAATACAGTCCGTGCCAGCGCTGCAACCAGGCCTACCAGACGGTGGCGCGGTGGCAGGGAGAACCGATCTGCAACTACTGCTACCTGGCCGGTAAACGCACCACCGGCCGCTGCGTCCGCTGCCGACACGTCGGGATCTGTCCGGGCCGAACTCCCGCCGGGGAGCTCCTCTGCCGCAAGTGCAGCAGTATCCGCCTCAACGTGGACTGCGTCCAATGCGGAGAGGAGGCCGAACTCTATCGAGCCGGCCATTGTTGGCGGTGTGAACTCGCGACACAAGTCGATCAACTTCTCAGCGATCCCGCGACGGGCACGATCAACGCTCAGCTCGAACCCATGGCCTTCGCCCTGAAATCCATGACGCGGCCCAACAGCGGAGTGACGTGGCTGCGCAACCAGCGCGTGCGTTCCATCCTGCTTCAGCTCGCGCAGAGGCCCAGCATCGATCAGTCACTGCTGAACGGCCTCCCTCCGTCGCGGCCAACCACTCACATCCGTGCACTGCTCGCTGAACACGGCATCGCCGACGCCAAGGTCGACTACCGCGACAGGTTCGACACCTGGTCATCGGACAAACTCACCGAAGTCGACGACCCGGCATCGCAACTCGTCGTCCGCAGTTACCTGCGGTGGCACCTCGCCCACAAACTCGACGGTGGCTGCAGCGAAGGCCGGTTCCTGGCTAGTAAGCAGGCCGTCACCGTAGCGGTTGACTTCCTCAATTGGCTTGCAGGGCAATCGGTTCCATTCACCGAAGTGTCACAGTCCGATGTCGACTGCTACATCGCCGAGGGGGCCGAGACGCGGCGTCTACTGACCCGATTCCTGCCCTGGGCGATCAAGAGCTATCGGCTGCCGAAGTTGGAGATCACGCCCCATCGACGAGACACCACCCAGGAGAAAACCGCTGACGAACAAATAGAACAGCTTAAGAGACTGTTCGCTCATCCCGACATGACCGCTGAAGATCGCCTGATGGCCGCGCTCATCCTCGTTTTCGGGCAACCCGCCCGCAAGGTGGTGGCACTGCAGTGGAAAGACATCACCATCCACCCACGGCGCCCAGGCCATCACCCTCGGGAAGCACCCCGTCATCCTCGAACACCCACTCGACGGACTCGTCATCGCGGTCAGCAAATCCGTTGCCAACCGGCAAACCGCCGCCAATGCCGTTACCCCATGGGTATTTCCCGGCTATCTAGCCGGAAGCCACCTCACCGCCAACCACGTCCGGATCCGACTGAAGAAATTAGGATTCCCCCCGCGCTCCACGCGTATTGGAACTTGGCAGACCATCACACAGACCACCCCGCCACCTGTCCTGGCCGACGCACTCGGTCTGAACCCGCAAACAGCGATCCGCCATGCGCGCCGCGGATCCGGTCAATACGGCGCTTACATCGCCGATCGGATCCATACGGACACCTCCAACTCGCAGCAGTGACGGCATCGGGGCCCGTGTCGTCATCACCGACTGAAGCACGCTTACAACAATCACCGGCGCTCGGCTCTGGGCTACCAGGCTCCGTCCCGCTACGCCGTGAACTGCTCCCATCGACGAGGACTGCCGTCGATGTCGTAGCGGACGTTCCCCCGCAGGAGGCCGGATGCCCGCGTCTCGGGCTGAGCAAAAGAGACGGCAACCGCGCAACGGTTCGACGTCGAATCCACGTCGAGCACGTAGTGGCTACATCCATACTGGTGGCGGCTGCCGTCGGCAGCGGAGGAGGCCCCAATGTCGGAATCTGCGTCGCCGAACGTCGTCTTCTTCCACGTCGACAATCTCGGATTCGGTGAACTCGGTTGCTACGGCGGGGGAATACTGCGCGGCGCCGACACCAAGCGCATCGACGCATTCGCCGCGCAAGGCTTCCAACTGCTGAATTACGCGCCCGAATCCCAGTGCACCCCGACCCGTTCAGCGCTGCTGACCGGGCGCTACGCGGTCCGGTCGGGCAACCACACCGCGTCCGGACATGGGATGCCGTTCGGTCTGGTCAGCTGGGAGCGCACGCTCGGCGACATCTTCTCCGAGGCCGGTTACGCCACGTCGTGTCTGGGTAAATGGCATGTCGGCGACGAAGAGGGCCGCTGGCCAGCCGACCACGGATTCGACACCTGGTACGGGCCGCCGCACTCCTATGACGAAGCACTATGGGAGACCGACCCTTGGTATGACCCCAACCGCGACCCGGTGTCCTACATGCTGGAAAGCACCAAAGGCCAGCCGCCGACAGAATGTGAGCAGCTGACATTCGAAGTGAAACGTGACGCCGATGTGGAATACCTGCGACGAGCGTTCGACTTCATCGACGACAGTGTCGAGAAGGACACGCCGTTCTTCCTGTACTTCAACCCGACCCTGATGCACCTGCCGTGCGTGCCCCGCGATGAGTACAAGGGCACCAGCGGCAACGGCGACTGGGCCGATTG
>JAOPVX010000262.1 GCA_025965975.1 Mycobacterium sp. | reverse complement strand
TGTCCTGTCAGGGATAGCGTATTCGGGATAGCAGGCGGGTTACCACTGCGCCAAGCAGATTGAGGAATGCCACCACTATGAGAAGAGTCAGAGCGGCGCCCCAGACCCGGAGCTGTCCCGCCTGTTGCGGGTTGGTCAGCTCGGTGTAGATCAGCAGCGGGAGCGAGGCCATGTTGCCGTCGAACAGATTGAAGTTGATGGAGCGGCTGTAGCCGACGAGGACCAGTACCGGTGCGGTTTCGCCGATGATGCGCGCGATCGACAGCAGGACACCGCTGATGATGCCGGGCAGGGCGGTGGGTACCACGATCCGCACGATGGTCTTCCATTTCGGAATACCCAAGGCGTAGCTGGCTTCTCGCAACTCGTCGGGCACCAGCTTGAGCATTTCCTCGGTGGAGCGGACCACCACCGGCAGCATCAGCAGCACAAGTGCCAGCGACACCGCGAAAGCGCTCTGCTGGAACCCCAGCGTCGCGATCCAGAGGCTGAAGATGAACAGGGCAGCGACGATCGAGGGCACGCCGGCGAGCACATCGACCATGAATGTGGTGGCCGTTGCCAGCGGACCGGTGCCGTACTCCACGAGATAGATCGCCGCCATGATGCCGAGCGGCACCGCGAGCACGGTAGCGATCGCCGCCTGGATCAGAGTCCCGTACAGCGCGTGGTAGATGCCGCCGGCGAACTGCTCGGGCAGCACACCCTGCAACGAGTGCGTCCACCAACCGGACGACACGACCGCGCGCCATCCTCGTTGGATCACGATGTAGAGCACCCATACCAGCGGAATCAGCGCGATCACGAACGCGGCCAAAAACAGCGACGAGGCCGTGTAGTTCTTGACCCGGCGTCCGAAGCTGACCGGATGGAAGGTCGGTGCCTTGACCGGCTGGTCGAGCGGGGTGGTAGTCATCCGTTGACCCGCCCTCCAGCGATTGCGCGCGCGGCGGCGTTGACGACGAATGTCAAAGCGAACAACACGAAGCCCGCCGCGATGTAGGCGCCGGTGGGCAGCGGCGCGCTGAATTCAGCGGCCGCGGAAGCGATCTTGGAGGCAAAGGTGTAGCCGCCGTCGAACAGGGACCAATGCGACGCCTGCGCCGCGGACCGCAAGATGATGAGCACCGCCACGGTTTCGCCGAGCGCTCGCCCGAGGCCCAACATCGATGCCGCGACGACACCGCTTCGTCCAAATGGGAACACCGTCATCCGCACGACTTCCCATTTTGTAGCGCCAAGGGCTTGGGCCGCCTCGATCTGAGGAACCGGTGTCTGCCGGAATACTTCGCGGGACACCGACGTGATGATCGGCAGAATCATCACCGCGAGCACGATACCGGCGGTGAAGATCGTGCCACCTCCGGTCAACGACACGTTGCCCTGCTTGAACAGAAACAGCCACCCAAGGTGGTGGTTCAGAAACACCGCGACCGGCTTGAGTTGGGGCGCCAGCACGAAAATGCCCCACAACCCGAAGACGATGGACGGCACCGCGGCGAGCAGGTCCACGATCGCGCTGAAGGGCCGCGACAACCGCGCGGGCGCGTAGTGCGTCAGAAACACCGCGATGCCGATGGCCACCGGTACCGCCAGCACCAGCGCGAACACCGAACTTAGTACGGTGACCGCAAACAGATCTCGGATCCCGAACGCCAGGTTGGCGGCGTCGGAGGTGCTGAACTGGGTGCTGGTGAAGAAGTTCGCGTGGTTTTCCCGCAGTGATGGCACGGCGCGGATCAACAAGAAGACCGCGATCAACACGATCGCGATGACGATCGTCGACGCGGCGGCGATCGCCACCGCTTTGAAGAGCCGATCACCTAACCGGCCGGTTCCGGCGTTGATCGCGCTCGGAGGCACCTTGAGCCCGTCCTCGTCAGGCATGCCAGGAATCCTCCCCTGGAGCGCCGCATTTGGCACCCCAGGGGAAGAGCCTAGTTCCGGCCGTAATGTCACGACTGACGTCGATCAAGCGATGGCGTCGATGGCGGTCGTCAATTTGGGAAGGAATTCGGCGGGCACCGGGACGTACCCATTGTCAGCCAAACCGCTCTGCCCGGGCCCGGTCGCGGCTTGCAAGAACGCCTTCACCGCCGGACCGGTCTGCCCGTCGGAGTACTTCGAGCACACGATCTCATACGTCGCCAACACGATCGGGTACGAGCCTGGCTGGGCAGGCTTGTAGAACGTCGAGGTGTCGAGCACCAGGTCGTTGCCCTGGCCCTTGACCTTGGCACCGGCGATGGTTTTACCGACCGAATCGACGGTGATATCCACCGGGTCGGGTCCCGCCGACGTCACAACCTTGGCCCACTTGAGGTTCTGCGCCTTGGCGAAGGACCATTCGTTGTAGGTGATCCCACCGTCGGTGTTCTTGATGGCCGCAGAGGTGCCGTCGTTGCCCTTGGCGCCCTCGCCGACGCCGCCATTGAACGTCTTACCTGCGCCCTTGCCCCAGGCGCCATCAGAGGCGGCGTCCAGATACTTCTGGAAGTTGTCGGTGGTCCCGGATTCGTCGCTGCGGAAAACCACGTGGATGGGTTGTGCGGGCAGCGTGGCGCTGGAGTTCAGCGCCTTGATCGCCGGGTCATCCCAGCTGGTGATGGTGCCGTTGAAAATCTTGGCCGTTGTCGGCCCGTCCAGCACCAGCGAGTCCACGCCGGACAAGTTGTAGGTGATAGCAATCGGGCCGAACACCACGGGCAGGTTCCACGCATCGGACCCACACCGCTGCGCGGCCTTGTCGTACTCGCCCTTGTCCTTGTTCAGCGGCGAATCCGACCCGGCGAAGTCGGTTTGGTTGCCGACGAATTCGCTCACGCCGGCTCCCGAGCCATTGGCGGTGTAGTTGAGTGTGTGACCTGAGCAGGCCTGCTCGTACGCGTTGACGAAGCGGGTCATTGCGTTCGCCTGAGCGGTGGAGCCGCTGGCCTTCAGCGTCGGCTTACCGCCGCACGCGATCTTTGCCGACGCCGCACCCGACACGGCGGGGGAGCCGCTGGAACTAGTCGACGTCGCGTTGTTGTTACTACCGCAGGCCGATATCAACATGGCACCCGCGGCCAGCAGGCTCAGCGCGGCACCAGATCGGTTGAGCTTCACGTAGCTCCTTCATGGAGTCAGGGTGACGTACGTTCGTCCGCCACCGGGGGTCAGGCCGAGCCACGGAACCGTGTTCCGTCGAGCAAACCCATCGATGCTCGGCACAAAACCTAAGTGGCCGCCGTGAATAGCCACCCTCCGAATGATGAACGGAAGATGAACCGAGGTGGGGCTTACGTCGACGAACCGCAGGACGGGCGTGCGTCCTGAGCCGTTGCCTGTCGCTCCGTTCGCAGGTACTAACCAGGACCGCGTGAATAGGCGGTGTCGACACTGAAAACATCGAAACCCAGCCGCTCGTAGGTACGCACCGCGGCGGGGTTGTCGGACTCCACGTAGAGCATCACCGTGGGCTGAATCGCCTCTCCTGCAGGCAGTCGCTTCGCGAGGTGATGCATCCCGATCAGCGTCAGTGTGCGGCCCAGCCCGCGGCCCTGCGCGTCCGGGTCCACGCCGACGACGTACACCTCGCCCAGCCCGGGAACCTCAGCGTGCACCTTGGTCCAGTGAAAGCCCAGCAAAGCGCCGCTCTGATCGTCGAAGGCCATGAACAACCCGTCGGGATCGAACCACGGCTCGCCGCGGCGTTCGGCGATCTCGGCCGGTGTCCAACCACTCTGCTCGGGATGCCAGGCGAAGGCGGCGTTGTTGACCCGCAGCAAGTCGGCGTCGTCGTCGGGACCGGAGTAGGTGGCGATCCGCACCCCGGCGGGGATCTCCACCTGCGGCAGGTCGGCCAGCGGGCGGCGCATCTGCAGCAGCTCGCGTACCGCGCGCAGACCCAGGCCGGCCGCCGTGGCCTGTGCCGCCGGGAGGTTGCCATGTGCCCAGAGACGAGTGTCGTTGCCGCCCTTGGCGAGTGCGGTCCGTGCCATGGCGGAGCCGATTCCGCAACGGCGGCTGTCGGGGTGCACCGCCAGCTCGGCCATCGGCGGGCCGGCGTCGGTCCCGGGCGTCAGGTCGAGATAGCCGACGACCGCGTCACCGTCGACCGCGACCAGATGTGCCGTGCGGTCGTGGGCCAGTTCGCGCAGCACCTGGTCGCCGACCGGTGCGACACCGTCGGCACTGGTTGCCGCCTCGACGAGATCTCGGATCTGGTGCTGGGCGGCGGCGGGAAGACTCGTCCGCCAGCCGGCTTCGGTCACTGACTGTGCAGCGGGTCGAGCGACTCCGGCAAACTGTCAGGGGCGGCCTCGTAGCCGTTGGTCTCGTCGCCCACATCGTTGGACAGGTCGGATCCCGCGGACGCCGGCCGGCCGCGGGCGGGCCGCACAGCTTTGTAGCCGACGTTGCGCACGGTGCCGATCAACGACTCGTACTCGGTGCCGAGCTTGGCGCGCAGCCGGCGCACGTGCACATCGACCGTGCGGGTGCCGCCGAAGAAGTCGTAGCCCCACACCTCCTGCAGCAGTTGCGCGCGGGTGAACACCCGGCCTGCGTGCTGGGCGAGGTACTTCAGCAGCTCGAATTCCTTGTAGGTGAGATCGAGCGGCCGGCCGCGCAGCCGCGCGGTGTAGGTGCCCTCGTCGATGACGAGTTCGCCCAGGCTGACCTTGCCGAGGCTCTCCTGGTTGGCCATGCCGCCGCGCCGCCCGACGAGCAACCGCAACCGGGCGTCGATCTCGGCGGGGCCGGTGCTCGGCAGCAGGATCTCGTCGAGTCCCCATTCGACGTTGACCGCCACCAGGCCGCCCTCGTTGACGACGGCAACGACCGGTACCGCTGTGCCCGTCGTGCCCAGCAGTCGGCACAGGCCGCGCGCGGCGGCCAGGTCGGTCCGCGCATCGACGATCGCCACATCAGCAGAGCCGGCTTCCAACAGCGAAGACACCTCTGTCGGCGCCGACCGCACATTGTGGGCGAGCAGCGACAACGAAGGCAGGACCGACTCGGGATGTGGGTCAACGGTCAATAGCAGTAGATCCAACAGGCCCTCCAGCGCGCTGGGAAAACATCTCCCAGATTCATGGCCGACATCTGGCCGTTACCGGCCAACGGTGCTCTAACGATAGCGCGCCACCTGCGATTTAGCCGTGCCGAAGCGGTCGGTGCAGGCGCGTGGGCCAGAATGTCCGGGTGCGTAAGCTGCTGATCGGTCTCGCCGCGGCCCTGGCCGCGGTCCTGATAGCGGCCGTCGGCGCCGACTTCGGATCGGCCATCTACGCCGAATACCGGCTGGCCCGCGCGGTGCGCAGCGAAGCTCAGCTGTCCTGGGATCCGTCCGTCGGCATCCTCGGTTTCCCGTTCATTCCACAGGCGATGCGCCACCACTACGACGAGGTGGAAATCAAGGCCAATGGCGTTGATCACGCTGTGGGCGGCAAAGCCTCGCTGGAAGCCACCCTGCACTCGATCGACCTCACTCGGGCCTCATGGCTGGTAAGGCCGAACGCGCCGCTGCCGGTCGGCAAATTGGAGAGCCGGATCATCATCGACTCGACGCACGTCGGCCGGTTCATGGGGATCAACGACCTGATGGTGGAGGCACCGTCCAAGGAGAGTAACGACGCCACCGGCGGCACCACCGAGTCCGGGATTTCCAGCAGTCGCGGCCTGGTCTTCACGGGTACACCCAAGGCCGCCGATTACGACAAGCGCGTCAGCGTTGCGGTGGACCTCTCCATCGCGGGCGCCGACCAGACCACGCTGGTACTCACCGCCACCGGTGTGCTCACCGGGGCGGGCACGGCCGACCAGCAGGTGCCCGACGACAAGAAGGACGCGGTGCTGGCCGCATTCAGCACCAGCCTGCCCGGGCAGAAGTTGCCATTCGGCGTCAAACCGACCAGCCAGGGCGCCCGGGGCTCCGACGTCATCATCGAAGGCATCACCGAGGGAGTAACCATCGCGCTCGATGGGTTCAGACAGTCATGACCTCTTCGATGATCGCTGCCATCGTCGCGACCGCGGCTGCGCTGGGGCTGGCAGCCGTCATCGGCACCTGGCTGAACCGGCGCAACGGTGTACTGCGCGATACCCGCGATACCCGCGATACCCGCGATACCCCCGAGACGTCAGCCGAGGCCCTCGTCGACACCGGTGACCTGGGCCTGTCCCGCACCGGACCGACCGTGGTGCACTTCAGTGCGGTGTGGTGCGGGCCGTGTGCCGGGGTGCGACGGGTGGTGAACCAGGTGTGCGGCGAGCTGGCCGACGTCGCGCATGTGGAGATCGACATGGACGCCAATCCACAGGCCGTCCGCAGGCTTTCGGTGCTGTCCCTGCCCACCACATTCATCTTCGATGCGGACGGCAGGCAGCGGTACCGCACCGCGGGTGTGCCGAAGGCCGCTGACCTGCGGTCCGCCCTCGAACCGCTATTGGCTTAGGCGCCGTGGTATTGGGTAAGCTGTCAAACGTGTCCGCCCGCCTCGAGCTCACGCTCACCAAGCGCCGCGCAGTTGATCTGTGCCGCACAGCGGGTTGTTGCTGTTGTTGTTGTAGCTGCTGAGTAGCCGCGCCCTCCTTTTCGCGCCGCTCTCGGAGCATCACCTTGTGGTGTGCCCACGCCCAGCCCAGCCATGCAACAGGAGCACTCTCATGTCGACGAATAACACCGATCAGGTGGACGTTCGGGGTCCCCGGTTCGCCGCCTGGATCACCACCGGCCTGCTGGTGATCGCCCTGGCGGTCTCGGCGTTCAGCGCCCATACCGCGGCGGTGGTCCTGGGACTGCAGGCGGTCGTCTTCGCGATCGGCGCGGTGCGAGGTCCGCGCCGGCACCCGTACGGCATCGTTTTCGGCCACCTCGTCGCGCCGCGCCTGGGACCCGTCACCGAACGGGAACCCGTGCCGCCGTTGAAGTTCGCTCAGTTGGTCGGGTTTAGCTTCGCCGTCGTCGGTGTGATCGGCTTCGCCGCAGGTATCCCACTACTGGGTGTCATTGCGACCGCGTTCGCGTTGGTCGCGGCATTCCTCAACGCGGCCTTCGGCATCTGCCTGGGCTGCCAGCTCTACCCGCTCGTCGCACGACTCCGCCATACACCGAGCACGGCATAACCAGGTGTTTTTCCACCGAAAGCTAGCGAATGGTTCTCCATGGCCCGCTCCGACGTCCTGGTAACCGCTGACTGGGCTGAGAGCAATCTCGACGCCGCCAACACCGTCTTCGTCGAGGTCGACGAGGACACCAGCGCCTACGACGGCGGACACATCGCCGGCGCGGTCAAGCTGGACTGGCGCACCGATCTCCAGGACCCGGTACGGCGCGATTTCGTCGACGCCCAGCAGTTCTCCAAGCTGCTGTCCGATCGCGGCATCTCCAATGACGACACCGTGATCCTCTACGGCGGCAACAACAACTGGTTCGCCGCGTACGCCTACTGGTACTTCAAGCTGTACGGCCACCAGGACGTGAAGCTGCTCGACGGTGGCCGCAAGAAGTGGGAGCTGGACGGCCGCCCGCTCGTCAAGGACGTGCCCGATCGCGCGTCGACGTCGTACACCGCGCAGGCGCCGGACAACGACATCCGCGCATTCCGTGATGAGGTCATCGCCGCCATCGGGGACAAGAACCTCGTCGACGTCCGCTCCCCCGACGAGTTCTCGGGCAAGATCCTGGCGCCGGCGCACCTGCCTCAGGAACAGAGTCAGCGGGCTGGGCATATCCCGACCGCCATCAATGTTCCGTGGAGCAAGGCGGCCAACGAGGACGGGACCTTCAAGTCCGACGACGCTCTCACCGCGTTGTACGCCGAAGCTGGGCTCGACGGATCGAAGGAGACCATCGCGTACTGCCGGATCGGTGAGCG
>JAOPVX010000261.1 GCA_025965975.1 Mycobacterium sp. | reverse complement strand
TGGGCGAACACGCGGGATTCGGACATCGTGTCGCGGCGTCGCCGCCCGATACGATCGGTCCATGCAGCGGTGGCGCACTGTTGGGCGGAGGGGAACTCCGAAATGTGCTTGCCGGTCCGCCGACAATATCGAGGCGGGGCAGTTCGACGATCCCAAGTGGGCCTGGTGGCGATCGGCGGATGTTCGTCGTCGGTTATCCGCCCGGGGGGCGCCGTTCGGGTGCTTCGAGGACGAACTCGACGATCTCGGGTAGCTTAGCGGCGCTGCGGAGTCGCGCGGCAGTGTTCCCCGGTTAGCCTGGCACCGCGCAGCACGAAAAGAGGGAACTGAATGCTGGTCCTGCACGGCTTCTGGTCCATGTCGGGCAGTTTGCGGCTGTGGGCCGAGGACTCCGATCTGCTGGTGAAGAGCCCGAGTCAGGCGCTGCGTTCCGCGCGGCCGCACCCGTTCGCGGCGGCCGCCGACGCGATCGCGGGGATACATCCGGGCAAGCCCGGTACTTCGGTGCTGCTCTTGCCGTCGTTGCGGTCGGCGCCGCTGGACTCGCCGGAGTTGATCCGGGTCATCCCGCGCCCTGCCGGGCGAACCGACGCCACGCTGTTGGCGTGGACGGTTCCGGTCGTGCAACTGGATGCCGGAGCCGCGTTGGCGGCGATCGGCGAGCCTGTCGCGGACATCCGGTACGGCGCGTCCGTGGGCTATCTCGCCGAACTGGCCGCTTTTGCGCGTGAGTTGGTCGAGCGCGCTCGGGTGCTGCCGGAGCTGCGGCGTGACACGCACGGCGCGATCGCGTGCTGGCGTCCGGTGTTGCAGGGTCGCGACGTGGTCGCGATGAGCTCACTCACCTCGGCGATGCCGCCGGTATGCCGGGCCGAACTTGGCGGGCACGACCCGCACGAACTGGTGGTGTCGGCGTTGGACGCGATGGTCGATGCGGCCGTGCGCGCGGCGTTGCCGCCGATCGACCTGGTTCCCCCGCGCCGGGGGCGCCAGAGGCGTCGGCCCGCCGTAGAGGATTGGTTGGCGGCGCTGACCGGTCCGGACGGCCGGTTCGACGCGGAACCCGATGAACTCGAGGCACTGGCCCAGGCGTTGCGGCCGTGGGATGGCGTCGGCACCGGCATGGTCGGGCCGGCGAGGGCGACGTTCCGGTTATCGGAGACCGACACCGATGATCGCGACACGTCGGCGGGTTCGTCGTGGCGGCTGGAGTTCCTGCTGCAGTCGACGGAGGACCCCAGCCTGCTCGTCCCCGCCGAGCAGGCGTGGAACGACGACGGCACCCTGCGCCGGTGGCTGGACCGACCGCAGGAGCTGCTGCTGACCGAGCTGGGCCGTGCCAGCCGGATCTACCCCGAGCTCGCGCCCGGCCTGCGCACCGCGCGCCCGTCCGGGCTCACACTCGACGCCGACGGCGCCTACCGGTTCCTGTCGGGCACGGCGGCGGTGCTCGACGAGGCCGGGTTCGGCGTGTTGCTGCCGTCCTGGTGGGACCGTCGCCGCAAGCTGGGCCTCGCCCTGTCCGCGCACACCCCGGTCGACGGAGTGGTGAGCAAGGCCAGTAAGTTCGGCCGCGACCAGCTGGTCGAGTTCCGCTGGGAGCTGGCCGTCGGCGACGACACACTCACCGAGGACGAGATTGCGGTGCTCGCTGAGGCCAAGGCCCCGTTGATCCGACTGTGCGGCCAGTGGGTGGCGGTGGATCCAGAGCAGCTGCGGCGCGGGCTGGAGTTCCTGGAACGCAAGCCAGCCGGCCGCAAGACCGCCGCCGAGATCCTCGCGCTGGCCGCCAGCCACCCCGACGACATCGACACCCCGCTCGACGTCATCGCTGTTCGCGCCGACGGGTGGCTCGGTGACCTGCTCAGCGGGACCGCCGCACAGTCGCTGCGGCCGCTGGAACCGCCGGACGGATTCACCGCGACGCTGCGTCCCTACCAGCAGCGTGGCCTGTCGTGGCTGGCGTTCCTGTCCTCGCTGGGCTTGGGCAGCTGCCTGGCTGACGACATGGGCCTTGGTAAGACCGTTCAACTGCTGGCCGTGGAAACCCTTCAGCGACAACAGGATCTGAACGTCGGCCCCACGTTGTTGCTGTGCCCGATGTCGCTGGTGGGCAATTGGCAGCGGGAGACGGCGAAGTTCGCCCCCGGCCTGCGGGTGTACGCGCACCACGGCGGTGCGCGGTTGCGCGGCGACGGGCTGCGTGAACTCCTCGAGCACACCGACCTGATCGTCAGCACCTATGCCACGGCCACCCGAGACATCGACGAGCTGGCAGGTTACGAGTGGAACCGGGTGGTGCTCGACGAGGCGCAGGCGGTGAAGAACAGCCTGTCACGGGCGGCCAAAGCGGTGCGCCGGTTGCGGGCAGGGCACCGGGTGGCGTTGACCGGGACGCCGATGGAGAACCGGCTCGCCGAGCTGTGGTCGATCATGGACTTCCTCAACCCAGGCCTACTCGGATCCTCCGAACGATTCCGCACCCGCTACGCGATCCCAATCGAACGGCACGGACAGACCGAGCCGGCCGAGCAGCTGCGCGCGGTCACCCGGCCCTACATCCTGCGCAGGGTCAAGACCGACCCGGCGATCATCGACGACCTGCCCGAGAAGATCGAGATCAAGCAGTACTGTCAGCTCACCACCGAGCAGGCCTCGCTGTATCAGGCCGTCGTCGCCGACATGATGGACAAGAT
>JAOPVX010000243.1 GCA_025965975.1 Mycobacterium sp. | reverse complement strand
AGTCAGCTCTCGATTCAGTGTTAGTCCGAGAGAGCCCCATGGCCGGCCTGGACGTGTTGGAATCATCGTCATGACGCAGCAAGAGCCCTTAGCAATGCCGCTCGAAGAAGCGATGCGTACCCAACGTTCGATCCGTCGGATCAAGAGTGACCCGGTTGACGACTCACTTGTCCTGCACCTTCTGGAGCTGGCCATGAAGGCGCCGACCGGTTCGAACGCGCAGAACTGGGAGTTCATCGTCGTCAAGGACCGCGAAGTAGTCGCCAAATTGGGCCACTTGAATCGCCGAGCCATCAAACTGGTGAGCCCGATCTACACGCGCTCCTTCGAACGCCGCGGTGACCAGAAGATGCTCCGGCCACAGAAAGCCGTGCGATGGCAGGCGGATCACTTCGACGAGATCCCCGTCGTGGTTGTGGCGTGTCTCAAGGGTGTCATCCCACCCTGGCCCCCGATGGCGACGAGCAGTGCCTACGGTTCCATTTATCCGGCCGTTCAGAACCTCCTGCTGTCCGCACGTGCCGCCGGCTTGGGCGCGGCTCTGATCACCGTGCCGCTGTGGAGCAAGCTGCTGGCGAGACGCGCCCTTGGCCTGCCGTGGAATGTCACTCCGTGCGCGGTAATACCTCTTGGCTGGCCGATCGGCAAATACGGTCCCACGACGCGTCGGCCCGTCGAAGAGCTGGTCTCGCTCGACCGATACGGCAATCGCGCGTTTCTGTAGGCGGCTCGAGCGGCTGAACCGAGCCGTGCAGGTTCGTTTAGGACATCCAGATTCACTGAGCCGGGACAATAGTGATGACGAAACACTGTGTAGCACAATGCAACTCGCGTCAGTTTACTGGTAACGGTGCGTGCTCGACGGGCGCGAGTTGGCGGGGGAGCGTAGGGGAGTGGTTTTGCCTCGACCCATCGCGAGAGTGCGCGAGTGGGCTGGACGTGACGGCGTTTTTAGTCGAGCGAATCCCAGAAGTGGGTCAGCGCGGCCGCGCCGCGCGCCGGGTCCTGCACCATCCACCAGTGGCCCAGCCCCTCCAGCACCTCGGTGTGGGCTCCTGCGCGCTCGGCCGCCCGGCGCCGGATCTCGTCTGAGCCGACGTAGTGGTCCTCGGTGGCAAGCAGCGACAACCCCGGCCGCGCCGCGGCCTTCTCGAGCTGCCCGCCGGCCTTGGCGATGGCGGGCTGCGCCGCCGAGCGGTAGAGCAGCAGGATCGCCCGGCCCATCTCCGGGCCCTGGGCGGCGGCCATCTTGGCGGCAACCTCCGGAGTCAGGCCGCCGTGCTCGACCATCGGTTCCGCCCGCTCCTGCAGCGTGCCGCCCATCATGGCGCCGACCAGGGCTTCCCCGTCCCCGGGTGTCTGCCACACCTGAGCCAGATCGTGCCAGACGTAGTCCGGGTCGAACAGCCCGACAACGTCGCTGACCCAGCTGCGCACCAGCTCCGGGCGATGCATCACCGCGTTCAGCACGTGGCCGCCGCCCCAGTCGTGCCCGACCAGGTCCACCGGGGCGTCGAAGCGGGTCAACTCGCCCTCCAACCAGTCGCGGTAATCCAGGTAGGTGGCGGGCCAGCCGTCCGGCAACGGGGCACCAAAGCCCGGCGGGGACAGCCGGATCACGTCATCCCGCCCGAGCACCTCCACGAGGGAATCCCAGATCGCGTCCGTCTCCGGGTTGCCGTGCACCAGTACCACCACCATGGCCCACATCCTGGCACGGGCGCAGTACGGTCGCGTCGCAGTTGCAGAACTTCAACGCGTCTACTACCCAGCCGAAGTGGCTGGCGCTGTTCGGGATGCTGCGAGGGTCTCGTTTCAGCTAGCCATGAGCCACACTCAGCCCGCCCTCAACGTCAGACACCGTGTGGGACATCGCGTTAATCATGCTCACGGGATCCACATGTAACCGATGCGCTTGCTTGCCGTGATACGCGATACTGCCGCTTCCGTTGCGGCCTCCGGTGGGTCTAAATGTCAAGGCTTGACGTAACTCTTGCGACCGGAATGTCCCGCACGCTGGAGGATGGGATCTGCGTGTTAGGAGGCCAACGGCCGCGGAGAAACCGTGAAGTGCGGGCGGAAAGGGCACGTTAGTTAGTTAGCGGCCGCCAGCTTCCCAAGTCTGCGCAGCGACGACTCGATCACCTTCCGCTGCATATCCAAACGCACTGCTTCGGCCTCCGGAATATCAACGTGCACAGAGATTATTGTGCCGCCGCCGTCTGCGGGTTGGAGATGCCACCGGAACACCAGATCGGAGACCATGCAGGAGATGGTGACGCGCCGATCGTGGGGCCGGGCGTCCATAACCTGTGGCATCGGGAAGTCGGGATAGCCTTCGACGAACATCGTGTAGTCCCCGTCACCAACAGCAGGGATTGTCGATGCGATCCCGGTCCACCACTCCGGAAACCGCACCGGGTCGTACAACAACATCCAAACGTCTTCTGGCGCGGCGGGGGTCTGTGTTGAGTCGTCAAAGCTTGGCATCGTTGCTCCCGGTGTTGAGTTGGGCTAGGTCGGCAAGCACGGTGTCGAGTTCTTCGGCCGGCGAGATCTGACCAATCACCGGCCGCCCCAGGTCGGCCAGCGCGGCGGTCGAACCCGTCGCGTCAGTGGTTCCGATGCGACGGCGCCAGCCTGCCGCGGCGCGCTCCAAATTGCGCTGCGCCTCGGCGCGGTCGTCGCGCGCTGCAGCGATCAGGCCGCGCACCAACGCCATTCGTGCGACAAGCGTGTCGGGCCAGTCGGCGGGCCCGACGGGCTCTAGCACGGCGGCGGCAAGTTCCTGTTCGGCGTCGGTGAGCCGGCCCAGACGTGTCAGCGCTTCGGCGCGCTGCAGACGCGCCAACGGCCTTCGGATAGAGGCGCTTTCGACATCCAGAGCCCGCGCGAGGAACTCGGCGGCTTGGTCGTACTGTCCGGCGCGCAACATAACCCGGCCGGTTTCGGCGTCGGCGGTCGCGGCGAGTTCCGGGCCGGCGATCCGCTCGGCCAACCGCTGCGTTGATGTGGCGATGCGAATCGCCTCCGCGTGCCGGCCGAGGCGCGACATCAGCCAGGCGCGCGAGAGTTGCACGTCAGCCTCGATGGCCAGGGGCAGCGCACCGCCGCCGGGTATGGTTCCGATCTCGTCGAGCAGGAGAAGCGCCTCGCGGTAGGCGCCAGTCGACGCCAGCCCTGCCGCCGCGTTCAGCAGCGATCCGTACATCAAGTCAACACGTCCGATCGAGCGGGCGATCGCGGCAGCCGCCCGCCCGGCATCGGCGACCTCGTCGAAGCGCCCTCGCCGGATGTGAGCCAGGGTTGCAGCAATGTGGCGGCGGATGTCGCGGATTGCGTCGGTGGGCAGCCGTCGACATTGTGCGTCGATGCTGTCCAGCAGTTGCTGGCAGGCATCCGGGTCGCCGGCCATCGCCTCGCACAACGCCAGGAACGCCTGCGCCTGCAGCCGCAGCCGCAACGCCGACACACCAGCGGTATCAAGCACCTCTAAAGCCGTGCTGACGGAGCGCCGGGCGACAAGGGGGCGGCATAGAGGACCGGTATTCCACTCCGCCCAGCGAATATGTGCGATCGCCATACCGAGCCGATCGTCGGCGGCGTCGAGGGCGCTGACCGCGCATTCGAAGCGCGCCTGCGCCAGATCGGCCATCCCGCGATGCGCGGCCACACCCGCCAGCTGCAGCACGATCTCGACATTGCAGGGCTGCAGACCGGAAGACTCGGTCAGCAATTCCTCTGCGCGGCTCAACGCACCGAGGGACATCGCGTGGCTTGCGGCGCGCACCAAGAGGTGAGCTGCCCCGTCACTATCACCAGCGCTCAGCAGATGCCGCGCGGCCTCGCCGGCCAGCTCCGGCTCACCGTTCTCGTCGAGATCACGCGCCGCAGCGGCGTGTAGCCTGATCTGTTGCAGCTGCGCCAGGTCGGCGTAGTAGGCATCACGCACCAGCGCGTGCCGGAAATCGATTGCTCCATCAGCGATCTGCAACAGTCCCGCGTCACTAGCTGATTCGAAAGCAGCGTCGAATTCGGCGTCATCGCTGGGCCCGGTCCGTCGGCGGGCATCGTCAATGCTCAGCGCGCGCCCGGCCACCGCCATCACCTCGCACAGCGTGCGCGAGGCCGCCGACAGATGTGTGCTGGCGGCCCGCACGGTGGAGCGCAGCCCTTCGGCAAGCGCAGTATCGCCCCGCGCGATCGCGCGTGCCGCCTCGGTGGCGAGCAGCGCATTGCCGTCGGCCGAAGCGACCACCGTGCCGATCGCGTTGTCATCGACCACCCCGCCGTTGCGCGCGATCTCGGCGATGTCGCGGTCTGCCAGTGGTGTCAGGTCGACATCGGCCAGCAGCGCCCCGCAGTGCCGCGCCTCATGCTCGGCGTCGGCCAGCGCGACCTGCACAGGACTGTAGCGTCGCGTCCACACCAGCAGCACCGGGAAGGTGTGCACCCGCCGGCACGCGCGAGCGAGCACCACCGCGCTGGCCTCGTCACAGCCGTGCATGTCCTCTAGGACCGCCAGCACCGGCGCCTGAGCTGCCGCATACGTCAGCAGGTCTAGCAAGCCCTCGGTGAGCCGGGCCTGTTCGAAATCGGGCGGGCCGGGCGCGCCCGGCTGGATCAGCGTCGGCAGCAGCGGAGCGAGCGCGGTCGTGAACGGCTCACCGTCGGGAACGCCGCCCAGACCGCGCAACAGCGCACTACCCAGCTCGGCCCACGGCCAGTACGGTGGGCAGCCGATCGTGGGCGTGGTCCCAATGGCGGTCAGGCCACCGGTGTGGCCGGCCAATTCGGTGAGTTCGGCGACCAGACGGGTCTTTCCGATGCCCGCCTCGCCGTGCACGATCGCTGCTCCGCCGGTGCCGGAACGCGCTGTGCGCCATGCCTGTGCGAGCGATTGCAGCTCGGAGTCGCGGCCGACTAGCGGGGTTGCCGCAAGCCGACGTAAATCGTGGGAGGCCTGCTGTTTTCGGCGCTGACTCTGCTGACGGCTGCGGATCTTCTCGGCCAGCTGCCAGGTTTCGTCTGCCGGGGCGATCTTCAATTCGCGTCGAAGCCGGTCCACGATGCGCGAGTAGACCGCGAGCGCGAGTGAGCTGTCGCCGGCCTCGTCGTAGCGGCACATCAGTAGGCGTGCACAGGTTTCAGAAAGCGGATTAAACTCCGCGGCTTGCCGGGCCCGCTCGATGGCCAATTTCGAATCGCCGTTGGCGGCAGCCTCGTCAGAGCTATCACTCAGCAGCGCGATCACCCTGTCGCGATGCGATTCCCGCGCGAGAATCGCCCATTCGTCGTCAAAGCCGCCCAATAGCTCGCCCGATGACGTGGCCAACGCCTCTTCGAGGCGGTCGTCGGCGACTAGCTCGTCGAACCGTGCGACGTCAACTTCGACATTGCGCAATCCGATTCGGTTGCGCGAGGTGTCCAGCACCGCGTCGGCATGCTGGCCGAAAGCTCGGCGCAGCGCCCACAGCGCTGTGCGCATACTGTTGCGGGCGGCCGAATCGGTGACATCTGGCCACAACGCCGAGGCGATCTCCGCACGACTCCGCGACCCGGCATGGATGGCGAGCCAGCCCAGCAGCGCCACTGCCCGCAGGCTGTCCGGCAGTGCAACCGCGACACCGTCGACGTCAACACCGATTCTGCCCAGCACCCGAACCGAGACCAACACGCCCGGTGAGTCGGTGGTCATCGCGTCCATTACCCCCGTTTCTGCTGGTCAATCCTAACAACAACCCAGGAGCCCGCCCCCGAAATCGTCGCCGGTCAGTCCGATTGACGCTGGATTGCCGGTCGGTTTTCGACGCTGAGTTCCACATGTTGATCCAGCCGGGCGAAGGAGAACCTGCCATGTCGTACCAACAACTGACACCCCTTGCGGTGCCGGACGTCGAGCCAGCTAGGTCAAGAGCTGCCATCATGCTTCCCCCGCCCACACCAGTACTCGTGACAGAGCACGAAGTGGCATTGAGCACGGCAGCGGCGGCAGGGTCCGCAACCACCCGGCGCCGGTGGCTGCACTCAAGCATGGTGGCCCGAATTGGTCGCATCCTCGCCGCGCTCAGCCAACCTGGAGTGCACTACCCACGCCACGAGCCCAGCTACATGGAGGCCGCGCGGATGTCCCGCGCGATGGACCGGCTCTGACCGGCGCCCGGCGAGAAACCAACTCGCTAACCGAGGTTAAGGAGATTGCTATGCCGAAGCTAGGTGAACATGCGGTGGTACTTGGCGCCAGCATCGGCGGACTACTGGCCGCCAGAGTCTTGGCCGACTTCTACGAAAACGTCACCGTGGTCGAACGCGACATCCTGCCCACAGCAGCGGTGAACAGGCGCGGCGTCCCCCAGGGCAGGCAGATCCATGCCATCACAGCGCGGGGCACGCAGATCCTCGAGGAGCTCTTCCCCAACTTTGTCGATGAGCTCGCGGCCGGCGGCGTTGCGACCTGGGATGACGGCGACTTTTCGAAGCTGTGGATTTCGGTTGGGGGACATCAGATGGTCAGGTCCGGCAGATCGCCGAGTCCAGAGCTGATGTCAATCTCGTTTCCGAGTCGGGCGTTCCTCGAATGGAATGTGCAGCGGCGGGTGCGCGCCATCGAAAACATGACAATTCTTCAGGGCCATGACGTGGTGGGCTTGACCGCCACACCGGCTGGTGACCGTGTCACCGGGGCGCGGGTCGTGGACCGCGATGTCAACCGTGCGACGACGCTGACGGCCGATCTCGTCGTCGACGCCACCGGGCGGGGGTCGCGGACGCCGAACTTCTTGGAGGAGCTCGGCTACGGCCGTCCCCCGGAGGACGAGCTGATGGTGCACCTGGCCTACGCGTGTCAACGACTGCGCATCGCGCCCGGCGCCGTCCAGGAACACATGATTGCCCTGTTCCCCGTCGCGGGACGGCCGAAGATGTTCGGCTTGATTGGATACGAAAACAACACCTGGATGTTCGCAGTTGGTGCGATGGCCGGACTGCAGCCGCCAACCGAGCTCGCCGACATGCTCAGCTTCGTCGCCGATTTCGCTCCCACTCATGTCCTGGACGCAATTCGAGTGGCTCAGCCGATCGGGGAAGTCAATCATCATCGGGTTCCGTCCAACCGGTGGCGGCGCTACGACAAAATGCGCCGAAGGCCCGACGGTCTGCTTGTCATCGGCGACGCGATCTGCAGCTTCAACCCGATCTACGGGCAAGGCATGACGGTGGCCGCCATCGAAGCCATGGTGCTGCGCGACTGTCTGCGTCGCGGAGATCGCGGCCTGCCGCGACGCTTCTTCCGCGCCAGCGCCAAGAAAGTCCGGGTGGCCTGGCAGACCGCCGTCGGCTCCGACTTGGCGCTGCCGGAGGTGGTGGGAAGAACGCCGCCGACGATCCGAATCACCAATTCGTACCTGGACCGAGTGATGACCGCCGCCGAAACCGATCCGCTCGTCACCGGACAATTCATGCGAGTAATCGGAATGCTCGATCCGCCGGCTCGGCTGCTGCGCCCGTCGATAATGCTGCGCGTCGTATGGGCCAATCGGCCCCGACGAACCAGCCCGCAGCCCGCTAGTGAATCGGTGGACTCGGCGATGGAAGCGCAGTCGCAGTGTGCAGTGTCGCCCTCGCCGAAGGGACCGAGGTGAGGGATAGTTCGGCCCGTCTGCGAGCGGCGCCCGCGGCGGGCCCCGGCGCGATCATCCGCCGAACACGAGGGCGCGCACCCACTTTGCACCTGGCCCCCGCGCCGCCGTCGGTCAGCGCAGGTGACACGACGTTGACCTGGCCGCTTATGGGAGCGGTTGCGGCTGGTGATCTGGCGCGGGTTCCGGCCAAAGTCACACTCATGGCTCGCCAACGACAGGGAATCTCAACTCAATCGCGGAGAGCTGAGATAGCCAGGACGACAAGTGTGTCTGGTCGAAACCGTGCAGTTCAAACGACAATCGATTGCCCACCCCCGGCTGGTCCGTCACTTCCCCCGAAACGTCTAGAGCCCCGTTCGGGTTGGACTTGATCGACAGCGTGATCGAGTCCTCCATGCTCTGAAGGACGGCCGCACCGAAAAGGTTGTCATTGATGAACTTCAGTCCCTCGGCGAATCTGTGGATCTCATCGACACGGAGTTCCGCAGTGACATGGGCCGTGAAACCGCTGGCCCGAACCTTGAATGTCGGTCGAACCCAATTCCCATCCCAGAAATCCGAGGCCCAGGATGCGCACGCCCGAGCGGAACGATTGAGAGATGGTCGGCATCGACAGTGCCGAGGACGAGACTGGGTTCCATCGCCCGATCGTCTCAGGCACGCCGGCTCGGCGGCTTGGGTCTGTCAGAATAACGGCGCGAGTGGCATCGCCGGTTAATTGTTCTCGCTGGCACGTGCCGCGGCCGGGATGATCCGCTCAATGTGTCTGTTACAGCTGCGGTCAAATAATGATGAGTGCCTTCAAACTATGAAAGCTAGCCAGCACAAGGCTCTCGCTTGTCTTATCGGTCGAGACCGCT
>JAOPVX010000162.1 GCA_025965975.1 Mycobacterium sp. | reverse complement strand
TGCTTTGGCGCATCGGGGTCGGTATTGGTGATCAAGAAGACGTATTGGCAGTTGTGCGCGCCTGTAGTGAACATCTTTGAGCCGTTGATCACCCAGCTGTCACCGTCGCGCACCGCGCGGGTCTTACAGGTGGCGACATCGGAGCCGCCCTCCGGCTCCGTGTATCCAAGGCAAAGCCGCACATGGCCACTGAACACCCGGGGCATGACTTCGGCCTTCAGCTCGGGTGAGCCGAACTTCTCCACCGACCGCGCGATCATGGCCGTGGTGCCAGACGTCACCCAGGGCAGGCGGGCGCGTCGCTTCTCGAGCTCCCAGATTCGCCGCCGCACGCGGTTGAAGCCGCCGTCGGATTCGGGCTTCCAGTCGCGCGCAAGATAGCCCGCGGCGCCGAGCGCCAAATGCACACCCTCGTCGAAGTTGTCGCCGGTCTCGCGATCACGGCGAAGAACATCGTCGGTGACGTGTGTGCGCAGGAAGTCGCGGGACTCGTCGAGGAAGGCCTGATCGCCATCGGACAGCTGAACTCGTGAGAAATCCATTGTCTCCCTTACCTGCTTTCCCGAGCAGCGACGATCTCAGCGATGTATTTGGCGCTGGCACCAGGGTCGCCGCCGGCCAGCGCCCATCCTCGGGCCCGAACCAGGTACGCGGTAGCGGCCGCCTCCGCCGAAACTCCAAGTCCACCCTGGATATGCACGGCCATCGTCGCGGCCTTGGACGCCTCCTCGGCCATGAACACGAACGCCGACGGCGCCAGCTCCGGCCGCTCGTCGGGCTCGTTGTCCAAGAACCACGCCGCGCGGCGGGCGAGGTTGCGCCCGCCGTGCACCGTGATGGCGATATTCGCCAAGGGGTGCGAGATGCCCTGCAACGTCGAGATCGGCACACCCAGCGTGTAGCGGGTCTTGGCGAACTCCGCGGCGATCGTCATCGTCTCCTCGACGAGACCCACCAACGCCGCGGCCGTCAGCACCCGCCATTCATCCAGCGCGCGTTGGTATTCCGCCGACGCCTCGGTGCCGCTGGCCAGCACGGTGCGGCTATCGGCCGACGCGGGATCGACCCAGGCCATCGGCAACCGACCGATGTTGTCGACCTTGGCCGGGCGAGTGCCGAAGGTCAGTCGCACAACGTCGTCACCGTCGCGCACCACGATCTGGTCGGCGATCGAGC
The DNA here is from genome assembly GCA_025965975.1 of Mycobacterium sp. Classification (GTDB taxonomy): domain Bacteria; phylum Actinomycetota; class Actinomycetes; order Mycobacteriales; family Mycobacteriaceae; genus Mycobacterium. The sequence continues at coordinate 46,416 of JAOPVX010000162.1, read as the reverse complement.
CTGTCGGGATCAGCCGGGCGCCGGACACGTTAGCGTGTTGCGGATCAAACGCGGCTAGCTGCTTGCCGTTTGTGACGTCGGCCTCCAACGCACCCAAGCGGGCGAGCAGCCGAGCCGTGCAGACGTGGTCGATCCATGGCACCGGCGCAAGCGAACGGCCGATCTCCTCGGCCACCAGCGTCAGATCGACCAGGGTCGCCCCGTCCCCGCCAACGGATTCCGGCAACGCCATCGTCGTGGCCCCCATCGCGCACAGCCGTTCCCACAGGCTCTTGTCGAACCCAGACTCCTCAGCGGCCCGCACCGTTTCGATCGAACAGTGGGTCTTGAAGAAATCCTTGTAGGCGGCTTGCAGGGCCTGGTGGTCCTCCGTGAGGCTGTAGTCGAGTCTGCGTAGTTCGTAACGATCCATCAGTGCTCCTCTTTGCCACCGAAGAAGAATTCGTGTGCGTTGTTGTAGAGATAGTTCTCGAGTACGTCGGCGGGCAGATCCAGCGCAAGGGCCTCGGGAACGACGCGGCGCATCTTGAGCACCGGCCAGTCCGACGCGTAGATCACCTTGTTGGATCCGCGGGTCTGCATGTAGTGCATGAGGCTTTCGGGCAGCCGCTTGGGCGACCATGCCGACGTCATGAGGTGCAGGTTCTCATACTTGATCATCAGCCTGATCGCAATGTCCCACCACGGGTCGGCGCCATGGATCATGCACAGCTTGAGTTCGGGGAACCGCACACAGACCCGGTCGAGATGGATCGGGTTCTGCACCTCACCGGGGATCGGCGGCCCGGGGATGCCGGTGTTGACGCACAGTGGCAGCTCGAGCTCCGCGCACTTGGTGTAGAGCGGATAGTAAACGGCGTCACTGGGCGGATATTGACCGTCACCCCAGAAGCTGGGACCCACAACGGCATACGCCACAGGAAGATCCGCGACCACCGCGCCGAGTTCTCTCAGCGCGGGCATCGGCCGCAGCAGATTCACCCCGCCCATCGCCAACGCGAACCGGTCGGGCTTGGCTTCGACGAACTTACGCGCGGTCACTGACGGCTTCGCCACGCTGTCCATCAGGATGGCTTTCGCGACGCCCTGCTCGTCCATTTCGTCGAGCAGCTCGGCAAGGTCGACCGGCGCGAACATCGATTCTGGGCCCTTGAAGTAGTCGTCACGCACCTTGAGCATCCAGGTTAGCTGCTTGTCGGTTTCGCCGAAGTGCACGTTGATCAGGCAGTCAATCGCTCTGTGAGTCATGCCATTGCCTTCTGCGTCGCAACACTTTTCGCCCACTGATAGTCCGCTTTACCGTTGCCAAGCCGGCGGACCTCCTCCACGACGATGAACTCCTTGGGTGCCTTGAACCGCGCCAATTCCGACGTGCAATGCGCGTGAAGTGAACCGGGCGCGGCTTCCGCCAAATCAACGCCATCGCGCAACGCCACCAGCGCGACGACTTCCTCACCCCAGCGTTCACTTGGCCGGCCAACCACCAACGCATCGGCGATCGCGGGATGGGCCCGCAAGACCTCCTCGACCTCCTCAACGAACACCTTCTCGCCGCCGGTGTTCACGACCAGCGAATCGCGGCCGAACAACCGCAGCGTGCCGTCGTCCTCCATGACGGCCCGGTCGCCCGATATCACCACACGCTGACCCTGCACCTCGGGAAATGTCTTGCGGGTGGCGTCAGAATCGTTGAAGTAGCCCAACGGGATCCGGCCGCAACGGGCCACCCAACCAACCTCTCGGTCGCCTGGTTCGAGGAACCGCGTGTAGTCCTCGGACACAACAAGGCCGCCCTCTCTGAACTGGAAGGTCTCGGTCCGGCTGCCCCGCCTACTGTGCCCGAACGCCATATTCCCGGTTTCTGAGGACCCGTAGCCGTTGATCAGGGTGACCTGCGGGATGGCCTCCATCAGCGCATGCTGGTACTTCGGATTGGTCGCCGCACCGCCCGTCCCGATCGCCACCAAGGAGGAGAGATCGTACGAACATCGTTGCAGTTCTTCGACGATCGGGCCGGCGTACGCGTCGCCGACCATCGTCATCATTCCGACCTTTTCCCGCTCGGCGGTTTCGAGGACCGTCCGCGGATCGAATCTGTTGCGGGTGTCGTACAAGATCACCGGCAGCCCGTTCATGACTGCCGCGAACGCGGTCCACATCCCCGCCGCATGCATGAGCGGTGACACCGCGAACCACGGCGAGCCGCCGTTGCGCACATTTGCCTGAATCTCGTCGACGGATGCGTGGTCGGCGCCGTTCATCGACATCACGTACATGTCGGACTGCCGCCACAACACGCCCTTGGGCCGGCCGGTGGTTCCGCCCGTACAGATCATGATCAAGTCGTCTGGCGAGGCTGTGATCTCGTGGTCGGTATCCCCTTGCGCCAACGCCGCTTCCAGCGTGACTGCGCCCGGGAGCTCAGGGACCGCGCTTCCATCGTCGATTGACACCAGCAAGTCTGTGCCGTCGGGAGGCAACACATCGGCGAACTTTGCGCCGAGCGAGCGGTGGTAGATGACGCCTCGCGGCTTGACGTAGTCGAGCAGCTCGCCTATTTCACGAGGGGTGTAGTAGTGGTTGATGTTCACCGGTACGGCGCGCGCCTTCAGGCACCCGATCACCATGTCGGGGTAAAGGTCGTTATGCATGATCAGCGCGACACGGTCCTGCCCGCACTCCCACCGCTGAAGGCTGTCCCGTTCACGGTGGGCCCCAAATCCCTTGCTGGCGAGGAAATTCGCCAACCGCCGCGTCCGCTCCGCCGACTCAGAAAAGGTGCTCCTACGGTCCCCGCAGACGGCCATCGTGCGGTCTGGAACGGTCTCAGCAATGGCGTCGAGAACCGCGCCGATGGTCCATTCGCTCATGTGCTTGGCAGCTACGCCGACACTTTGACGCCGAGGAGGTCCAAGGCGTTGTCACGCATGATCTTTCGGATATCGGCCTCGCCGAATGCCGTGAGCTCCTCGGTAAACGCCACGGGCGATTCGAGACCTTCACCATGCGGCCAGTCCGAGCCGAACAGGATCTTGTCGACACCGATGGTCTCAGCCAACTGCGGAAGGTCATCCTCGTAGTACGGGGCGATCCACACATTGTTGCGCACCTGCTCGACCGGATCCTCGGGGAAGTATTTCGGTGCGGTGTTGGCCGCCTTCTTCAAGCGCTTGATCAGCCGGTGGACGAAGTAGGAGCCGTTCTCGATGCTGACCGCCTTCAGTTGCGGATGGCGGGTGAACACCCCGTGCACGATCATCGAGGCCATCGTGTCGTGGATCGCGCGGTCGTCGAGCAGCACCTGGACAAGGGGATCTTTGGCGCCGAACCCTTCGAACGTCGACTTGCCGCCCCACAGCGCCGCTATCACCACATAGCCGCTGTCGCTGAGGTGGAAGCCCACCGGCACACCCGCCTCGGCGAGCCGGGCCCACACCGGATCGTGCAGCGGATCGCCCAACGACCGCGGCTTGACCACACCGGGCACCGGTGCAGGCCGCACCAGGATGAGCCTCGCCCCGCGCGCCAACACGAACTCGACTTCGGCGACGGCCTTTTCAGGGTCGGCCAGCGAGATGATCGGCGCCGCGATGATCCGGTGATCGGGCCGGTCGAAACCCCAGTCCTCGTCCAGCCACAGATTGAACGCGTGTACCGACGCCATCGTCGCGTCGACATCGTGCTTGAGGGCTTCCTCAACACCGCACGCGAACGTCGGCAACATGAACACCGTCTCGATGCCCTGGGTGTCCATCACCGTCACGCGGGCGTCGCGGTTTTGATACTCCGGGTGCTCGGCCAGCCGCTCCACCTTCATCAGCGAGGCGGGGTCGACGCCCTCCGGGATCTCGCCACGAAACAGCAGGTCCAGGCACCCCGGAACGATGATCGGGTCGAAGGTCGGGTTGGGGATGAAGTGGTTGACCCGGTCTCCGATGACCGCCAGCGTTCGTTTGCCCTCGCTGACCATCTGCACACCACGGCGCTTGAACGTCTTGTCGAGGTGGCGGGTTAGTGCGTCGGTCGGCTCGTAGTAGTGGTTGTCGACGTCGATGGCCTTGTAGTCCAGTGTCACTAGTCCTGTCCTTTCAACGGCGGGAAGTTAGGCGGACGCTTCTCGAAGAAGCTCGTAATGCCTTCGATGAAGTCGGGGCGAAGGATCGATTCACCCATCAACTTCTCCGCGAGGCCGCTCGCCTCGAAAACGTCGCGCATGGTGTCTGCGTACACCTGTTGCTTGATCACGGCTAGAGAACTGGGTGCACAGTTTGTGGCGATGTCCTCGGCGTAGCCGATCGCCCGGGGCAGAAGCTCATCCGGCGGCACGACTTCCTTGACGAGTCCGAGTGCCACCGCCTCGTCGGCGTAGAAAACCCGGCCGCTGAGCAGCAGGTCGAGCGCGGCACCCCAGCCGACGACGCGCGGCAGGATCCACGAGATGCCGTATTCCGCGATCAGCCCCCGCCGCGCGAAGGACGTCGTGAATTTGGCTCCCTCCGCGGCGAACCTGACATCACACATCAGCGCCTGGGTCAGCCCGATGCCCGCGCAAGCACCGTTGATGGCCGCAATGGTCGGCTTGCGCAGCGTCGTCACGAAGTGCGGATGGCGCTCCCCGACCAGCTTGTCGACATCCGTGCCACCGGCGGTATCGACAGTGGTGCTGCTGATCGTGGAGAGGTTGCCCATGTCGGCGCCGGCGCAGAACGCGCGGCCGCTGCCGGTGATCACGATGGCGCGCACGGCGGGATCTGCTTCAGCCTTGTCGAGGCACGAGTAGAACGCGGTGGCGAGCCCACCGCCCCACGAGTTCATTCGCTCCGGCCGGTTGAGGGCCAGCACAGCCACACCGCCGTCGCGCACGTCGTACAACACCGGGCCGCCACCGGCGGATTCGGCGACCGCGGACTCGACGACGCGGTCAGGGATGCTCACCCGGCCGACCTCCTGAGTCGTAGGCTCAAGCTCGATGTATGCACATACTGTACACCTATCGGTAGTGCCTTCCGCAATCGGTCAAAAAGCTCAACGGCGGCGCTATTCGTCGATCAATCCGAAGCGCTGATATGCCGTGCGTATCTGCGCTCGTCCTTCGTCGGGCAGCTCCGCCTGCGGGGGCCGCGAGTGCGGGTAGTCCCCGATCGGCAGGCCGAGCAAGCAGGCCGCGTACTTGAATGCACCGCCCCAGTGCGTGAAATAGTCGGGCCGCCCGGGATAGCACGTGAACCACGAGCGCATATCGACGCCGAACTGGTCCATGCCTGACTTCTCGGCGTAGTCCATCGCCTCGATCAGCTTGTCGTTCCAGATCAGCTCCCAGTACTCGGAAAGGATTGGCTGTTGCGGGGTTTCGTACAGATAGCCGGCTGTGCCGAGTTGCGCAGGCCCGACGATCCCTGCACGCAGCCAGCCAGCGCGGTAGACGGTAGTATCGCATTCCCAGACGACCAGGTCGGGCGCGAGCTCGTGCAGCAGCCGGCTGCTCGTCGGCCGGAACGCGCCCTCTTTGGTGGCGCAGACGGCTGGGATTTCGTCGTAGATGCGCGCACTTTCGGCGGGAGTCAACACATATCCGGACGACGGAGAGTTGAACATGCCCAATGCAATGTCGGTGCGGTCGGCGATGTAGCGGAAGAACTTCAGCACGCCCTCGCCGCCGTGCGCCTCCATCATCGGTGTCTGGATGTAGACGATGTCCGCGCCGACCTGCTCCGCGTGGCGCGTCAGCTCCAGGCAATCCTTGGCCGACATCGCGGCCGTGCAGGCCTGCACGACGACGTCGGGATTGGCCGCGCGCCCTTCCACGATCGCGACCTCCAACAAGCGCTTTCGCTCGTCGAGCGTCAGCGACCAGAACTCCGCGATGCCGCTGGTGCACCACAGCATCGGGTGGTGCAGCTCCCCGACGCAGTAACGCACCAGCGTTCGGTATGCGTCCCAGTCGATGTCGTCGCCGTCGTCACCACAGAACGGCGTGTAGAGGCTATCGCCGATCCCGCGCAGCGTTGAATGTGCCCAAGTGCGAGCTTGCTTGGCAGTCGCCACAATTCACTCCTAGATGTTGGGATTAGGTGAAATCACTACCGCCGTCGACGTTGATGTTGGCGCCGGTCATGTACGAATTGCGCCGTGACGCGAGAAAAGCGACGACGGGCCCTATCTCGTCGGGCAGGCCGGCGCGTGGCAGGTGCGCAGGATGCCCGAAGTGTTCGGTGATGGCGGCCATCAGCGCATAGGGATCGCCACCGTCGACCCCGACCGACTGCGCCCAGCCGACCAGCGCCTCCGACGCGACACTGCCCGGCGAGACCACGTTGACCATGATCTCGTCGGGGGCCAGCAGTAGCGACAGGTTCTTGGAGATGCTTGTCAACGCGGCCTTGGCGGCCGTATAGGCGGGCAGGATAACGGTCTGCCGCTGGGTCGAATGCGCGGAGAAGTTGACGATCCGCGCCCACTGCGCGTTGCGAAGCAGCGGCAGCGCCGAGCGCACGCAATGCACCATGCCCATCACGCCGTCGTCGAAGGCCTCCCGCCACTGCTCGTCGGTGAGGTCGTCGAATGTTCCCCGCGTCCCGGGCCCAACCGCGTTGATGAGCACGTTGAGCTCACCGTTCCAACGTTCACCAATTTCGTCGAACACACGTTGGACGGCTGCGGCGTCCCCGGTATCGGCAACCAATCCGAGCGCATCGGGACTTCCGCGATCACTTAGCTCCGTCGCCGCCTTGTCGAGGACACCGGCCGTGCGGCCGACGAGTGCCACCCGCGCGCCGTCGTCGGCAAGGCAGTGGGCGGTCGCCAATCCCATCCCGCGACCGCCGCCGACGATGATGGCGGTGGCGTCCTTCAGCCCGAGATCCATGGCGCGTCGGCTCTAGGTGCCCGTCCAGTTGGGCGTGCGCTTCTCGGCGAATGCGATCGCGCCCTCCTTGGCGTCGTTGGAGGTGAAGATCGGAATGATGTGGTCGAGCTGCTTCATCCACATCTCGTCTTCACTCCAGTCGGCAGACTTCACGAGGATCTCCTTGGTGGTCGCAACCGCCAGCGGTCCGTTGGCGGTGATGCGCTCTGCGAGTTCGATCGCCCCGGCCAGCGCCTCGCCGGGTTCGGTCACCACGTTGACGAAGCCCCACACCTCGCCCTGCTCCGCGGTGAAACTGTCACCGGTCAGCGCCAGTTCGAGGGCCTTCTGGTACGGGATTCGGCGTGGCAGCCGCAGCAGTCCGCCGCCAGCTGCTACCAGGCCGCGCTTGACTTCGGGGATGCCGAACTTGGCGGTGCGCGACGCCACCACGAGGTCGGTGGCCAGCACGACCTCGGTGCCGCCGGCCAGTGCGTAGCCCTCAACGGCGGAGATGAGCGGTTTCCTCGGCGGGCGTTCGGTGAAGCCGAGGCCCCGACCGGGGATCGCGACGACCTCACCGACGGCGAAGGCCTTCAGGTCCATGCCGGCGCAGAAGTTGCCGCCCGCGCCGGTGATCACCGCGACCGACAGATCCGCGTTCTCGTCCAGTTCGTCGACCGCGTCGGCCAGGCCCTGGCTCACCGCCAGGTCACCGCGTTCCTCGATTCCGGCCGATTGATCGTGATGACGAGCACCCGCCCGTGGCGCACTGTGAGAATTTCGTCCGACACCCTTGACCCTTCGCTTCATCCCGAACTTGCCTAGAGATGCTTACTATAGGTCTTACAGTAGAAGAGTGAAACAGTGTTAGGCGCCATCGACCGGATGGTTCCCGGTAAGGTTGACCGTAACGGCCGAGCAGCGACACGCATGCGAAGACGCAGTTCAGACGGTAGCTGCCGGTAGATTCAAGTCCACCAACCCCGTGCGCGGGGGCTGCGTGCGCAGCATCGATATTGATGGAGGTGCCCTTCGTGGCCAAGCAAGCAACCGCTGAGAAGCGTCAGCGACGCGAGCGCGGGTCCATCAATCCCGACGACATCATCAAGGGCGCATTCGAGCTTGCAGAAGAGGTTGGCATCGACAACTTGAGCATGCCGCTGCTCGGTAAGCACCTCGGCGTCGGAGTTACGAGCATCTACTGGTACTTCCGCAAGAAGGACGATCTGCTCAATGCGATGACCGATCGCGCGCTGCGCCAGTATGTCTTCGCCACACCCTATGTCGAGGCCAAGGACTGGCGCGAAACGTTGGGCAATCACGCGCGCACGATGCGAAAGACGTTCATGGGCAACCCGATTCTGTGCGACCTGATCCTTATTCGGTCGGCGCTCAGCCCGCGGGCGGCCAAGCTCGGCGTCCAGGAGGTGGAGAAGGCGATCGCCAGCCTGGTGGAGGCCGGCCTTTCTGCTGATGACGCCTTCGACACCTACTCCGCGGTGTCGGTCCACGTGCGCGGATCGGTGGTGCTGCAGCGGTTGCGGGAGAAGAACCGCGCGACCGACGAGGGACCCAGCGACATCGAGGAAACGATGACGATCGACCCCGAATCCACGCCGCTGCTGGCCCAAGTCACGGCAAGGGGACATCACATCGGCGCGGCCGACGAGAAGAACTTCGAGTTCGGCCTCGAGTGCATACTGGACCACGCGGGCCGGCTCATCGACGAACCCGGCAAGAGGCCGGTCAAGGCCGCACGCAAGGCGACCAAGACTTCCGGCCCGCGCACCCGCAGCAAGGCCGCCGCGCGCTAGACCTCGATGATGACCGCGCCGCCCTGGCCACCGCCCGCGCACATTGCCGCGACGCCGATACCTCCGCCACGCCGCTGCAGCTCGTAGGCGAGCGTGGTCACCATCCGGGCACCGGACGCGGCGATGGGATGGCCTAGGCTGCAACCACTTCCGGAGAAGTTGACCAATTCCTCGTCAAGCCCGTATTCGCGGCACGCCGCGATGGGCACCGATGCGAACGCCTCGTTGATCTCCCACAGTGTGACGTCTGACGGCTTCAACCCGGCACGCTCCAGCACCTTGCCGATCACCTTCACCGCGCCAAGACCGGTATCCCGCGCGGCGACACCGGCTGAGCCCCATGCTTTTACAGTGGCCATCACGTTCAGGCGTTCCGCTGCGGCGTAATCACGGTCGACGAGCGCCACCGCCGCGGCGGCGTCGTTGGTTCCACTGCTGTTGCCCGCGGTGATCGAAAACCCTTCGATCTCCGGATGTAGGACCTTGAGCCCGGCCAGCTTCTCGACCGTGGTGTCGCGACGAGGATGCTCGTCGACGCTGAAGTCCACCACCGATCCGTCGAACTGTTGCACCTTCAGCGGAATGATCTCGTCGAGGAACTTGCCCGCGTCCATCGCGGCGATGGCGCGCTGATGCGACCGCGCCGCCCACGCGTCCATCTCCTCACGGGTGATGCCGACCGCCTGCGCGGTGTTCCACCCGACGGTGATCGACATGTCCTTGGTCGGGGCGTCCGGCGTCTCGACGTGCGTCGGTGGCATCCACCGCTCCTCGAACTTCAGCTCGGGTCCGGGGATGCGCCAGTTCGTCAGCGGCGTCATCGACAGCGACTGCACGCCGCCGGCGATCAGGACACGTTCCATGCCGGAGCCGATTTGGGCCGCCGCGTTGCCGATCGCGGTCAGGCTGCCCGCGCAGTGGCGGTTGACCGACTGGCCGGGAACGTCCTGCATACCGGTGGCGTCGGCCGCGTACCGCGCAAGATCGCCGCCGCCGTAATGCGATTCGGCGAAGATGAGGTCGTCGATGGCTGACGGATCGACGCCGGCCCGGCGCACGACCTCGGGCAGCACAGTGGTGATCAGTGTCTCGGGGGGCGTGTTGACCAGCGTCCCCTTGAACGACCGGCCGATGGCTGTCCTGACGGCACCGACGATGACGGGTGTTGGCATGTTTTTTGACCTCGGCTTTCAGCGTTAACGACTTTACAAAAGTAGCAGATACTGTATCGCTATCAGTAGGCGACCGGCCTCACTCCGGCTCTGGCACGTGGAAGTGCTCGTCACGCAGCCGGAAGGCCTCCTTGGTTCCGTGCTGCGCCCGGGTCTTGACGAAGTTGAACTCCCCCGGCGCGAACTGCAGGTTGGTGCCGTAGGCGTGGAACAGGTAGCTGGCCACTTCCTCGCCCTGGTAGGCCTGGCTCTGCTCGACGAGGCGGAACGCCTCCTTGGCGATGACGACGCCGTCGGCGGGCATCTTGGCGGCCTTCTCCGCCCAGTACCTCGCCCTGGCCGTGACCGAGGCAGGATCGCACGTGTCGGTGAAGATGCCGAGGTGTTCGATGGCGCCGGCCTCGATGATGTCGCCGGTCAGCAACAGCCGCCGCGCCAGCACCGGCCCAAGGCGATGGAAGAACATGTGCAGACTTCCCAGAGCAGGGCCGAGGAACCGCGTGGCGGGCATACCGATTTTGGTGTCTCTCCCAATCACCGAGATGTCTGTCATCAACGCCATCTCGAAGCCGCCGCCCAGCGCGTATCCGCTGATCTCCCCCACCGTGACCTTCGGAAAGCCCATGAGGTTGTGGTAGAAGCCAAACGACTTGCGGTCCACGGTCAGTCGCCGCCGCTGACTGGGACGGCTCTTGGCAGGTTTCTCCCCGCGCTCGGTCGTTTTCGGCTCTTCGCGCGAGCGCTCATCGCCGTACCAGCCGTAGGCGTTGTTCATGTCCGCCCCGGTGCTGAACACTCCCTCAGCCCCGCGTAGCAGCACCACCGTGATGTCGTCGTCTTCGGCGACGCGTTCCAGATAGCGCGCGACCGCGTCGCGCATCGTCGCGTCGTACGAATTTCGCTGGCCTGGGTTGTTCAACGTGATGGTCGCGATTCGCTTCTCGGAATCAACGTCGAACAGGACTCGATCGTCGGTGCTGCTGGAAGCTGTCATCGGACGGACTCCTGATGGTTGTTGCTCGAGATCAGTTTGGCTTCAATGGTTTTGTCATTGCCGACGGCCAGTGTGTTGCGCCGGGCAGCGGCCAGGTGGTCCTGCGCGAGCCGCACCGCACGGGCCGACTCTCCATCACGAATGGCGTCAAGCAACCGATGGTGATCGCGCAGGGCCGCGCGCATGGTCTTGAGCTGCATCGGGTCACCCTCATCGTTCCACACCGACGATTCGTGCGCCGACCAGATCAGTTCCAGCGAGCCAATGAGCAGGATCATCGGCTCGTTCCCGCATCGGGACACGATGGCTTCGTGAAACCGGCGAGCGTTCGGCACATACCGTGACACGTTGTCGAACTGCTCTGACTGGACCTCAATCTCAGCCTCGAGGAACGGGACGACCTCGGTCAGCCTGTCGATGCGCGCGGCGCACATCCCCGCGCAGATCGGCTCGAGATGCAGCAGTGCGCCGCTCACGTCGGCCGGTGTGGCGGACCGCGCCTGCAGCACCATGCTGATCACGTGCGCGGTCCGCTCCGCCGATGGCTGGTGAATGACCGCTCCGCCGACGTTGCCCCTGCGCACCGAGATCAGCCCGTCGGTCTCGAGGATGTGGATCGCCTCGCGGAGCGCCGGCGGGCTGACGCCGAACTCGGAAAAGAGGCTCTCCTGCGACGGCAGCACATCGCCTTCCTTGAGCCGGCCTGACAGGATGTCTTCCCGCAGCCGCGAGGCCACGATCTCCGCCACCCGAGGTTGACGAATGCGCTGCACGACCACTAGTTCCTGACCCGCCGCTTGCCGAATTGGAAGCCGGTCAGTTTGTCGGGGGACGACGCCACCGTCTTGAACTCACCCATGCAGAGCACCTCGTCGCCCAGCAGCAGCCGTGCGGTCGACGTGACCCTGCCTTCGGCCGCAGCCCGGGCGACGTCGAAGCGAAGCTCTGTGAGGATCGGCGTCGGCCTGCGGAAGGTCACCGTGAGCGAGCGCGTCTTGCCCGTCCGCCCGGCGGCGCAGCTCTGGTGTTGGGTGATGCAGTCGAAGAAGACAGCGAGAAAGCCGCCGTTCACCAGCCCCGGCGGGCCCTCGTAGACAATCGGGAAGGTGACGCGGCCAGAGGCGGTCTCGCCGTCGAGATGCTCGAAGGTGTACTCGGGGAAACACGGGTTGTACGCGCCTGCGTCGAACGCGTGGTCCAGATACACGCGTTGTTCCTCACCGCCTGCCCCAATCCGAGGCGTGGGGTCGGGCGGGACAGCGGCCGCCAACTCCCACTCCCAATCGGCGAATTGCGCGAGCATGGCGTCCACGGTCGGATGCTCATGCTCCAAAGACAGGAGTAGCCCGGTCAGACGCCGCAGCGCACCCGCAGCGGCCACTGTCTGCGCGAGTGGCTGCTCGCCGTATCGCGGTGTGGCTTCCGCCATGGGTCCTCTTCCATGTTCCGTTGGCGTGCTTTCCTTGCTATCTTTTACATGATAGCAATACTGTATGGCTAACCATATAGCTAGGGATTGGCGGATTCAACGGTGACTGACGTCGACGCCGACGGCTCGGTGACGGCTTCGCGGGACGGCGATGTCCTTAGGCTCACACTCGATCGCCCCTCGAGACGCAACTCGTTGAGCCATTCAATGATCGACGCCCTGGTCGGTCTGCTGACCGACGCCGCGACCGACGATTCGCTTCGGGCCATCCATATCCGTGGCGCGGCAGGCGATTTCTGCGCGGGTGCGGACTGGGTGGCGACCAACAGCGCCGGCCAACGGCCCCGCACCGGCGACCTGGTTCGACGCATTCCACACACCGCCAACCGGGTGATCGAACTCGTCAACGGCATTCAGTTGCCCGTGGTCTGCAGCGTGCAGGGTTGGGCCGTCGGCCTTGGCTGCAATCTCGCACTGGCCGCGGATTTCACCGTCGCCGCCGACAATGCCGTGTTCTGGGAGCCGTTCGTCGGTCGCGGCTTCTCCCCAGATTCCGGTTCCACGTGGCTGCTGCCCCGGCTTGTCGGCCTGGCGCGGGCCAAGGAGATGCTGCTGCTCGGTGAGAAGGTGAGTGGAAGCGACGCTGCGGACTGGGGACTGATTCACCGCGGCGTGAGCTCAGCCGAACTGGACAACGTCACCGAGCAACTGCTGACGCGACTCGCGTCCGGGCCAACGGTCGCCATCGGGCTTGCCAAGCAAGCGCTCAACTACGGTCAGCACGCCACGCTGGGCCAGGCCATGACGCAGGAACTCTTCAATATGGAGTTGTCGTGCCGAACAACCGATTTCAAAGAGGGCCTGGCGGCGTTCCGCGAAAAGCGCACACCGGAATTCGGTGGAAGGTGACTAAATGAAGGAAGCACCTGTGTCTCCTAAGTCGTTCGACAACATCAGATACGAGGTCGACGGGCACAAGGCCACGATCACGCTGAACCGGCCCGACGCGCTCAACGCGCTCAACCCGCACATGATCAGCGAGTTGCGCACCGCGTATGACGAGTCCGAAAACGACGACAACATCTGGATACTCATCGTCACCGGCACCGGCCGCGCGTTTTGCACCGGAGCCGACGTGGCGGAGATCCCAGAGGACGGCCGGGTGCTCTACGAGCGCCCGTACCTGTCCACCTACGACCAGTGGGAGGCGCCACAGGAGGGCACCCCGCCATTTCGCAGGATGGCCAAGCCGGTGCTGGCCGCCATCAACGGATTGTGCTGTGGCGCAGGGCTGGACTGGATCACCACCGGCGACATCGCCATCGCCTCCGACAAGGCGACGTTCTTCGACCCGCACGTCAGCATCGGCTTGGTGGCCGGCCGCGAGATGGTGCGGCTGGCCCGGGTGCTGCCCCGCAGTATTGCGCTGCGCATGGCGCTGATGGGTAAACACGAACGGATGAGCGCGCAACGCGCCTACGACCTCGGCATGATCAGCGAGGTCGTCGAGCACGAGAAGCTCCTCGAACGCGCCAACGAGGTCGCCGACATCGTGAACACGAATGCGCCGCTGGCCGTGCGGGGCACGCGGCTGGCGATCCACAAGACACTGGACCTGCCGCTGCACGACGCCGAAATCCTTGCCGAGACGTTCCGCGAGCGCGTCATCCGCACCGAGGACGCGCTCGAAGGACCGAAGGCATTCATGGAAAAGCGCGCCCCGAACTGGCAGTGCCGATGACGGAGTTTCAAACGATTCTGCTCGACGTGGACGCCACCAGTCACGTCGCGACGATCACGCTGAACCGGCCGGATTCGCTCAACGCGTTCAACCGCATCATGTGCGAGGAGATGGCCGAGGCCTGGCGAATCGTCAAACTCGACGTGTCGGTGAACGCCGTCGTGCTTCGTGCGGCCGGCAGCCGGGCGTTCAGTGCCGGGCTCGACGTCAAGACGCCGTACGGGCAGCCGGACAACGTGTGGAATCACGAGGATCCGGGCGAGGCGCTCAGCCCGAAATGGCAAAAGATGTGGAAGCCCGTAGTGTGTGCCGTTCAGGGGATGTGCACCGCGGGCGCCTTCTACTTCGTTAACGAGTCCGATGTGGTGATCTGCTCCGATGACGCGACGTTCTTCGACTCGCATGTCAGCGCCGGTTTGGTTTGCGCGTTGGAGCCGATCGGGTTGATGCGCCGCGTCGGTCTAGGCGAGACGTTGCGAATCGCGTTGATGGGCAACGATGAGCGCGTCGGCGCGGACACCGCGCTGCGGATCGGTTTGGTGTCGGAGGTGGTCTCCCCCGATCGGCTGTGGGCGCGCGCTCACGAGATCGCGGCGGCGATCGCCGCCAAGCCGCCGTCGGCGACTCAGGGCACTGTGAAGGCGATCTGGGAGTCCCTGGACAAACCCTACCGTGCGGCACTGGAGCAGAACCTCATCTACACGCGGCTGGGAAATCCCCTCGGCCAGGCCGAACTAGCCGCCAGTGACAATGGCGCGCCGGCCAAGCCGATGGTCCGCTGATGCCCGATCACCCGCTCAGCCGGCGCATCGCCGACGTGCTCGAGCTGCAGCCCGACGCTGCAGCCATCGAGTACGACGGTCACTGGTCGACGTGGCGCGAGGTCGCCACGCTCGCCCAGACCATCAAGGCACTCGAGGTTGGGCAGCGTCAGGTCGGGATCCTGCTGCGAAACAAGCCCGCTCACGTGGCGACGTTCCTCGGCGTGCTGCTCGGTGGCGCAACCGTCGTCGTCATCAACCCGTCTCGAGGTGACGACCGCACCCGGGCCGATATCGAGGCGCTGGACCTACCGTTCATGGTCGGCGAGCGCGACGATCTGACGAAGCTGGTGGCACCGTCCGCCGGTACCACGGTGGTGTCGATCTCGACCATTACCGACGAGCCGGAGGTGACCGCCGCGAGCAACTGCGGTGCCGCTGGCCGCCAGGGGGTCGCGGTGCGGATGCTGACGAGCGGAACGACCGGTCCGCCCAAGCGAATCGACCTTACCTACGACATGCTGGCACGCAGCGTGATCGGGCCTGAACCCCACCAGTGCGCGCCGCCGACGGAGCTGCGGCGCGGTGTCGCGATCGTCAACGCCCCAATGGTGCATATCGGCGGCGTCTTCCGCGTGCTGCAGTGCGTTTGCGAGGCAAGGCCTTTCGCGTTGTTGGACCGTTTCGACCTGGGCCGGTGGGCCGACGCGGTGCGTAGGCATCGGCCGCGCGCGGTGTCGCTGGTGCCCGCGGCGCTGCGCATGGTGTTGCATTCGGATTTGACCAAGGAGGATCTGGCGAGCATTCTCGCGGTCACATCGGGCACCGCACCTCTGTCGGCCGAGGATGCCGACGCGTTCACCGCGAAGTTCGGAATACCCGTCCTGACATCTTATGCAGCAACGGAATTCGGCGGCGAAGTGGCAGGTTGGACACTGGCGGACTATCAGAAGTACTGGCATGTCAAGCGCGGCAGTGTGGGCAGGCCAAGCCTGGGTGCACAACTTCGGGTGGTCGATGGCGACGGCACGCCGCTTGATCCCGACCAGGCCGGGCTGCTCGAGGTCAAACCCGGACAGCTCGGGCCGTCGGCCGACTGGATGCGCACCGCCGACATGGCCCGCATCGACGGGGACGGATTCCTCTGGATTCTCGGCCGCGCCGATCAGGCGATCATCCGCGGTGGCTTCAAGGTGATGCCCGACGACGTGCGCGCCGCGCTGGAGGGCCATCCCGCGGTGCGAGGGGCGGCCGTGGTGGGTCGGCGCGACGACCGCCTCGGCGAAACCCCGGTTGCGATGGTGGAGCTGCGGGATGCTGCATCGATCGATGCGGCCGCGCTCATGGAGTTCCTGCGAGCACGGTTGGCGCGCTACGAGATTCCCACCGACATCGCGATCGTCGACCACATTCCCAGAACTCCCTCCGGCAAGGCCGACCTCGGTGCGGTCCGGGCGTTCTTCAGCCATCCGGTCGAACATGCCAAGTGAATCGCTGACCGTCGCCGAAGTTCTGCGGCAGCAGTCAGTTGCACGAGCAGAACACCCGCTCCTGGTGTGCGACGCCGAGCGCCTCAGCTACGCGGACGCCGATCGGAGGTCGGCGCAACTGGCCCGTGGCCTGATCGCCCTCGGCGCGGGAAAGGGCACTCACGTCGGGCTGCTCTACCCCAACGGTGAGGCGTTCGTTGTCGGCATGCTGGCCGCCGCGCGCATCGGCGCCGTCGTCATACCGTTCTCGACATTCGCCACCGCTCCGGAGATGGCCGCACAACTCGTCGACAGCGACACCGAAATACTCCTTGCCGCTGCATCGTTTCGCTCGCACGACTACCGGCAGCGACTTGCCGACATCGAGGGAGCCGCCCCGCTGCTGCGCAACGTGCTGATCGACTCCGAACCCAGCGATAAGGCCGACGCCACGCTGCTCGAGGCGATGGAACATGACGTCGATGAGTCGGATCCGCTGGCCATTGTGTACACGTCGGGCTCGACGAGTGCGCCCAAGGGCGTGGTTCACACCCACGCATCCCTTCTGGGGCACCAGAAGATCCTCAACGAGATCCGCGGTCTGTCGTCCAACGACAGTCTGTTCTGTAACTCACCGTTCTTCTGGATCGGCGGAATTGCTTTCGCGGTGCTGGCCACCCTGCTCGCCGGCTCGACTTTGGTGTGCTCCAATGCCACCGATGCCGGCGAGACGCTTGATCTGCTCGAGGCCGAAAAACCCACGATGACCAATGGTTTCGCGGCGGGGATTGCACACCTAGCCCGTCACCCCAGTTTGCCAGGCCGCAACCTGTCGTCGATCCGACGCGGGAACCTGTACCCGATCATGGCGCCAGAAGTGCGGCCAGCCGATCCTGAGTTGCGGCACACCATGCTCGGCATGACCGAAGCCGGCAGCGTCATCACGATCAGTGAGGACGAATCCGACCAGCCGGAGCACCGGCGCGGTTCGTTCGGCAAGCCGGCGCCGGGCTTCGAAACCAAGATCGTCGACGGCGAGCTGTGCATCCGCGGCCCGTTCGTGATGCAGCGCTACTACAAGCGCAGCCGCGAGGACTGCTTCGATGCCGACGGCTGGTTTCACACCGGTGATCTCGTCCGCACCGATACCGATGGTTTCATGTACTTCATCGGCCGCAAGGGCGCGATGATCAAGACGGCAGGCGCCAATGTCGCCCCCGCCGAGGTGGAAGGCGCCATCGCCAAGGTCACCGGTGGGACCGTGGCGCATGTGCTCGGGCTCCCCGATCCCGAACGTGGGCAGCTTGTCGCCGCGGTCGTCGCGTTGGAGGCCGGCGCCGAATTCGACGAGGCGGTGGTGCGTGAGCGTCTGGCGGCCGAGCTGTCTGCCTACAAGATCCCGAGACGCTTTGCCACGGTGCCGTGTTCCGAGATGCCACTCCTCTCCAGCGGCAAGGTCGACGTTGCGGCTTTGCAGAAGGTTTTCGATGCATGACACCATCGACCGGCTGGTGAGGCGGCGCGCCGAACAACACGGCGACAAGCCGATGGTGATCGACCCTGCAACGCGCATCACGTACGGCGAGCTCGACGACACCACCCGAGCCCTTGTGGCGGGATTCCTCGAAGCCGGTGTCGGCAAGGGGACTCGGGTCGGTCTGATCATGCCGAACTGTGTGCAATGGGTGCAGATCGCGGTGGCGCTGGCGCGCATCGGCGCCGTGCTGGTTCCGCTGAGCACCCTGCTGCAGCCCCCGGAGCTCGTTGCTCAGCTGCGGGGTGCCTCCGTGCAGGTTCTGATCGCCGTCGAGGAGTTCCGCGGACATCGTTATCTCGACGATCTGGGGGGCGTGGTGGAGAGCCTCGAACTTCCCGCACTGCGCGAGGTTTGGACTCCAGACCGAGTGGCGAACCCGCGCGGTGGTAATCCGGTGGTCGACGCGATGGCGGCGGCCGTCACGCCGAGCGACACGCTGGTCATCATGTTCACGTCAGGAAGCAGCGGGCCGCCGAAGGGTGTCATCCACTCGCACGGCAACGCGCTGGCTGCGGTGCGATCCGGTCTAACTGCCCGCTGCATCGACGCCAACACCCGCCTATACCTGCCGATGCCGTTCTTCTGGGTGGGCGGCCTCGGCAGCGGCGTGCTGTCCGCCCTGCTGGCGGGCGCCACGCTCGTCACCGAGGAGGTTCCCCGGCCGGAGACGACACTGCGCCTGCTGGAGCGCGAACAGGTCACGCTGTTTCGCGGCTGGCCCGACCAGGCCGAAGCGCTGGCGCCAATCCGCCTCTGTCGGAGCCGATTTGTCCGCGCTACGGCCGGGCAGCCTGGAGGCGCTGCTGCCGGCGGATCAACGCGCGGAGCCCGGTGCGCGAGCGAAGTTGTTCGGGATGACCGAGTCCTTCGGACCGTACTGCGGGTATCCCGCAGACACGGACATGCCGCGGTCGGCGTGGGGAAGCTGCGGGAAGCCGTTCGACGGCATGCAGGTGCGGATCGTCGACCACGACACCGGCCAACCGGTTCCCGCCGGCACCGTCGGCGTGATCCAGATCCGGGGACCGCACACGTTGCGGGGCATGTGCCGGCGCAGCCGCGAAGACCTGTTCACGCCGGACGGCTATTACCCCACCGGCGATCTCGGGCACCTCGACGACGACGGCTTCATGTTCTACCACGGCCGATCCGACGACATGTTCAAGGTCAGCGGCGCGACGGTCTACCCGAGCGAGGTGGAGCAGGCGCTGCGGACCATCGACGGCGTCGATAACGCGTTCGTCACCGACGTATCCGGCTCGGTGGGGACCGTCGTGATAGGCGGTACCACTGTCGATCATCTCCGGGCTGCGGCGCGAAAGCTGTTGAGCTCTTTCAAAGTCCCGACGGTGTGGCTCGTCGTCGACTCCGACGAGGACATTCCGCGCGGTACGACCGGAAAGGTCGACGCTCGCCGGCTGCGTGCCATGCTGGCCGCCACACATGACTCACGGCGATCTTCGACCTAGTGCGATTCGCGACGCTATCGCCGAGATCGACACCACGGTCGTCAAGAAAGTCTCAGGCTGAGATTTCAACAACCATGGTGTCGAAATCGGCACTAGTACTATGGGACACAACATAGACAGCTCGGGCACGCTTGCCCACTCCGCAGGCGCCGTGGGCCCCGAGAGAGTCGAATTAGCTGACCACCCCGCGTTGCGTGAGGTGGTCGATCAACGGCGCAGCGCCGGCGGCGAGGTGCTCGGACATTGCGGTACGAGCGAGGTTTTCATCATGGGATTCGAGCGCAGCCAACAACTTGCGATGGTGCTCGGTCGACTGATCGGGCCAGCCCGAGATCGTCGGAAACACGGACTCTGGTGCGTATCGGGTGATCTGCGACATCAGCTGGGCGAGCTTGGGCGAGTCGGCGGCGACGTTGATCGCCTTGTGGAACTCGTGGTTGAGCCGGACCGCGCTGTCATCGTCATCGCTGGCGTAGGCCTCTTCCAGTTCGGTCTGAATCTTCTCCAGCTCGCGCAACTGCTCGTCCGTGATGTTGACCGCGGCCCGCGCGGCGAGCTCACCACCGATGTGGGCCTGCACATTCGCCACATCAGTGAGATCGCGGCCCGTCACCGCCACCACCACAAAGCCCCGCCGCGGCTGCTGTGAGAGCAGCCCCTCTGCGCTCAGGACGAAGAGCGCCTCACGTACCGGCGTGACACTGACACCCAGTTCCACGGCCAATTGGTCAAGGCGAATGTACTGCCACGCAGCATAGGTGCCGTCGAAGATGCGTTTGCGCACGTAACGCGCGACATCCTCGGCCAGCTGGGGCCGGACGGCGAAATCGGGTGCGGTCATGGGTCAGATCCGATAGTCGGCGAGCAGTCGCTTGCTGATGATGTTCTTCTGGATCTCGCTGGTGCCCTCGCCGATGAGCAGGAACGGGGCGTCACGCATCAGGCGCTCGATCTCGTATTCCTTGGAGTAGCCGTATCCGCCGTGGATCCGGAAGCTCTGTTGGGTCACTTCCGAGCAGAACTCACTTGCCAGGTACTTGGCCATCCCGGCCGCGACGTCGTTGCGTTCGCCGGAGTCCTTCAGCCGCGCGGCGTTGACCATCATCAGATGCGCCGCCTCGATTTTCGTTGCCATCTCCGCCAATTGGAAGGCGATCGCCTGATGATCGGCGATCGGCTTGCCGAACGTATGGCGCTGCTGCGCATACCGCACGGCCAGTTCGAAGGCGCGGATACCGACGCCGCACGCCCTGGCCGCGACGTTGACCCGGCCAACCTCTATGCCGTCCATCATCTGGAAGAAGCCCTGGCCGGGCGCCTCACCGAGAATGTCGTCGGCGCTGGCGACATAACCGTCGAAGATCAGCTCGGTGGTATCAATGCCCTTGTAGCCCAGCTTGTCGATCTTGCCAGGGATGATCAGCCCCGGCGCAACTTCACCGAAGCCGGTGGGCTTTTCAATCAGGAACGCGGTCAGGTTGCGGTGCGGCCTGTCGGCGCCCTCGTCGGTGCGCACCAGCGCCGCAACCAATGTCGAGCTGCCGCCGTTGGTCAGCCACATCTTCTGGCCGTCGATGGTGTAAGTACCATCGGCGTTGCGCTTGGCCCGCGTGCGGATCGCAGCGACATCGGAGCCCAGCTCAGGCTCGGACATGGAAAATGCGCCGCGCGTCTCACCGGTCGCCATCCGCGGCAGGTACTGCCGCTTGGAACGATCGGTGCCGTGCTGGCGAATCATGTAGGCGACGATGAAGTGAGTGTTGATCACGCCCGACACGCTCATCCACCCGCGAGCGAGTTCTTCGACGCACAACGCATACGTGAGCAGGGACTCCCCGAGACCGCCGTACTCCTCGGGGATCATCAGCCCGAACAGGCCCATCTCTTTCATCGCATCGACGATTGCCTGCGGGTAGGTGTCGGTGTGCTCGAGCTCCTGCGCGGTCGGGATGACCTCTTTGTCGACGAATTGACGTACCGTAGCGACGATTTCGGTCTGAAACTCGGTAAGGCCCAGCGTTTGGGCGAGCCTGGTCATGCGCCGACCCTTTCGAACACAGCGGCCAGGCCCTGCCCCCCGCCGATACACATGGTCTCAAGGCCGTAGCGGGCGCCTCGCCGGTTCAGCTCGCGCGCCAGCGAGGCAAGCATCCTGCCGCCGGTGGCACCAACAGGGTGACCAAGCGAGATCCCCGAACCGTGCACATTCGTCCGATCGTGATCGGCCGCTGTGAACCTCCACTCCCGCATCACCGCAAGAGCCTGCGCGGCGAAGGCCTCGTTGAGTTCGATCAGGTCGATGCCGGACAGCGTCAGCCCCGCCTTGCCGAGCGCCACTTCCGTTGCCGGTACCGGCCCGATCCCCATCATGCTGGGTGCCACACCGGCCGACCCCCACGAGACCAGCCGGACCAATGGGGTCAGCCCGAGCTCGTCAGCCTTCTCCGCGGTGGTCACCACGCACATCGAGGCGGCGTCGTTCTGGCCGCTGGAATTACCTGCGGTGACGGTCGCGTCCGGATCATGGGCCAGCAGAACGGGTTTCAGCTTGCTCAACGTTTCGACCGACGTGTCGGCACGCGGGTGCTCGTCGGTGTCGATCAGTTCCTCGCCGTGGCGGGTGCGCACCGCAACCGGGATGATCTCCTCCGCGAGGATCCCGTCCTTGGCGGCGGCCACCGCCCGTTGATGGGAGGTCACCGTGAGTTCGTCCTGCTCCTGGCGCGGGATTCCGTACTGCCGGCGCAGGTTTTCCGCCGTCTCCAGCATGCCGCCCGGCACCGGATAGTGACGGCCGCCCGCGGTGGTGCGGCCGCGCGAAAGCGCGTCGTGGAGCTTCACGCCGTCGCGAGGGGGTCCCCACCGCATGTCCGTCGAGTAGAACGTGACATTGCTCATGCTCTCGGCCCCGCCGGCGACCACAACGTCGTTGTCGCCGTTGGCAACTTGCAAGCAGGCCTGGATGACGGCCTGCAGGCCCGACCCGCAACGACGGTCGACCTGCATGCCGGGGACCGTCACCGGCAGCCCCGCGTCCAACGCCACCACGCGTCCGATCGCGGGTGCTTCGCTGCTGGGATAGCAGTGGCCGAGGATGACGTCTTGCACTGCACCGGGCTCGATTCCGGTTCGCTGCAACAGACCCTTCAGGGCGGCGACCCCGAGATCGACGGCGGTCAGCGACTTGAACATCCCGCCGTACCGGCCGATCGGTGTCCGAACCGGCTCACAGATCACAGCATCACCCATTATATGTGCCTCCCGCCGGTGACCTCGAGGACGGTTCCGGTCATGTAAGACGACAGATCGGACGCAAGGAACAGCGCCACGTTCGCCACCTCAGATGGCTCTCCGGCTCGGCCCATCGGCACCTCTGCCAGCTTCTGGTCCCAAATGTGTTGTGGCATAGCTTCGGTCATCGCGGACCTGATCAGTCCCGGTTGGATCGCGTTGACCCGCACGCCGAGGTGGGCGAGTTCCTTGGCGGCGGCCTTCGTCATGCCGACGATGCCTGCCTTGGCTGCCGAGTAGTTCGTCTGCCCGACCAGGCCGACCTTGCCCGAGATCGACGACATGTTCACGATGACGCCGCGTTTGTTCTCGCGCATGATCGCCGCGGCCGCCTTGGTGCCGTTCCACGTGCCCTTCAAGTGCACAGCGATGACCTGATCGAACTGCTCCTCGGTCATCTTGCGAATCGTCGCGTCGCGGGTGATCCCGGCGTTGTTGACCATGACGTCCAGGCGACCGAACCGCTCGACGGCCGCGGCCACCAGCGCATCGACTTCGTCGGCCTGAGTTACGTCGCAGCGCACCGCGAGCGCGACGTCCTGACCGCCGAGTTGCTTGGCGGCCGCTTCGGTGGCGCCGAGATCCAGGTCGCCCAACACCACGCGGGCGCCCTCGGCGATGAACCGCTCCGCAATGGCGAACCCCAGGCCCTGCGCACCGCCCGTGACGACGGCCGTCTGGCCGGTCAACAACGACACCTGATCACCCCTCTTCGCTGGTCAGACCCCAATCAGGGCCCAGTCAATCCAACATCATATTTCATATATGATTTCTCGAGCCCTATGGCCCACTCGCCGCAGAGGAGCGCGATGACCACCGACGTCAGCGACGACGACTTCCAGGAGATCCTGGCCCAGACACGTCACTTCGTTCGGACCGCGGTGGTCCCTCGTGAGCAGGAGATTCTGGCCGAGGACCGGGTGCCTGACGATCTGCGCGAGCAGGCCGAGAAGATGGGACTGTTCGGCTACGCGATCCCACAGGAGTGGGGCGGCCTCGGGCTGAACCTCGCCCAAGATGTCGAGCTGGCGATGGAGTTGGGTTACACGTCGCTGGCACTGCGGTCGATGTTCGGCACCAACAACGGCATCGCCGGACAGGTTCTCGTCGGCTTCGGCACCGACGAGCAGAAGGCACGCTGGCTGGAGCCGATGGCGACCGGCGACGTGGTCGCGTCCTTCGCGCTGACGGAGCCGGGCGCGGGATCCAATCCGTCCGGACTGCGCACGAAGGCCGTTCGCGACGGCTCCCGAGAAGGCGCGGCTTGGATCATCAACGGCCAGAAGCGCTTCATCACCAACGCTCCCCTTGCCGATCTGTTCATCGTCTTCGCCAGAACCCGGCCCGCCGATGAGAATGGCGCTGGTATCGCGGTCTTCCTGGTGCCCGCCGACACCGCAGGCGTCGAGGTCGGTGTCAAGGACGCAAAGATGGGCCAGGAGGGCGCGTGGACCGCTGACGTCAGTTTCACCGATGTCCGTGTCCCCGACGGCGCCCTGATCGGCGGTACCGAGGACGTCGGATACCGCGCCGCGATGGTCTCGCTGGCGCGCGGCCGGGTGCACATCGCCGCGCTGGCCGTCGGAATCGCGCAGCGCGCCCTCGACGAATCCGTCGCCTACGCCGCCACCGCGACGCAGGGCGGCACCCCGATCGGGAATTTCCAACTGGTGCAAGCGATGATCGCCGACCAGCAGACCGGCGTGCTCGCAGGGCGGGCGCTCGTCCGCGACACCGCCCGGCTCTGGGTGAGCGGCGAGGACCGCAGGATCGCGCCGTCGGCGGCCAAGCTGTACTGCACCGAAATGGCGGGCAAGGTGGCCGATCTCGCCGTGCAGGTTCACGGCGGCAGCGGCTACATGCGCGAGGTGCCCGTCGAGCGGATCTACCGCGACGTTCGGCTGCTGCGGTTGTACGAGGGCACCAGCGAGATCCAGCGACTCATCATCGGATCCAACCTGGTCAAGGCGGCCCAAAAGGAGCACAAATGAGCCGACGGCTCGCAGGCAGGGTGGCTTTCATCACCGGGGCGGCACGAGGCCAGGGCCGTGCGCATGCGGTGCGGATGGCCAATGAGGGCGCCGACATCATCGCCATCGACGTGGCAGGCAAGCTTCCGCCCTGCGTCCCTTACGATCCCGCTACTCCCGATGATCTCGCCGAGACCGTGAACTTGGTCGAGGCTACCGGCCAAAAGATCCTCGCCTCCGTCGTCGACATCCGCGACGGCGATGGGCTCCGCGAGGCCGTCGACGGCGGCGTCGAAGCGCTGGGTCGGCTCGACATCATCGTCGCCAACGCCGGTGTCTCCGCTCCCCAGGTCTGGGATGCCATCTCTCCCGAAGACTTTCGCGACGTCATCGACGTCAACGTCACCGGCACATGGAACACCGTCATGGCGGGAGCGCAGAAGATCATCGACGGCGGCCGCGGCGGATCCATCGTTCTGATCAGCTCCGCAGCGGGCATCAAGATGCAACCGTTCATGGTGCACTACACCGCCAGCAAGCATGCGGTCACCGGGATGGCGCGGGCCTTCGCTGCCGAACTGGGCAAGCACTCGATCCGCGTCAACAGTGTTCACCCGGGAGCGGTCAACACTCCCATGGGAAGTGGCGACATGATCGGTGCCTTAGGCCGCGCGATCGAAACCTACCCGCAGCTGGCGCAGATGATCACGCCTTTCCTTCCCACCTGGGCAGCCGAGCCAGAGGACATCGCCGACGCCGTGTGCTGGCTGGCCAGCGATGAGTCGAAAAACGTTACGGCAGCCGCGATCTCAATCGATCAGGGTATGACGCAATACTGAGCGTCAGCCGATGAAGCGGACGATCGACTCCGCCACGGCCGCGGGTTTGTCGGAACCCTCGATCTCGACGGTGGTCGTCAACGTCGCCTGCACGGCGCCATCGAGTTGATCGACCTTGGCGATCTCGGCGCGCGCCCGAATCTTGGCGCCAACCTTAACCGGGGTGATGAAGCGCACCTTGTTGTAGCCGTAGTTGATCGCCATTGCGATGTTCTCGACGGTGTACATCTGCTGCGTGAAGTGCGGGAGCAACGACAGCGTGAGCAGGCCGTGTGCGATCGTCCCGCCGAACGGGCCACTCGCCGCCCGTTCCGGGTCGACGTGGATCCACTGGTGGTCATCGGTGGCGTCGGCGAACAAGTTGACGCGCTCCTGTGTGATCTCCAGCCAATCAGTGGGACCCAGCTCCGCGCCCTGCGCCGCGACGAACTCGTCCAGCCCGCTGAACTTCTTCACCAGTTCTCTCCTCTTGTCTGCTCTAGAAGACGACCGTCTGGTTGCCATATCGGATGATGCGGTCCTCACAGTGCCACAGCACCGCCCGCGATAGCACAAGGCGCTCAACGTCGGCACCGAGACGCACCAGATCGTCGACGCCGTGGCGGTGGTCCACCCGCACCACGTCCTGTTCGATGATCGGGCCGTCGTCGAGGTCCTCGGTCACGTAATGGGCTGTCGCGCCGACGAGTTTGACGCCGCGTTCCTTTGCCCTCCGATACGGCGCCGCGCCGATGAAGGCGGGCAGAAACGAATGATGAATGTTGATTAGCGGACAGTCCACTTCGGCGAGGAATCGCGGCGTGAGGATCTGCATGTAGCGGGCCAACACCACCAGGTCCACGTTTCCGCGCAACAAGTCGAGTTGGCGCCGCTCTGCGTCCACCCGAATATCCTTGGTCGCCGGCACATGCAGGAATGGCACAGAAAAAGGGCGTACCTGATCGGCGAGATCGGGATGGTTGGAAATCACCATCACCACCGACATGTCGAGCTCACCGCGACGATTGCGCCACAACAGATCGAGCAGGCAGTGGTCTTCCTTGGACGCCATGATTGCGATGCGTTTCGGTTTCGCCGCCTCGGTCAGCCGGAAATCCATATCGAACCGCGAGGCCACCTGCTCACGGAAATCTCGTTCGAGAGCGTCGCGCGCGGCCGTCAGCCCGGGCAAGTTGAATATGGTCCGCTGCATGAACGTGCCGGAGGACTGCTCGGTGGAGTGCTGATCCAGCGACACGATGTTGGCGCCCGCGCCTGCGAGAAACGCACTTACCGCGGCCACCAGTCCCGGTCGATCGGCACAACGCAGCAGGAGCCGACCCACATCTTTGCCCCGCGACCCCGCGCGACCTGCGCTCGGGTACTCCTCCTCCACCTGCTTCAGGGTGTCACCCCGGGCTGCCTCGGGTCGCAAAATCTGCACATTCTGCGCCGGTCATGGCCTGGTCACCACGGGTCGATCGGGTCGATCGCCAACGACGGCCGAAGACATGAAGCGGCCTCGCTGTAATACGGAGGCTGTCCGCCCAGAGCGCCCTCGGGCACCGCAAACAGCCGAATTGCACTGGCTCATTCAACGCACAGCGAAAGGGTCTCAGAATCCTTACGCCGCCGTCGACCCAGTTGATGACATTGACTGCCAACTTCGCCAAGAAGTCGACAAATGGATCATCACCAGTAACAGTTCGCCGACACGCGATTGCCACAAAGCCGTCGACGGCCACGTCCGCAGCGCGATATTTCGGGGCGGGCATCGCTTTGCAGGAAAAGATTGTATTGCTAGCTGGAATCCGAGTAACCCGTGGCGAGATACTGAGCGTGACAGCCAGCCTCGACGCCGTTGGTGGTTGGCTGCCCGAAGAAAGGGACAAGTATGGCCGTTCCCCAGACTGAGGCCGCCGGCCGCAACGTTGTCAGCCTGGAGAGGAGTCCCAGCTGTTGGGATCCCGACAGCGAGTGCAGCATCGTATTCGCGCAGCCGGCAATCGAGCGGGATCTGTGGATGGACTACGTTCGCGGCGCATCTGAAAGCTACCGAAAGCACGGAGTCGAAAGGGCGCTCGACATGGATGCGCTCCGCAACGGTGCTGACACGATCCTTTTCGCAGCGTGCGTAGACGACGCAGGCAGAGTCATCGGCGGTCTGCGTGCAAGGGGCCCGTATCAGTCCGCCGATGAATGCCACGCACTCCTTGAATGGAGTGGACAGCCCGGCATGGATGCCGTGCGGAAAATGGTCACCGATCGACTGCCGTTCGGCGTCGTGGAAATGAAAACGGCATGGGTGACCGACGATCCCGAGCGTAGCCGGCAACTCACGAGCGCCATCTCACGCACACCCCTTCATGCGATGAACCTGCTCGATATTCAGTTCATCGTGGCTACGGCGGCTTCGTATGTGCTCAAACGCTGGCTCTCGTCGGGTGGATTGTTGGCGGCGAAAATTCCGGCGACTCCCTACCCGGACCACCGCTACCAGACCAAACTAGCGTGGTGGGACCGCTCCACGTTCGCCAATCATGCCGATCCGAAACAGCTTTCAATGTTCTTTGCCGAGCAGAAAGAGCTGGCGTCACGACTCGATGACATCGTGTCCGCCGGACCGATGCGATGACCTCGGGCATCCATGATGCAGAGCGGTGCAATGGAATAGTCCTCAACACCGACGATCCCGTCGATAACGTCTTCCTCCAAGAACTGCGAGCCGACGCACGGATCGAGTTCATCGACAATGCGCGCCAACAGCAGGCCGGACTGCAGCGGCTTCGACCGCCTCCGCAGCCTGATGTGACCGCAGAGCCCATCCGGTGGGTGTACTACCCCTGGCGCAGGACGGTGGTCAGTGTTTTGGGTCCGCGTGCATTTCGACTGCTGCGACTCGACCGAAATAGACATCTCATCACCGCCGCCGAGCTTGACCGCCTCGGCCGGCTTCGCGTCGGCGTCGTCGGGCTCAGTGTGGGACATGCCATTGCCTACACCCTTGCGGCACAAGGCTTGTGCGGTGAGTTGCGCCTTACCGACTTCGATGACCTGGAACTGTCCAACCTGAATCGAGTGCCCGCGACGGTTTTCGACCTGGGCGTGAACAAGGCAGTGGTGTGTGCCAGGAGGATCGCCGAGCTCGACCCATACCTCCCGGTGGCTGTCGTGCCGACTGGCATCACTCCGCAGACTGTTGACAAGTTCCTGAATGGCCTCGACATCGTCATCGAGGAATGTGACTCGCTGGACGCGAAAGTGCTCATCCGCGAGCTCGCGAGGACACGACGCCTGCCGGTACTGATGGCAACCAGTGACCGGGGCCTGCTGGATGTGGAGAGGTTCGACATCGAACCCTCCCGCCCGATCATGCACGGTCTGCTGCGCGATGTTGATACCGCTCAACTCGGGAATCTGAGTAACAAGGACAAATTGCCGTACGCCCTTCGAATGATCGATGCGGCGCAGTTGTCCCCGCGAATGGCGGCATCCCTGGTCGAAGTGGGCCATACCTTGTCGACCTGGCCACAGCTCTCGTCGCAGGTTGCGCTGAACGCGACGGTCGTTGCCGAAGCGGTGCGGCGCATTGGACTGCGCGAGAAACTGCCCTCCGGAAGGGTGCGAATCGACACAGCGGCCGTGCTCGACGCGCTTGACGAGCCGGTCGTGGTGGCGCCAACTCATCCACCGATCGACGAGCCGACCGGGCAGACCGAACCGGCCGGAACCTCCGAGATCGTTGCCGCCGCGGCTGTGCGCGCACCCTCTGGTGGGAATGCCCAGCCCTGGCATATCGACGCACGAGATGGTTCGGTGAGCATTCGGCTGGCCCCCGAGCACACGACGTCGATGGATGTCGGATACCGGGCAAGTGCAGTAGCGCTGGGAGCGGCAACTTTCAACGCCCGGGTCGCCGCGGCGGCGCACGGATTAGTCGGGCACGTTGACTTTCAGCCGGGCGATGAAGCATCCCCCCTTGGCGCGATGGTGCACCTATCGGCTGGCGATGACCCAGAACTCGCCCCGCTGTACGAAGCGATGCTGCGCAGAGAGACGAACCGGCGGCGCGGCGAGCGTGTCCCGATTCCCGCCCTAACCCTTGAGCGCCTCGGATCGGCCGCCCGAAGCGAGGGCGCCCGGCTTCAGCTTCTCAGCGGGTCGGCGGAGGTTGACAGGGCTGCGGCGATTCTGGCCGCGGCCGACCGCATCCGTTATCTGACGCCACAGCTGCACGCGGAGATGTTCGCAGAACTTCGCTCGCCCGGCGACCCCTCGCCGGAGTCGGGTATCGACGTACGGAGCCTTTACCTCGATGCAGCGGATTTGGTGATGCTCGACATTTTGCGGCGATCGGAAGTGATGGCGAACCTGGCAGCCTGGGACGCAGGCACCACCCTTGGCGACGACACCTATGAGCGGGTGACCGCGAGCGCTGCCGTCGGCGTGATATCGGTGTTCGGCCAGAGTTTGACCGACTATGCACGCGGCGGGTCGGCTGCCGAATCGGTGTGGATCAGAGCACAACAGCATGGGCTTGCTGTCCAACCGGTTTCGCCGGCGTTTCTGTACGCACATGACGGAGGGGATCTTCGCGAGCTCTCGCCTACTTTCGCCGAAGACCTCGGCGATCTGCAATACAATTTCCGCAAGCTGGCCGACACCGAAGCAGGTGAGTCACAGGTGTTGGTATTCAGATTTTGTCGCGCACCGCGACCATCGGTACCTAGCCGGCGGCGCGGACTACACCGAGTTTCGTCGCCACTCGGCTGACGCCGATACGGAGGATCAGGTGCCAAGCAGCCTGGAGCTGGTCGTCACGTCAGTCGCTACCCGACTGATGGGGGCGAACGCGGCCACCTCGGTCGAGGTGAGTCAACGGGTACTGGCCGACCTAGTCGAGTACCTCGGTGTGGACGTCAGCTTCCTGCGCCACAACGATCACCGCATGCACGCCTCGATACTGGTTGCCGAATGGCCGGTGCGGCCCGGTATCCCGGACCCGGACCCGCTCGCCGTCGTCTACTTCGCCGACGCTGATCCGGTTTTCGCCCTTGCTGAGCATCAGAAGGAACCCGTCGTTTTCCGTCCGGAACCGGCCACCGACGACTACCAGCGCACGATCAAGGAAGGCAGGCAGGTCCCGGCTACATCGATGGCGTGTGTGCCGCTATTGTCCGGCGACGTCACCGCCGGGGTGCTCGGCTTCGTCAAGTTCGGCGACCGGGACTGGTCGCCCGAGGAACTCAACGCGCTCAAGGCGATCGCTTCGCTGTTCGCCCAGGTACAGGCGCGTGTGCTCGCCGAGGAACAGCTGCGCCACCTCGCCGAACATGACGACCTAACCGGACTGCACAATCGCCGTGCGCTGCTGGCCCATCTCGACGCCAGACTCGCGGCCGACCAACCAGGACCCGTGTCGGCGTTGTTCTTCGACCTGGACCGGTTGAAAGCCATCAACGACTATCTCGGCCACACCGCAGGCGACTGGTTCATCCGCGTCCTGGCCGAACGACTGCGTGAAGGCGCCGACGGCCCGACCCTGATCGCCCGCCTCGGTGGCGACGAGTTCGTCGTCGTACCGGCGACGCCGATGGACGCCGCTACCGCGGAGGCGCTGGCCTATCGCCTGCAGTCGAGGCTGTGCGAACGGGTGGCCATCGACGGCGAGTTGCTGACGCGCACGGTGAGCATCGGGGTGGCACTCGGCATTCCGGGTCGTGACACCACATCAGACCTTCTCCGTCGTGCGGATCAGGCGGTGCTCACCGCCAAGAACTCCGGCGGCAACAAGGTCGCGGTGTTCTCCGACGACATGTCGATGGAAAGTGAGTTTCGCAACGACATCGAGCTTCATCTGCAAAGCGTGATCGAAAACGGCTCACTGCTGTTGCATTACCTGCCTGAGGTCGACATGCGCACCGGTGAGATCCTGGCCGCTGAGGCACTGGTGCGCTGGGAGCATCCCACCCGCGGACTGCTCTCGCCTGCCTCGTTCATCGGCGTGGCCGAATCGATAAATCTCGCAGGGGAATTGGGGCGCTGGGTGATGCGCTCGGCGTGCGCGGAGTTCGCGCGGTGGCGCTCCCGCGGCGTGGGACACGACGCGGTGCTGCGCATCAACGTTTCGCCGGTTCAGTTGGTCACCGACGGCTTCGTCGAATCGGTCGCCAGCATCATCTCCGAATTCGGTCTCGACGGCGGGTCGGTTTGTTTGGAGATCACCGAAAGCGTTGTGGTTCAAGATATCGAGACGACTCGGATCACGCTCGCCGGGCTCAAAAGGGTCGGCGTCCAGGTCGCCATCGATGACTTCGGCACGGGCTACAGCGTGCTGTCGCACCTGAAGTCGCTTCCCGTCGACACACTCAAGATCGACAGGGGGTTCGTCCGCGACCTCGGCTCCAATCCCGGCGATCTGGCGATCGTCAGGGCAATCATCGCGCTAGCGGACGCGTTCAGCTTGCAGCTGGTCGCCGAGGGAGTTGAGACTGAGACCGCCGCACTGACACTGTTGCGCCACGGCTGTTACCGCGCGCAGGGATTCCTGTTGTCGCGCCCCGTCGTCGGCGACGCGATGGAGGCCTTACTGGCCAGGGGACGGATACCCGTTGACTTTTCCACAGCGCCACGTCTCTAGGTGACTGTGCGTCTCGTGCAGGTTCGCGTGCAAGTGACGGTTGACCGGGCGGCAGGTTGACGCTGCGCCCAACGCGATCGGTTCGGCGGTCAGCAGCTCGACGCGACCGAAGCGGCTGGCGGTCTGGCCGACCAGGCACACGCGCAGGGTGGCATCGTCGGCGGGTAAAGGCTGTCCCGCGGTGATGGTGACCTGTGGCCCGCCGCTGGCGACCGTCACGCCGTGGCGGGCGCGAACGGCCAACGGGCCATCCGGTGTCGCGAACTCGGCGCCCACCACATCACCGTCCTCGAACACGATGCGCCGTAGCGAGGTGGCCTGGTGAACCTCGATGCGCCGGTCTCGGGCCTGCGCGGTGAGCCAGTCCAAGACCGAGCCACCAACATTGGCGGGATCGGGTGCGATCGAGCCGATTTCGGCGACTTCAAGCGTCTCGCCGTCGATGGTCCGCAGCGTGGTGGACCGCCAATCAGACACGCGCGTGTAGAGGTATCCGTACGGCGACACCAGGCAGCGTGCGGCCCAATCCCTGAGACGGGCACCGACGAAGGGCGCAACGGCACCGCGCGGTTCGACCAGCTCCGCATGATCCACCACCCTGATCGGTACGTCGACGTCGCGTGCGGACCGGGTCAGTGGGCCAAGGTCGGATGACAGGGCCGCGAAGTACTCGTTGGTCTCCGGATCCGAAACATCCACCTCGAGCCAGTGCAGCCGGTCGACACGAGAGCGGACCGCGACCGATGTCCCGCTGGCTTCGATGTCGCCGCGTGAACTGGCGACGAAAACCTCACCGCCCATGTCAACGACGGCTACCGCGTGTGCCAGTCCGGCGATTCCCGAGCCGGTGCTCACAACGTCGACTTCTTCGTCCCACTTCACCGTTAATTACCTCGGTATTGCTAAATCGCCCGACACCGATACCGACAACGCAGACTTCTTCGCCGCGTGGCGCTGGAAGCGGCCAACGGCGTTATGTGGGAAGCGCACGCGTTTTGGACGGCGTTTCGGCGGACAACTTTGACGGACCGAGCGGCTGCAACCGGTCGCCGACGTGAAGTCGCCACAGCCCGCGCAGGGGTTCGAGGGGGTTTGCCAACGCGGACCATGGCAACGGCATGAAAATACCACCGGGAATTGCTGGGCGATAGTGGAGTCCACCGTGACGCGGGCCCGCTGACCTCGGAATCAGCCGTCAGAGGCCGCCCGGCGTCTACCGGACCAAGAGTCATCATATTCAGTACCTTACATACTTTTTGGCTGATATACAGGCCTAAAAATGACTTAGAGTATTGACCATCTGCTTTGCCCCCCGAGCCGGACGTGACACGGATCAAGGAGAGCCGTTGAAGAATTTGCGTCGCAACAACCGGCGCGTCTGCCGTTTCGTTCTGCCTCTTACGGGCCGCGGGTGAAAGAATCGGGTGATTGATTAGTTTACGGAAACCACGATTACCCGCCCACCGGCGCCACTGTCCAGATTCCGAGGTCGGGAAGTGACCGAACAACTCGACAGACGAGCCGACACCACGCGGCTGCAGATTCTCCGCGCGGCTTCGCGCCAGTTCGCACGCAAGTCGTACAGCTTGGTCAGCCTGGACGACATCCTCGCCGACGCGGAAGTGACCAAGGGCGCGATGTACTTCCATTTCCGGTCCAAGTACGCGCTGGCGTTGGCGATCATCGAGTACCGCGCTGCGGTCGCACGAGCCTCGGTCGACCAGCTGCTCGCGCAAAAGCTCTCGGGCCTGGAGACCATGATCGATATCTCTTATCTCCTCGCCGTCGAGGACATCGGCGACGAGACTGCTCGGGCAGGATTGAATCTGCTTGAGTCCATTGGCCGCACCGACGGACTACAGGCGACTGTCCTCGGGCCGTGGGTGACCGCCTTCGCCGCCATCGCCGGCAAGGCCGTCAAAGACGGCGACATCATCTCCGACCGCGACCCGGAGGGCATTGCGAGGCTGCTGGTGTCGATGTACCTCGGTCTGCGCCAGACGAGCAATCTGGCTGAGCCCGAGCGGTTTCTACGCGACCTGGAGAACATGTGGGCGCTCATGCTGCCCGGTTTCGTCGAACCAGACCGGATCGATTACCTCAACCAGTTCATCAAGCGGCGCACAGCGGTTGCGCTGAAGAAGGCGACACCGCTTTGAGCGGATGAATTAGGATGCCCTTCAGGCCATCGCCACCCTGGGTAGGCCGATGGGACTTCCGGAGGTACTCGGACAATGGTGCGCCAAGCGCGATCCGAGGCCACCCGCAGAAAGATCATCACGTCCGCGGTCGAGTTGTTCAACGAAATCGGTTATCCAGCCGCCGGATTGGGTGACATCATCGAGCGCGCGGAGATGACGAAGGGCGCCCTCTACTACCACTTCGACTCGAAGGAATCGCTCGCGACAGCGATCATCGAAGAGGGCAGTGCTCACCTGGTCGAGGCGTTTCGAAGCATCACCGCCTCCTCAGCGCCGGCGCTGGAAGGCATCATCCACGGAGTATTCGTCGTCGCAGACCTGCTGAGCACCGACCAGATCGCCCGTAGCGGAACGCAACTCTTGCGCGCCTTCGGTGAGTTCAACGACGCGGCCGCACGCACGTACGGCGGCTGGGTGGCGGAGATGACGGACCGCACCCGTCAAGCGATCGACGAAGGTGATCTTCGCGGCGACCTCGATCCGCAGGCGGTCGGTGAGACGATCGTCGGCGCGATGCTGGGGGCGGAACTGCTGGCGAACGCAACGTCGGCCGGAGCCGACATGTTGCCGCGTGTAACACGGACGTGGAAGGTGCTGCTGCCAGCGATTGTGAGCCGGGAGTCGCTGTCCTACTTCGATGAGTTTCTGGCGCGCGAGTCGATGCGGCACTCCCCTGCGCCGCTGGCCGAGTAACTACAGCTCGTCGACCCACAATCGCTCGGTCAGGTCCTGGAACGTCGCCAACGCCACCGGGTCGTCTCCGCGCAGCAGCGCGGACTTGCTCATCCGGGCGCGAACGATGGAGCCGTCCTGGTGCACGAGCTCGACGATCAGATCCGCGTGGGCCCGCACTACCGAGACGGCAGATTCATCGGCGGGCAGGGTGTGGAAAATCTGCCGGAACTTCAACGCCTTGATCGCCTCGCCTGAATAGCCGAGCATCTCGGCGAAAGCCTTGTTGGCGAACAGGATGGTGCCGTCCTCCGCGATGGCCAGCACGGGCACCGGAAAACGTTCCAGCACCACCAGCGCGGGCAGCTCCTTGAGCAGGGCCATCGGGGATTGGCTGTCCTTGCCGTCTCGTCGCCGCTCCACGTTCCCGATTATTGCCGTTGCGCCCCGCCTCGTCACCGGGAACCTCCTGAGGTCGCCCCGCCCTCGCCCACTTAACTAACTAGGTTTACTCTGCCTGCAAAGCGCTCAGACAGACGGGGGGATCGATGGACCTGGCGTGGTCGGCGACCGACTCGGCGTTCCGCGATGAAGTGCGTGCCTTCCTGCAGGACAAGCTGACGCCCGAGCTGCAGCAGGCCGGACGCCTCATGACGAGCGTGTATGCCGATCACGAGGCGAGCACCCAGTGGCAGCGGATCCTGCACGAACGCGGCTGGGCGGCGCCGGCCTGGCCGGTCTCCTACGGCGGCTGCGACTGGAGCATGACCCAGCACTACATCTTCAGCCGGGAGTCCCAACTGGCGGGGGCACCGTCGGTGTCGCCGATGGGCATCCGGATGGTCGCCCACGCGATCATCAAGTTCGGGACGGACGCGCAGAAGGAGTTCTTCTTGCCGCGGATCCTGACCGGCGAGGTGTTCTTCTGTCAGGGCTACTCCGAACCCGAGGCGGGCTCGGACCTGGCGGCGCTGTCGATGGCGGCGGTCGACGACGGCGACGACTTGGTGTGCACCGGCAGCAAGATATGGACGACGCACGCCGGCGAAGCGAATTGGATGTTTGGCCTGGTGCGCACGTCGCGGACGGCGAAGAGGCAGCAGGGCATCACGTTCGTGCTGATCGAGATGGCGTCGCCGGGGATTCAGATCCGTCCGCTGGTGATGACGTCGGGCGAAAAGATCCAGAACCAGGTCTTCTTCGACGAGGTGCGGGTGCCGAAGTCCAATGTCCTCGGCCAGATCGATGGCGGCTGGACCGTCGCGAAGTATTTGTTGGAGTTCGAACGTGGCGGTGGCGCGGCCTCCCCGGCGCTGCAGGTGATGGCCGAAGAGATCGCCGCCGTGTCCGCCGACCAGCCCGCACCGGGCGGCGGCCGGCTGAGCGACGACCCGGCGTTCGCGCGCAAGCTGGCCGACGCCCGCATCCGCACCGAAGTGCTGGAGATCCTCGAGTACCGGGTGCTGGCCGCGGTGGCGGAGGGCAAGAATCCAGGGCCGGCGTCGTCGATGCTCAAGGTGCTGGCAACCGAGCTGAGTCAGTCGCTCACCGAATTGGCGATGGAGGCTGCCGGTCCGCGCGGACGGGCCTATCAACCGCACGCGACGTGGCCAGGAGGACCGGTGTCTGAGTTCGAGCCGCCGCCGGACGGCTACGTCAGCGGCGATGCGTGGCAGGCGGTCGCACCATTGCGCTACTTCAACGACAGGGCAGCCTCGATCTACGCAGGCAGCAACGAGATTCAGCGGAACATTCTCGCCAAGGCGGCTTTGGGGCTGTAGATGGACTT
Source organism: Mycobacterium sp. (assembly GCA_025965975.1). Classification (GTDB taxonomy): domain Bacteria; phylum Actinomycetota; class Actinomycetes; order Mycobacteriales; family Mycobacteriaceae; genus Mycobacterium. The sequence continues at coordinate 9,802 of JAOPVX010000162.1, read as the reverse complement.
CAATCTGAGCAAGGAACAAGAACTGCTGCGTGACGGGCTGGGCAGGTTCCTGTCGACGCGCTACGACCTCGAGAAGAGTCGCGCCGCGGCCAAGACCGGGTCCGGCTGGCAACCCGACATCTGGCGCGGATTCGCCGACGAGCTGGGCATCCTCGGTGCCGCGCTGCCCGAAGACGTTGGCGGAATCGGCGGTGGCCCAGTCGAAGTCATGGTGATCGCCGAGGCGCTCGGACACGCGTTGGTGGTGGAACCCTACGTCGACACGATCGTGGTGGCCGCTGGCCTGCTGCAACGGGCGGGGGGCCCGGCGGCGACAGCACTGCTGCAGAAAGTGGTTGCCGGTAGCGCGATTGTGGCGCTGGCCGCGGCGGAGCCGACATCCGGCGAGCAGTGGCAGGACGTGTCGACGGTTGCCGACCGTGACGGCGACGAATGGGTGCTGCGTGGTTCGAAGATCGTCGCGATGAGCGCGCCGCTCGCCACACACCTGCTGATCACGGCGCGGACGCCGGGCGGGCTCTCGCTGTTTCTCGTCGAAACCGAATCGGCCTCAACGGGAATCGAGACCCACAATTACCGGACGGTGGACGACCGGCGGGCAGGCGACCTCGTGTTCGACGGGCTGCGGTTACCCGCGAGTGCGCTGCTGGGCGAGGAGGGTGATGCGTGGCCGTCGCTCGCAAGGGCACGCGACGAGGGTGCGGCGGCGATCTGTTCGGAAGCGGTGGGCTGTATGCGCAAGGTGTTGGCCGATACCGTCGAATACTGCAAACAGCGCCAGCAGTTCGGACAGCCGATCGGCAGCTTCCAGGTGCTTCAGCACCGGATGGTCGACATGTACATGGAAGTCGAGCAGGCCGTCGCCGCGGTCTATCTCGCGGTGCTGAACCTCGAGGCGGAGCCCGATGCCCGCGCGCGGGCGGTATCGGCAGCGAAGGCGACGATCGGCAGGGCGGCCCGTTTCATCGGCCAGCAGGCGGTGCAGCTGCACGGCGGAATGGGCATGACCGAGGAACTGGCGATCGGCCACTACTTCAAGCGGCTCACGGCTTTGCAGTTCGAGTTCGGCTCGACGGATTTCCACGTTGCGCGCTACGCGCAACTGACGAAGGGGTAACGCCGAAACGAACGTTTGGCAGGAAAAGTTCGAGTGCAGGCCTGCAAAACGTCGATCTCGACGCTTAACGAACCGGGATCGCAACGCCATCGGTGACTGCGAGCAGCTGTCGACGCGGTGCGCCGCTGGCCATCACCACCAAGGGCTCACCGTCGCAGTCGAACACCCGCCAGCCACCGCGGCGGCCACCAGGGAATTCCGTCCATCCACATTTCGTAGGGTATGTATGTGAGCTCGCGTGGATGGATCCTGTTCCTCACGATGAGCACCATCTGGGGTATCCCCTATCTGATGATCAAGGTCGCCGTCGAGGGCGTGTCGGTTCCCGTGCTGGTGCTCGCGCGCACCGCGGTCGGCGCGGCGGTGCTGTTGCCGCTGGCGTTCTCCCGGCAGACCCTGACGATCGTCCGCAACCACTGGAAGGCCCTGCTGGGGTTCGCGTTCTTCGAGATCATCGCCGCGTGGTGGCTGCTCTCGGACGCCGAGCGCCATCTGACCAGTTCGATGACCGGTCTGCTCATCGCTGCATCGCCCATCATCGCCGCGGTCCTTGACCGCTTCACCGGCGGTGAGCGACTGGGTTACAAACGGGTCATCGGCCTGACGATCGGCATCTGCGGCGTCGGGGTGCTCGCAGGCCCGCACATCGGGAGCAGCTGGCCGATCATTGAGGTGCTGATGGTCGCGACGTGCTACGCGATCGCGCCGTTAATCGCGGCGCGGTACCTGGCCGATGTGCCGGCGCTGCCGATGACAGCGGTGTGCCTCGGGTTTGCCGCAATGGTGTATGCCGCTCCCGCGGCTGCGATGTGGCCGTCCGAGATGCCGTCCACCCGAGTGCTTTTGGCGTTGGGCGGGCTGGCGGTGATTTGCACGGCGCTCGCGTTCATCGTGTTCTTCGCGCTAATCCGCGAAGTGGGCGCGGCCCGCGCGTTGGTGTTCACCTACATCAACCCCGCGGTGGCATTGGCGGCCGGGGTGATCGTGTTGCACGAACCGCTGACGGCTTGGAACGTGGCCGCGTTGGCGCTCATTCTGGCGGGTTGCGTGCTCGCGACCCGACGGCACAAGGAAAAGGCTGGCGACATCACAACGGAGCCAACGCAAGTGGCACCGCGGTGACCGTCATTTCTCGCTGACTTCGTCCTGGTATTTCTTCGTCATGTGGTCGATCGCCTGCAGCTGCGTCTGGGCCAGGTCGTCCCGCACTTCGCTGGCACGCGTCGCGGCGTCCAGCGTGGGCTGTGCCTGCCCCTGGAAGTGGGGCATCACCTCGGCGGCGAAGAGTTCGGCAGATCGCTTCGTAGCCGCTGGGTTCGCCCATTCGTGGCCCATCTGCAGCATGCAGCCGAACCCGCCGGACTGATCCCACAGCCGCTGCACCTGAGCGCGGGCTTGTTCCGGCGTGCCGATCACACCGGCACCCGCGTCGTTGATGATGTTGATCATCTCGTCGACCTGGTCGCCGGGCATGGTCATCTGAGGGAAGGCGGCGACCTTCTGGAAGTACCGGAACCATGGCTCGATCCCGAATCGCACGTCGGCACGAGCCTGCTCGTCGGTCTCGGCGATGTGGAAGGGCCCGACCAGTGTCCAGTTGTTGCGGTCGACTTGCGTGCCGAATGCGGCCGCGCGCTCTTCGGCAATGCCCCAGTGATAGGCGAGCGCGTCGAAGCCTTCGACAATAAGCGTGGCCCCGATCGAGAGCAGGCCGATGCCATGCTTGCCTGCCAGCCGTGCCCCCGTCGGTGAGGCGACGGCCGCCACTGCCAGCGGAATGCCTCCGTCTGAGTACGGCGCGAGTTGCAACCGCGCGTCGAACAGTTCGTGCGTGGGGGTTTTCGCCGTCACGGTCTCCCCTGCCAACAGGCGTACGACGATGTCGAGGTTGGTCTCGAGGAGTTCGCGGGTATCGGTCGGGGTCAGGCCGATCATCGCGGAATCGCTGGGCAGCGAGCCCGGTCCCATTCCGCCGATGATGCGGCCATGGGTGAGGTGATCGAGAAGCATCAAGCGGTCGGCAGCCCACAGCGGGTTGTGGTACGCGAGCGAGATGACGCCAGTTCCGAAGCGGATCCGTTTGGCCCGTTCAGCCGCCGCGGCGATGAAGATCTCGGGCGAGCTGATGATCTCGCTGCCTGCGGAGTGGTGCTCGCCGTACCACACCTCGTCGAATCCCAACACGTCGAGATGCTCGGCGAACTCGAGGTCGCGCTGCAGCGCCAGCGTCGGGTTGGTACCCGCGCGGTGGAAGGGTGCGATGAAGTATCCGAACCTCAGCTTGGCCATCGGCGTCTCCTCGCGCTCGAGATACCTCGGACCATAAGCCCAGCGCGTCATTGTCGGCTGCGAATCACTGCGATCGTCGTTGCCCAGCGGGCCGTGCGGCGGCTATGCGTTGAGCGCGGTTTCACCGATGACGTGTCGTGCGCGCAGTTCTTCGAGTTCGGCACCCATTAGGCCGAGACCCTGCAGGATGTCCTCGTTGTGCTGCCCAAGCGTCGGCGGCGCGAACCGGTGGTGGCGCATCGCGCGCACCGCGCCGCCGAGCCCGTCGGCTGGGGCCGGGCGTCATCCGCAACGGCCAGCCCGGATGGCGGTGCGGCCCGGTGACCGGGTGCTCGACCTCTTCGTAGTATCCTCGCGCGTCGAGTTGGGGCATGTCGTACATCCAAGGCGTCAGCACCTGTTCTGCCGGAACGCGCCGTGCGCTAAGCGCATCGATGATTTCGGCCGCGGTTCGGGTCCGCGTCCAATCGGCGACGACCGTGTCGAAATCGTCGTGCGCAAGTTGCCTGTGATCAGCCGACGCAAACCGCGCGTCGTCGAGCAGCTCGGGTCTGCCCATCGCCGTTGCCAGTTGCGCCCAATCGGCGTCGTGGCGGAGGGAGATCGCCACCCATGCGCCGTCGACAGCGCTCGGGTACACGCCCTGCACACAGTCGCGCCGTCGGTTGCCCTCGCGTGGGCGCACAACGCCATTCATCGAGAACTCGATCACCGGCTCGGCCGTCACGCACGCTGTGACCTCAGCCTGCGCGATCTCGATGAGCTGACCTTCGCCGGTGCGGCGCCGATGCTCGAGCGCGGCGAGCAGCGCAACCCCAGCGTGCACCCCCACGATGGGGTCGGCAGGTCCCTGCAGGTTGCACGGCGGACCCTCGGCATAACCGGTGACAGCCGCCATCCCCGATGCCTGCTCGAAATTGAGTGCCCAGCCAACGTAGTCGCGCCATGGCCCCTGCAGGCCGAACCCCGGCATGCGCACGAGGATCACGTCGGGTTTCAGCTTCACAAGCGATTCGTAGTCCAGCCCGAACTGCTCGATCACCCGCGGCGAGAAGTTCTCCACGACGACGTCCGCATCGCGGACAAGCCGGCGGACGAGGTCGCGCCCTTTATCGGACGTGAGATCCAGTGTGATGTCACGCTTGTTCAGGTTGGTGGCCTGCCACATTGCGCTGCGCTCGTACCAACGGTCGCCCTCATACGCCCATGCACCCGAATAGCGGAACCCGTCGGGCCGCTGTATCGATTCCACTTTCACGATCTCGGCACCGAATGCGCCGAGATAGCACGTGAGGTACGCACCCGCCCAGAACGTGCTCAGGTCCACCACCTTCATAGCTCCAAACGGCATCGACGGATCCGCCGCCGCGTCTGCCGGCCCGTAATCGGACGCTCGCGCGGCGACCGGAGCTTGCCCACCAAGGGGAGGTGCAGGGCGCGGAGGCAATGCCGGTGTCCGCGACAACCGGAACGGCGCACCCGGCCTGCGGAACCGCCAATCGTCGCCGCCGGCCTGGACGAAGAACTCGCGGTCGAGGTATTGCGGACAGTGCAACGCCGTCGCGCCGTCGTTGACGGGAGCGGCGGGAATCGGCATCGCCTGGCTCAATTCGACGATCTCGGCGACGCTGCGCTCGGAAAGCCACGGCTGAGCCTTCTCGAAGAACACGGCGATCCCGGCTCGCAGAACCGAACCCGCACGAACACTTCGCACGACCGTTGGTGTGTTCATGGGCATCTCATCTCAATCAGCGCGGCCCGCAACCGTAGTCACGACCGGCGTCTGGTCGGGGCAGTACGTGCTGATGGCGGCGGCGAGGAATTGCCACGTCTGCGCCGTGGTGGCGTCCCGTGGGAGGTTCTTGGACAGGAACGCCGCCGACTTGTAGGCATCGGCGTCGACGCCGCTGCCCAGTCGGTTACAGGTGATCTTGCCCAGCCACGCGTTGTAGTCGCGCGGCCCGTAGATGCCGTAGCCGTGGAGCTGGTTGGCGAAATCGGTGTCGACATCGGCGTACGCCGGCGCGGCGACCGCGATCGCCGCAGCGACGACCGCGACTAGTTGCAGAGATTTCGCCAATCTCATTGTTGCTCCTGCGAACTCGCGGACCCCATCCCGAGGGGTTGTGTCGTGGCCGCGTCCGCCTCCGTCGCTGAGCGGTGAGCGCCGCCCGCGGCATTCGCAACCGGCGGCCGCGCCGCGTGGGTGCGCACTCGCTGCGGCCACCAGAACCACCGTCCCAGCAGCGTGGCGATCGAGGGCATGAGCAATGTGCGCACGATCAGCGTGTCGAGCAGTAGCCCAACGGCGATGGTGGAACCCATCTGCGCGAGAATGCGAATATTGCTACCGAGCATGGAGGCCATGGTGAAGGCGAACACCAGGCCCGCAGCCGTCACCACGCCACCGGTGCCGGCCATGGACCGGATAATCCCGGTCTTCAATCCGGCGTGGATCTCGTCCTTGAACCGGGAGACCAGCAGCAAGTTGTAGTCGGATCCGACGGCTAACAGGATCATGACGGACAACAACATCACCAGCCACTGGATTTTGAAGCCGAAGAGGTCCTGCCAGATGAGCACCGAGAGCCCAAAGGAAGCCGCAATGGAGCTGGCCGCTGTGCCGACGATAACGAACGCGGCGACCAGACTTCGCGTGAGGATCAGCATGATCATGAAGATCAGCGTGAGCGCGGACACCACCGCGATCATGAGGTCGTACTTCGCGCCGTCGGCCATGTCTTTGTAGGTCGCTGCCGTACCGCCGAGATAAACTTTGGCCTCGGACAAGGAGGACATCTTCAGGCCCTCCTGCGCGGCCGTCCTCTCCGCATCGACACGCGCGATTCCTTCCGGGGTCGCTGGATCGCCCTGGTGGGTGATGAAAAAGCGAGAGGACTTACCATCCGGCGATAGGAACATTTTCAGGCCGCGCTGGAACTCCGGGTTATCGAAGGCCTCCGGAGGCAGATAGAACAGGTCGTCGTTCTTCGCGGTGTCGAAACTTTGGCCCATTGCGATCGCAGTATCGTTCATGGCTTCCATTTGGTTGATCGTCGCGGACATGGTGCTGTACATCGTCAGAGACAACCCGCGCATGGTTCTCATGGTGTCGATCATCGGCGGCAACAGCGCGAGCGTTTGCGGCAGGAGCGAATCCAGGTGCTCCGTGTCCTTGACGACGGGGCCGAGGGCGTCGGTCAGTTTGTCGATGCCATCTATGCTGTCAAATAGCGACCGGGTTGACCAGCACAGTGGGATATCGAAGCAGTGCGGCTCCCAGTAGAAATAGTTGCGAATCGGTCTGAAGAAATCGTCGAAATCCGCGATGTGATCTCTCAACTCGTTGGTGTCGGCCTGGATTTCGTTCGTGTGACCGGCCAAGTCGTGAGTAGTGGCGGTGACCTGCTGCAGTATGCCGTACATTTGCTGCAGGTTGTCTATCGTGAACTGCATTTCATCGGCCATCTTGAGCATGTCGGCCAGGGTGTCTTTAGAGAACGGCATGTTCTGCATCGTCGTCTGGCTTTGCATGCTGTTCTGAAACGGTATTGTGCTGTGTTGGATCGGAATTCCTAACGGCCGGGTGATGTCCTGTGTCATCGCGATACCCACGGTGCGGAGGACGTTTTTGGCCACCCTGTCCAACACCAGCATGTCGGCCGGATTGCGCATATCGTGGTCGGCCTCGATCATCAAAATGTCGGGATTCATCCGGGCCTGCGAAAAATGCCGGTCGGCGGCCGCGAATCCGAGATTGACCGGGGCATTGTTGGGCAGGTAGTAGCGATCGTTGTAAGCCGTCGTATATCCGGGCAAGGCCACCATGCCGATCAGGACGACCACCGCACTGGCGACAAGGATCGGGGCGGGCCACCGGACCACCGCGGTACCCACCCGCCGCCACAGCCGACCCTGAGCCGCGCGCTTGGCTTCGAAGAGACCGAAACGGCTGCCCACGAACAGAACAGCCGGCCCAAGCGTGAGCGCGGCCGCGACGACGACGAGCATTCCAATGGCCGTGGGTGCACCCATCGTTTGGAAGTACGGCAGACGCGCGAGGCTCAGACAGTAGGTCGCCCCGGCGATCGTCAGGCCCGAACCCAAGACCACAGGAGTGACTGAACGAAACGTGGTGTAGTAGGCGGTTTCCCGATCCTCCCCGGCCAGACGCGCCTCTCGATAACGGCCGAACAGGAATATCCCGTAGTCTGTGGCCGCCGCGATCCCCAGCATTGTGAGGAGATTCGAGACGAACGTCGTGAGTCCAAAGACGTTGTGGTTGCCGAGAACCGCGACAACGCCTCGAGACGAGGCCAACCCGATCCCGGTCAAGAAAAGCTGGATCAGTGTGGTGACCACAGAGCGATAGACAAGAAGCAACATGATCGCGATCGCCCCGAGGGTAAACACCGTGACCTTCGCGAGGCTTGCGTTGCCGATGATGTGCAGATCATTAGTGAGGGCAGCAGGACCGGTGACATAGGCCTTCACCCCGGGCGGCGCCGGCGTGTGTTCCACGGCCTTGCGCACAGCGTCGACGGATTCGTTCGCCAAGCTCTCGCCTTGGTTACCGGCGAGATTCAACATCACATAGGCGGCCTTAGCGTCGGCGCTCTGGGCTCCCGCTGCCGTTAACGGATCCCCCCAAAAGTCCTGAATGTGCTGAATATGTGTGGGATCCTGCTGCAGCTTCGAGACGATGCTGTTGTAGTACTTGTGAGCGTCATCGCCGAGCGGTTGCTGACCTTCTACTACGATCATCACCGTACTGTTGGAATTGAATTCCTTGAAGTTATGACCCATACGCTGCATCGCGATCATGGACGGGGCGTCGTTGGGGGTCATCGGTGCCGCGTGCGCCTCCCCGACCACTTCCAATGTCGGGGCGATCGTATTCACCACGACGGTGATCAGGATCCAGAGCAGGATGATTGGCACCGCCAACAGGCGGATTGCGTGGGGGATCAAGGGTCGCTTGGCGTGCGTGGTGCTCGTCGTGGTCATGCGGACTTCACCAGGCAAAAGGTCTGGGCGTTAACCCCATCGGTACTTTTTTCCTCCCGGACCGCCCCGTCCACGGTGATGCGACAGCCGATGAGATCGCCGTCGCCATGGGCCATGATGTTGGCGCTGACCGCGGGCAGCGTCGTCGAGATTGTGGTTGACCACGGCAGCGGCGCCGCATCAACTTCGTGCGTGTTCGCGTCCGCGTCGAAATAGTCGATCTTGGCGCTGGTCCCTGCCGGGCCAAAGACGTCATACGTCACGAGCTTCGGGTTGAACTGCACAATCTCGATACCGGCGCCGGCGTTAGCGTTGAGGTCCTGGGAAGCAAAGATCCTGTGCAGCCGAACAACGCCCAATCCCGAGACCGCGAACACAACCACGAGAACCATAGGTATCCACGCCCGTTTAACCACACTGAACATTGGAATCCCCATCACCCGTTGATCTTTCGAAAACCGAATCGGTCACATGCCGGTCGCCAGCATCGCTCGTTGGCTGTGATTGACGAGTACGCACCGGCATCGCAAACCTCCGCTATGCAGAAAAGAGAGCGAGCCCGCTCTCGAACAGGTCGATCGGTCTGCAAGGTCGCGGACGATCATGAACCCGATCGGTCGAGCATCAGCGATTGACCAACACCCGACGCTTTGGTGATTGCCACCGGCGGCCTGCGTTTGAGACTGCCGTGGCGGCAACCGCGGCGGCGACGGGACAACTACGTAGCCGATACGTAAGTCTTGACGTCTCGGCAGTCACCGGTCAGCCGTCACGCGCCGTCGCCGATGTCCGATGAGGCAGCCCGCGGACGCGGACACCGCACATGCAAGCTTTCCATCGGCACCTGTTCAGCCCGATGACCCGGCGACGATGACTGCCAACATGTTTGGCCGTGAAGGCGCCGACCAAGCAATGCGTCGGCCGACCAACCGCGCGGCCAAGCAGTCACCGGACGCCGCAAACCTACGTAGCGCGGTAAGTAGTTCTTCGGTGCCGCCCGGGCCGTGACCGGTGTCTGCTGAATAAACCACAGTAATGAGCTCCCCGAGCCAAACACGACACCGCTCGTCACATGAACCTCTGGCGTTCACGCAGCGGAAAGGCCCACCATGTCCACGATCACCGTCGGCCTACAAAACACCGATGACATCGACCTCTACTACGAGGATCACGGCACCGGGCAGCCGGTTGTCCTGATCCACGGATACCCACTGAACGGACACTCCTGGGAAAAGCAGGAACGTGTCCTGCTGCAAGCCGGATACCGCGTCATCACCTACGACCGCCGAGGCTTCGGCCAATCCAGCCAGCCCACCGTCGGCTACGACTACGACACCTTCGCCGAGGACCTCAACGCGGTTCTCGAGCACCTCGAACTCACACGGTGCG
>JAOPVX010000153.1 GCA_025965975.1 Mycobacterium sp. | reverse complement strand
CCTGGCCATTGTCGTCGTCGCCGTGGACTACACCGTCGCCTCCACGGTGGTGCCTGCGTTGTTCGATTTCACCGGAACCGCAGCCACCGCATTCCTCATCACCGCTGTCGTGTTGCTGCTGCAGGCGCTGCTGGTGGCGTTGTCCACCACGTGGACCGAACGGGTGAACAATTTCGCGGTCACCGCCGAACTGGTCGGTATGGTCACGCTGGTGGTGCTGCTGTTCATCGTCGGCGTCGCCGCCCACAAACTGTCAGTGGGCAACCTGTTCTCCCGCGGCGACATCCCCATCGACGGTTACTGGAGCTTCGGCACTGCGACCACGGCAGGGCCGTGGATGCTCGGGTTCCTGCTCGGTGCCTTCACCATCGTCGGCTTCGAATCCGCCGCCAACCTCGCAGAGGAAACGAAGAAGCCGGAAATCGTTGTGCCGCGGGCGATGTGGCAAGCCGTGCTGGCGTCAGGCGTGCTGGGCTTCCTGTTCCTGCTGGTGGTAACCGCGGCGGTGAACGACCCCACCGCCCTGGCGCAGTCGGGTACCCCGATTGCCGATGTCATCCGCGACATCCTCGGATCGTTCGTCGGCACCGCGCTGCTCATCCTCGTTGCGATCGCCATCTTCGCCTGCGGGCTGGTCATCCTGATGAGCGGCGTGCGGCTGATCTGGGCGATGTCGCGCGATGAGCGCTTCCCCGGCTGGCAGGTCCTACACCGAGTGTCACCGCGGTTCAAGACCCCGCTCAACGCCACTGTTGCCTTCACGACCATCTCGGCGATGATTCTCGGGTTGTTCTCCACGAGCACCGACGCGTTATTCAAACTGTTTTCCGCGGCCACGCTGCTGCCGGTGATCATCTACGCCATCGTCGTTGTGCTTTACATCGCCACCCGTCGGCGGCTGCCCACAACCGCCGGATTCACATTGGGCCGTTGGGAAATGCCGATCCTGGTGGTGGCGGTGATCTGGCTGGTGTTCGCCCTGGCGCTGTTCCGCGACGCCTCCTTCAAAGACCCGTGGATCTACGTGCTCATCATGGTGGCTATCGGCGCGCTGTACCTTGTTTTCCTGTTGGTGACGCGGGGCCGGCAGGGACTGAAGATGCCCGACATGGGCTCAATCGACGCCGAACTCGACCCCGTCGCGGCCGAGGTCAAGGATGTAGCGCCATGACCGTGCTTGCCATCGACCAGGGCACCTCGGGCACCAAAGCCATCGTCGTCGACCCCGAGGACGGGGTCATCGGGTTGGCCGACGTGCCGGTGCACCCCCGCTACCTCAACGGCGGCGGCGTCGAGCAGGACCCCAGTGAACTGCTGGAGTCCGTGCTCGGCGCCGGGCGCGCCGCCGTCGCACAGGCCGACCGTCCCATCCACGCGGTGTCGCTGGCCAACCAGGGCGAAACCGTGCTGGCCTGGGACCCCGGCACCGGCCAACCGTTGACCGCGGCGATTGTCTGGCAGGACCGCCGGGCCGAGGGCCTGTGCGCCGCGCTCGCCGAGTACAGCGACCTGCTAGCGGCGCGCACCGGCCTGGTTCTCGACCCGTACTTTTCGGCGCCGAAGATGGCCTGGCTGCGCCGCAACGTCGAAACCGAGGGCGTCGTCACGACATCCGACACCTGGCTGCTGAATCGACTCACCGGCGCCTTTGTCACCGACGCCACCACCGCCAGCCGCTCGCTGGCCGTCGACCTCGGCGCTCACGACTGGAACCGCGAATTGTTGGCGCTGTTCGAACTCGACGGCGAACAGCTGCCCGACATCGTCGCCAACGACCAAATCGTCGGCACAACAACGGCATTCGGAGCCGAGATACCGGTCGGAGGGGTGGTGGTCGACCAGCAGGCCGCGCTGCTGGCCGAGGCGTGCTTCGACCCCGGCATGGCCAAATGCACCTTCGGCACCGGCGCGTTCTTGCTCGCCAACACCGGCACCACTGGCGTGCACTCGGCCGCCGGATTGACGTCTTCGGTGGCGTGGCGCATCGCCGGCAACGACACCTTCTGCGTCGACGGGCAGGTCTACACCGCCGCGTCGGCAGTGCGCTGGCTGTGTTCGTTGGGCATCATCACCGGCGCCGAAGAAATGGACGGCCTGGCCGCCCCGGACAGCAACGGCGTGTTGTGCGTGCCCGCACTGGCCGGGCTGGCCGCCCCGTGGTGGAAATCGCAAGCCACCGCAGCGATCTCGGGCATGACGCTCTCCACCGGGCGAGGGCACCTCGTGCTGGCGGTGCTGCAGGGCATCGCCGCCCAGATCGCCGAACTCGTGGCGGCCATCAACGCCGATACCGCACCGCCGCTGCGCCGGCTGCGCGCCGACGGCGGACTCACCCAATCCAAGGTCCTCATGCAGGCGTGCGCCGACATCCTTCAGGTCCCCGTCGACGTCTACCCCTCAGCGCACGCCACCGCCCTGGGAGCCGCAGCCCTGGCGCGGCTGTGTCTGCAACCCCAGCAGTCCCTCCGCGATGTCGTCACCGACTGGACACCGTCAGCCACCTACGAACCCAGCTGGACTTCCGCCCGCGCCGACGAATTCCGCCATCAGTGGCGCGACCTGGCCGCCACCACGTATCCCAGACAGGAGTCCTCATGACCACTCCGACCGGCTACGACGTCGCCGTCATCGGCGCCGGCATCGTCGGATCCGCCATCGCTCGAGAACTGGCCGGCCACCAACTGTCGGTCGCGCTGCTCGACGCCCGCGACGACGTCGGTGACGGCACCAGCAAGGCCAACACCGCCATCCTGCACACCGGTTACGACGCCAAGCCCGGCACCCTGGAATCGGCCATGGTCAGCCGCGGCTATCACCTGCTCTCCGAATACGCCACCCACACCGGCATCCCGATCGAACACACCGGCGCCATCCTGGTCGCCTGGGACCAAGAACAACTCGACGCCCTGCCGTCGCTGAAAGACAAGGCCGAAGCCAACGGCTATCACCGCTGCGAACTCATCGACGCCGAGGCCGTCTACACCCAGCTGCCGCACCTCGGGCCAGGGGCGCTCGGCGGTATGACCGTGCCCGACGAGTCGATCATTTGCACCTGGACGGTCAACCTCGCCCTGGCCACCGACGCCGTCATCCGCGGCGTCACACTGCTGACCAGCCACCGCGTCGACGGAGTCGACGCCGTCGGTGACGCCACCACGGTGCACACCAGCCAGGGGCCGGTGACTGCGCGCTGGGTGGTCAACGCGGCCGGCCTGGGCGCCGACCTCATCGACGCCATATTCGGCCACTCCCGATTCACTGTCACCCCCCGCCGCGGCGAACTCATCGTCTACGACAAGCTTGCCCACGCACTGATCGACAAGATTGTGCTACCGGTGCCGACGGCGCGCGGAAAGGGCGTTTTGGTCAGCCCGACCATCTACGGCAACGTCATGCTCGGCCCGACGTCGGAGGATCTGCAGGACCGCACCGCCACCGCAACCTCGGAAACCGGGTTTGAGTTCCTGCTCGACAAGGGCCGCAAGCTGATGCCGAGGTTGCTCGAGGAGGAGGTCACTGCCACCTACTCCGGACTACGCGCCGCGATCGACCACAACGACTACCTCATCGAAACCGACGCTGCGCAGCGCTACCTGCTCGTTGGTGGGATCCGATCGACCGGCCTGACGTCGGGCATGGCGGTAGCCGAATACGTCCGTGATCAACTCGCCGCGGCCGGTCTGGCGTTGGTGCCGAGAACTGACCTGCCCGCCCCGCCGCGGATGCCCAATATCGGCGAGGCGTTTCCTCGCCCCTATCAGCGGGCCGACATGATCGCTGCTGATCCCGCCTACGGCCGGATCGTGTGCTTTTGTGAACGCGTCACCGAAGGCGAGGTCCGCGACGCCTGCCACACGGTGATCCCGCCCGCGGCGCTGGAAGGGCTTCGCCGGCGTACCCGCGTGATGAACGGCCGATGCCAGGCGTTCTTCTGCGGTGCCGAAGTGCAGTCCCTGCTCGAGCGCGAAATCCGCGCCTCTCAACATGATTCCGCTGCGCCCACCGTGGCCGCGGCCGCTGTTCAGGAGTCGCATCGATGAGCACCACCCACACCGTGGACGTCGCCATCGTCGGCGGCGGTCCCGCCGGCCTGACCGCTGCAGCCGCACTGTCGCGCGACCGCGCCCTGAATATCATTGTTCTGGAACGTGAATCGGCTGCCGGTGGCATCCCTCGGCACAGCGACCACCCCGGGTTCGGCATGCGCGACTTGAAGACTTTCATCAGTGGCCCCGCCTACGCTCGCCGACTGACCGACACTGCCGCCGCCGCCGGCGCGACCATCCGCACCAACACCATGGTCACCGGTTGGGCCGACGAGAAAACCCTTGAGGTGACGTCGCCGCGCGGTCGTGAACTGATTCAGGCATCCGCGATCGTGCTGGCCACCGGTGCCCGCGAACGCCCCCGCCCGGCGCGCATGATCCCCGGCGACCGCGCCGCCGGTATCTATACGACCGGACACCTGCAGAACGTCGTTCACCTCAAGCACGGCACGGTCGGCCGCCGCGCCGTCGTGGTCGGCGCCGAACTCGTCAGCTACTCCGCAGTGCTCACCCTCAAACACGCCGGCTGCCAGACCGCGCTGATGACCACGGAGTACCCCTCGCCGGAGTCCTACGCCGTGTTCAACCTCGCCGGCAAAACACCGCTGCTGGGCGTCGAGGTCGCCACCCGCACCCGGCTCACCCGCATCATCGGCAAACCCGTCGTGCGGGCGGTCGAAGTCGAGGACCTCGACACGGGGGAGCGCCGCATGATCGACTGCGACACTGTCGTTCTCACCGGTGACTGGATCCCCGACCACGAACTGGCCCGCTCCGCGGGCCTCGACATCGACCCCGGCACGCTCGGTCCGGTCGTCGACACGGCGCTGCGCACCAGCAGGCCAGGTGTGTTCGCCATCGGCAACCTGCTGCACCCCGTCGACACCGCCGACATCGCCGCGCTCGACGGCCGCCATGTCGCCGACCATGTCCGCTACTACCTCAACGGCCGTCTGCCCTCTACCGAGGGAGTGCTCATTCACGCCGATGGCCCACTGCGCTGGGTCGCTCCCAGCGTTGTGCGGCCCGGCGATCCGGCACCCGCGCGCCACCGGCTGCTGCTGTGGACCGACACCCTTGTCCGGGTGCCAACAGTCGTTGCCGCGCAGAACGGAAAGATAATCGGCCGCAAGACATTGCCCTGGCCCGCTTCGCCCGGGCGGGTGTTTCGGGTGCCGTCAAGCATCCTGAGAGATGTTGAGCCCGGCGGCGGTCCGGTGACGCTGTCGTTGCACACCCCACTGTCCGTCAGCGGGCGAGCTTTGCTTCGCAATCGACGCAGTCGCGTCCGCGCATGACGATTACATCGATGTGTGACCACGTGCGCGCGGCACCGGCATCATCGTTGGCGCAGACGCGGTCAGGTACAAGGTCTACTGGCGCGACGGCAGAGACACACTCTGTTGGCATGTGCGCCGCGAATTGACTGTCCCGCGACTCGACTACTGACGGCGATGGCCATGATGCAACCTTTGGCGAGTAATGCACGCACCACCAACGTGTTGGAGTCCTTTAGAGGCGGGAAAATGAAGTTCCAGACCAACCTGGCCTTGGCTCTGATTGAGGTAGCCAAGCCACACCTGAATGTCCTTGAACGCAACTATGTCTTTGTTACGACCGGTGCCGGCGACACGTTCGCGGCGATTCACCACTTGCTCAAACTGATTGCTGTCAAAGGGAACCCGCTGCCGCCCAGTCTGGTACGACTGTGCAACATGGCTCGACTCGTACGCCTTTCATGACGAGGAGCGGCACCTTCGTCGCCTCATCGAAGGCTTCTTGTTGCCCGATGCCGTCCGAGCTCTGACCGCGGTATGCGCCGAGCGCACCGTGGAGGCAGGGGTTGCCAGGACGTGTTCTGCTCGACTTGACCTTGCCCGCGGACTCGTTGTTGCCCGGGGTGGTTCCGGCCCACGACGCGAGCTGCCCGGCTATCGGGAAGCGGGTCATATCAGCACCGGTCTCGGCGATGATGACGTCGGCGGTGAGGGTGCTGATGCAACTCGACCACGTCGATCGGATGCCACGGCGGGCCAAGGCCAGAGTGTTTCGCCCGGTGCTGCGCCGATGTCGAGGCCGGCTGCAACGGCGGTTGCGGCCGCCGCGTCACCGTGGACTTGACAGGACTCTACCTTTATCAGGGCTTAGACGGATCTGTGGGGGGGCTTCGCGTTCCCTCGAAATCTGCTGTGGTGTGGCTTCGATCATAGAACGAGGGTACTTTCGTCGGTGTGGACGGTCGACGACGACCAGTTCCTCCGCTGGTCGATGACGACTGGTCCGCCGCCCGGAATTCGAGCTGTCTCAGACGGCATCACGAAGCACGCTCCGCAATTGGGGTCGCCTCCCCCAGCGGAAAGGAAGAGGAAATGCAAACGAAACTGCTCGCAGCAATCGGTAGTGGCGCGGTGATCGCATCGGCTCTAATAGTGGGTGTTACGAACGACCCTGGTCAGGCGGTTGCGGGTTCGGGCAACGGCGTTGCCAACACCTTCTCCCAGCCGACCCAATCCGCCATGACCTTTGGCGCGACAGTCACTAATGGTCCGCCGGCGACGACGCTCGCGACGAGTATGGCGTCACCCACCGCGAAGGCGACCGTGCTGGGGTCTGAGTGCACCATGCCGGGGCGGTGTCCGTGAGCAAACGCGTATGGATCACAACGTTGGTCACAACTGGGTGTGAATACCGTGAATTCACGGCGACAGGTTGCGACTATTCTCGCAGCTGAGCGCAGTTTCGGGGTCAAATCACGGAACATCTGAAACCGCCCCCGAGCCGACTGTAAATCCGTTCCGGCAGTCAGAAATGGTCCCGCTGCAACGCATTTCGCCGAGAAGCTCGCGGGGCGGATCGCCGCTACGCGGTCGCACGACCAGACGCGGAGATACCCGCTTTTAGTAATCCGCTCAAGCCGTGTTGAGGCAAACTGCGCTCTAGGCTTGGGTTGGGATCGTTCTTGGCCGGCCAGCGCGTGATCGCTTCGCTCTGTACATCAACCGCGGTCTTCTCCACCTTGAGCTTGCGGATGACCAGTTGGGCGCTCGGTCGCCCGTGACGCATACGAACGCTACTGTGCACTTCGTCGACGTCCCGCTGATATCCCAGTTGGCCAACCTGAAGCTCAGCGGTACTGCAATTGGCGCAAGGCCTGGCAGTTGGTGCCCGGTTGAGCGTGAAGGAAGGCCGATCCGTTTGCCTTCTTCGTAAGGCGGATGCGAGGAGCGATCGCCGAGCGTCTTATTCACGGAACACTTCGACGGTTAATCACGGAACACGCCGACGGACAACTCCGTCGGCTCTTCGAAGGTGAAACTTAATCCACCGAACAGCCTCGCCTACGAGGCAATAGGGCTCGGAGGCACCGGCGAGCAGCCAGCCGTCCACGATCTCGATGTAAGGCTCGATCGCCGGGCGCGGGCGACGCGGATAGCCTTGCGTGGCGGCGGCTGAGCGAAGCCAGCGCCTGGCGCGACCGCGCGCCGGTGAACGCCATGCCACTCGGCGAATACTGCAGACGTAGTTCGTGATCATTGGTTCAGGTGGTGTCGGTAGTGGCATTGGCGGATTCGGTGTTGGTGTCTTCGCCGCCAGGTGAACTAGTCGACGCCCCACTTCTATCCGCTGTCCACAGCCTGGGGATAACCCGGTTGGTGTTAACCAACAGTTCGACGGGCCATAAGACGGTCGGCACGCGGTCTTAGTTTCCGGTCATGCGACCAAGCGGTTCGCGCGATTGGAGGCGAGAGGATGTCTGCACTGACGTCGAAGATTTTACTTTCACAGGGCACCGCCCGACTCGAGTTCTTGCGCAACGTCGTGCGTGAGCCGATGCACACCTGCCGTGTGTGCGCCACGCCGGTCGAAGGCTACCCATTGTGTTGGCGTTGTCGGGACCATCGACGCATCGGCGGGCTTGCCGACCTCGTGGCGCCGCTGGCCTACGCTCTCGACGGCACCGAATCGGCAGCGGTGCTGCGCAACTACAAGAACCACCCAGTGCGCTGCGAGCGGGAGCGATGTGGATCGATTGTCGGTGACGTTCTCCGGCTGGGGATGTCACTGCATGAACGATGCGTAGGCACGGTGGTCGGCCAACCGGTCTCCGCCCGCGTCGTGATCCCGTCGCTCACGAGCCGGATAGGCGTTCACCCGATGATGTCGATCGCCGAATCTTTGGGATTGATGGGGGATGTCGCGTTAAGGCCAGCGCTCGACGCGCGCTGCGACCGCGTCGTGGACGCTGAGAAGTTCACCGTCGATGGTGCCCTGATCGGCCGACACGTCATAGTGCTCGACGATGTGTGGACCACTGGGTCGAACGCTCAATCCGCGGCGCTGACTCTGCGCAGGGCCGGAGCGGCCGCGGTCAGCGTCATGGTGATCGCGCGCTGGCTGAGTCCGCGTCATCCGTTGAGCGCGAAGTTCATTCGGGAACGACTACCGGGAGGCTATGACCCACTGGTCTGTCCGGTGACGGGCCATTCCTGCCCATGAACGTCTTTCAGCGTGACTGGCACCTGTTACAGCTTGCCCGCTAACCGCTGTCCGCGGCGTCGTAACCGCCGTGGGCGGCCAGCGAGCGCAGTTGGCGTAGCGCGAAAGTGCGTCCGCGTCCGTCTTTGGGGATGTGCACCCCTGACCACATGCCCTCGGCGCCTGGGGTTTTCAACGCTTCCTTGGCGCACAACCATCGCCGCGCGCACGCCCGGCACAACGCCTTGAGCTCCGGATCCTCGCCGCCGGCGGCCCATCGATCCGGATCCCCCAGACATGGTGGGATGGGGTTGGTAGGGGCTTGTCGATCGTCATGGTCACCGACACTCCTCCCACTGCCCGGCCTCATCACGCTGAAACACTAGCGCTCTAACACTAGCATCGCAACAGTAAGGCTAGCATTTGTGCAAGCACCGCCTGCAGATACGCTAGCTTTCCGTGGCCGGTGCTATTGCTCAGCCGCCTGCTTTTAGTTGTGCCGGTAGCTCCTCAGTTGGCGGATACACTGGCCCGATGCTTGACGACGCACCTGCGCCGGGCACAGCCCGCGCAGGTGCCGCGTTTGCCAGTCGCAGGCAGGAATTGGGGATTACCCAGCGGGAACTGGCGCGCAAGGGCTTCATCACCGCCAGCTCGCTCATCGCGTTCGAGAAGGGCCGGAGCTGGCCCCGGGAGCGGACCCGCGCCATGCTGGAGGAACTAGTGCAATGGCCCGCCGGAACACTAGCGGGCATCCGCGTCGGCGGCGAGGTCCCGGGGACCACCACTGTCCCCAACGTTGAGGACACCGACGCACCGTTGATCGTCGGCGCGGTCGACATCGCCCTGAGCACGGTCAACGCTGCGGTCACCAACCTTCCCGCCGACGATCACCCCAAGTTCGCCGAATACGCGCAGGCGGTGCTGGCCGACCTGCGTCGCCTGGAGGCGATCACCGCCCGGGCGCTGCGTACCAGTCAAAATTCTCCGGGGGTAATCAAATCCCTTGCCGCGGTCCGCCGCCGCTACGACGAGTTGATGACCCGGGCGGCGGCCACGCCCGAAGCCACACTGGGCCAACGCCTCTACACCGCGCGCCGCCGCGCCAACCTCACCGCGGCCGAAGCCGCCGCCGCGCTGGGCGCTCCCACCGATCTGATTATCGCTGTGGAAAGCGAGACGCCGCCGCCCGGTGACATGCGAGCGCGCATTGAGGAAGTAATCGCAGAGCTCAACGCGGGATAGCGCTGGCATAGCCGTCAAAGCGGTTCTGAGATCGTGGGGACGGCTTCGTCAGGGACGGCTGAAATACATTGGAGAAACACAGAAGCCCTTTCCACCCACACCGTGGACGCCACCGCGGGGCTTCCTCGACGGCTAGGGCACTTGAGCTGTCGTTTTGCTTGGTAAGCGCCGTGTTGCGCCGTGATTGGGCAGAAGAGGACACTGCTGCTATGTCGGTGCAGGACGTCGTGGACCGCGTGGTCGACGTGTTGAGCCGCGCCGAGTCGCTGTTCACCACGCCGGCCGACAGCGTGACGTCGCGCATGACTGCCGCGGTCGATGACGCTTCGGAAGCCAGTCGCGCGATCGGTGCACGCACCGACGAGCTAGGTGGCGCACTGGCCTCGGCGCACCACGATGTGCTCGACAAGATCGCTCGCCGCCTCGATGACGTCGGCGATACCGATTCCCAGCTCATCGATCACCTCGCGCGTGCCGCTCAAGCGCACGCCAGCGGTGGATCGCAGGCCACCGACTTGCGGCTAGGCGCAGAAGAAATCCCGTCTCGCCTCGGCCCATCCGCTGCGTTGCCCGCCTCCGAACTCGTCGGCCTGCTCGCCCTGCGAAACCAGGTCGCCGACATGCAGCGACTTCTCGCCGAGCACACCAGCGACGCGGCGCGCGCCGTCGACGACATCCTCAGTCTGGGGTATCAGCCGTAGCCGGATTCACGCCGTGTCCAGGGTGATCGTGCCGATCGGATTCATCGGCTCTGTGCGGGAGCGGGTTGCGAGAACTGACAATCGGCCGCTGGGTCACTGCCATCACCCCAGCGAACGCGCCGCTGACCTTGCCAGCGCCGTCGCCATGGTGCAGGCGCATCAGCAGCAATCCGACCCTGCCGCCACGTACCCCCTCGATCAGATGGGGACAGCAGCGCACCATGTTTCCGCACCCGGCAAGCTCGGCACAGTCGCGGTTCGGACGATCCCGCCGAAACACCGAAATAATCGAAGGCACTACTGAAATCGTCTATGCCATCTCGACATATTTTGGCGACATCTCACACGGCGCGGCGTTATCGGCAACGCGGCGCAACACCACAACACATTTCACAGGTATCCGGCACATCGGGTAGGTGTCGAGCCGCTGGCCCAATCGTTTTCTCAACGAAATGGCGGTCCGCCCTTTCTCACCTTCGTGGCGGATGTCTAAAACCGTACGGTTGTGCACGGCTTCCGATGAGCACCAGGGGTTCGGCTACGCCGCGTTCGTGATGGGCCCGACGCGAGGAGTTCGACGCGCGTCTGTGGGCTACGAATATGAACGGCCCTCGGTCAACCATGGGTAAACACGTCACGGGACCACCGCTTGGAACTACCATTCGGCATTACGGATCGGGTTTGCCGCGGCGAGGGGACGTCATGATGGACTTGACCGCTTCAGAGCGCGACCTGCGGTGTGATCGGATCCGGGACCTGATCGTTGCACAGCAACCAACCACGGTCGGGCGGGTAATCGAAATTCTGCAGTCTGAGCGCAGCGCGGTTACCGGGGTGACCCGCTGGTCCGCGATACCCGTGCGGGCACGGTCGGATGGACGCCACACCGTCACCGCCGACGATGACGGTTTCGGCTCCTACCTCCGCAAGCCTTGGGCCTGCACGGCACGGTTCAACAAACCGCGCACCTACTTGTACCACTGCGAATCGCATCGCGGTTTGCGGGGCGAGGTGATTGTCACGTGACCGAACAACTCGACGACCCGCCGTTACCGCCGGGCTCGGGCGGGCCGGGCGCGGGCCGGGTGAGCCGACGGCACCTGCTCGGCGGCGCTGGACTGCTCGGTCTCGGCGCCGCCGCGGGTGCCGTGGCCGCCACCGCAACGCACGGCCCCAGTGCCATCGACCGACAGCAAACCCCCAACCGGGCGCCTCGCAGCGTCGCCGGCCCCCGTGTCCCTGCCACGCCTCGGCCACCGAACCGCCCGCTGAACGTCATTCTGGTCATACGCGATCAAACGCGGCTCGACTTGCCAGTTGCCGCCGGCTACAACATGCCCGCGCTGGATCGCTTGGCGCAACAAGGGATCAGCTTTCGCAACCACTACATCGCCTCGGCGATGTGTTCGCCCTCCCGTGCGGCGTTCTTTAGCGGGCATCCGCCGCAAGTCAATGGGGTCTTCGACCAGATGGAGACTGGCTGGGTGCCGAGCTTGCGAAAAGACCAGCCCAACATGGGTTCGATGATGAAGAAGCTCGGTTACCAGACCGCATTTTTCGGCAAATGGGAAATGGATCTCGACCTTATCCCTCCCAAGCCGACGGTCAACTACAGCGAAGCGCTCCAGCCCTATGGCTTCGACGTCTACCAGCCAGACGGCGACAAAGTTGGCACTCCCAACCAGGGCTACGACACCGACGTTTACACAGCGAGCGAAAGCGTCCGCTGGCTGCGGGGCAATGTGCCCAAGTTGCGCGAATCCGGGCAATCCTTCTTCATGATTGTGAGTTACCTGAACCCACACGACATCATGTATGCCGACGCCAATGTCCCGGGAACGCCTCAAGTGCAAAAGGCTGTGTCGAACGGAGCGATCGTCGCGCCGCCAAAGAATTCGCTGTACAGCCAGCGCTGGAACACCGCTCCCTCGCCCACCATGGAGGAATCGCTGTCGGCCCCGGGAATGCCCGCTGCGCTGGCGGAATACCACACCGGGTGGGAGGGGGTCCTTGGCATCATTCCCACGAACCGCCCAGATATGTGGCAAGTATTCAATGACTACTACCTGAACATGATCCGTGACACGGATCTTAGCCTGCAACAACTTGAGGACGGTCTGGACGAGCTGGGTCTGTGGGAGGACACGGTCGTGATCTTCACCGCAGATCACGGCGAGATGGCGGGTGATCACGGCGGCATCCGGGGCAAGGGTCCCATGGCCTATGACGGCAACGCCCATGTGCCGTTGATCGTTGTCCATCCCGATTATCCCCGGGGCCAATCGTCAGACGTCGTCACCAGCCACCTGGATCTGATGCCTTCGCTGCCCGGACTTGCGGGGGTACCCGACGAGCAGCGGCGTGAGGCCGTGAAGGGTCTGCCCGGTCACGACTTTTCCGGCGTGCTGGCAACAGCCGAGACCGCCGTCCTGCAAGCCGTGCGCCCCGGCGCCCTATTCAACTACGTCGGGCCCATGACCATTGATTCGAATTACTGCGTAGCCTCGATGACGCAATTGCTGCAGGGAAAACCTGCGCCACCGTTGACCGCCCTTCAATCAAGCTCAAAAAACGCGGATTCATGAGCTTCGCGTTTGACGGTCAGTATAAGTTCGTGCGTTACTACGCCCCCGACAACTTCAATACGCCAGTAACGCTCGAGCAAATTCTGCGTGACAACGACCTCCAGCTCTTTGACCTGAGGAATGACCCGCTCGAGACGCACAATCTGGCCCTGGATCCGGAAAAGAACAAGGATCTCATACTGCGCATGAACGCCTTGCTGAACGAGCTGATGGCCAATGAAGTGGGCAAGAACGACGGTAGTTTTCTGCCTAAGGAGATTCGTCCCGAGCCTGGGTGAGCCTGAATTCACGATCGAGAATGATGTCCGGCACGGGCAGAAGCATTGCCCGCGCTTTTGGCCGGCACGGCTGCGTGTAGTCAGCCGACGGCGACAACAACTGCTTCAGCCACGCCCCAGGTGTGCGGATCTCAACCGCGCCAGCGCTTGTCGTCGATCTGAACTGAATGGGTGGCGTGCCTTCGGCCCAGGCCGGTTGATGTCCTCACCCTTGGCCGCCTCCGCGCTGAACGTCGAGACGTCGCGATCCATCACGGCTGTGTGCATCGGCTTCATCGGGTCGATCTTGGGCGGCCTGCCGCGATCGCCGTCAGTGTGGAGTTCCGTCACGGCGGGTGGGTGCCATCGAGCAACTAGCCGGTGTGCGACTTCTGCGCCAGCAGATCGATGAGTTCCTCGGGGAAGCCAGCAATGAGCCGGGCAAGCTCCAGGGGAGAGTTGTTGCCCTCGCGGCGGTCGGGATCGGCGCCGTGATCCAGCAACAGCCGGATCATCGATCCGTCCGGATCTGTGCGGCGCCGCTCCATAACGGCCACCCACAGCGGCGTGTTGCCCCATACGTTGATCGGGTCGATGTCGACGCCCGCATCAATCAGCGTCTTGGCGAATTCAACGTTGCCTCGATGGGCCGCGATGTGAAGGGGTGTCATGCCTTCGGGCCCAGGCCGGTTGATGTCCTCACCCTTGGCCGCCTCCACGCTGAACGTCGAGACGTCGTTGTCCATCACGGCTTTGTGGATCGGCTTCATCGGGTCGATCTTGGGCGGCCTACCGCTACGCGCCATTGCAGGGGACCTCCGTTGTCGGTGGGGAGTCGGTGTCATCTCCAACCGTATCGAGATACGTCAGGAAGGCTTCGTGGACCGTGTCGGCGAGTTCGGCGATGTCCGCGCGCAGATGCGCACGCCGTGCAGCTTCCACGAAGATGACCTGCTCGATGAGCAACCCCGCGCCCGTCCTGTGTGAACCGACCAGGTAGGTGCTGCATTGGGCCCAGGTGCGTTTGCCGACGGTGGTGAAGTACCCCTCGCTGCGCACCGTCGTGACGTCGGGGCGGCATGAAGCGTCCAGAGGATAGGTGGTGATGCTGTCTGCGTGCAGGTCACGCAGGGGTCGGCCGTTGTGGGCCCGGAGAACATCGGCAGGTGGAACACCGGTGAAGCTGAAGACCGAAATCGTTTCCGCCGCTGTCCAACTGGCGTCCGCCATGGGGCCGAACAGTGCTATGCGGGCCACGGCGGGCTGGTTCTCGACGCGTGCGACAACCCAACCGTTTGGCGCGACAAGGTTCTGAATCCACTCGGGCAGTTGGTGGGCCGGGACGGAGGTCAGACCGGTCACGCGCGTGCCGATCTCAGCGATTCCCGTCGACACCGTGGGCGGTGCGCCGACCACAGCGGCAGCCGGGGAGTTGGGGTTTCGCGGCGCGGGGGCCGCCATCGCGCCGGTCATGGGGTAAGCGCCTCTGTCGGGTGGACGATGAAACTCAGGATGCCTCCGAGTGCGCTGAGAACGGCCGCTACGCCGCCCGCAGCGGCCCCGGCTTCGGCGGCGGGCTGGTTGATGTTGATGAGGGGTCCGGTCGAGGAAGTGCTCGGCGGCGACGCGGCGCCGGGAGCGGGCGCAGGCAGGTTGTCGGCGTTGACCCCGAACGGGCCGGTCAGGGGGTTGTAGCCGGGGGTCGCGGTCGGGCCCGTCAGCCATGGCGGGAGTCCGGGGTTCGGTGCGGCGGGCGGGATGATCGCCGCCGGGGGAGGGGAGCCCGGTTGGAATGACGGCACCGGCTGCGGCGGATGGGTCAGGACCGGCGGAATGTTGGGCGGAGCGCCGATGGACGGTGCCGTGGCGGCTTCGCCACTGGCCAGCAGGTCTTTGATGCGCTGCGGCGTCCACTCGGGGTTGGCTACATAGGAGCCCTTGTCCTCGAACCCGTGCCCGAAATTCTCGGCCGGTGTCTCCAGGCGGTACCGCTCGTGCTGATTCATGAAGTCGTTGAGTTCCTGCTGTGTCCAGCCTTCCTCGGCGGCCTGGCGCAGCACGCGCCAATTCTCCTCACCGAACTGGTGACCCATTTGGTAGACGCCCCGCTCGGGGATCGTCATTGCTCCCGGTGTGCCCTCGGCGACCCGTTTTCCTGTCAACTCGTCCACCCAAATCAGGTTCCCATGTTCATCGCGCGCGGCGGGAATGACGGCACCAGTAGAACGCGACAGGAAATCGCCGGTCGCCGTGCGGTCCGCATCGGCGAAGGTGCCCAGCCGGGTTGCCTTACGGATGTAGGACCGGTGCAGGGTGGTCGCCATGTAAGTGGCGGCGAAGTTCTCTGCGTTGGCCGATGCCTGGTCGGCCGACAGGCCCTGCGCCGCCGACTGCCGCAGCTGGTCCGTGAGCGCGTCGGCCAACTTCTGACGCTCGGTCGGGTCCAGATCCTGGTCGTCGAGCATGCCGTCGACGATCGACCGGATCTGCTTTTCCGAGTTCTCGGAGCCAGGGGGCGCCATCGGGATGGGCATCTGGCCGTCAGCCATCATGACGGCGTTGGCGAGCTCGGCGTCCACGCCGGTCGCTTCGCCGATGATCGCGTCCAGGCGGGGCTGCAGTTGCTGGGTTTTCAGCAGCAATTCCATCGGGTTACCGCTGAAGCCCGGTCCCTGCACCACGGTGTCGGTGACCGGATCGATCTCCATGCCCAGGCTCTCGGCGTCTGACCGCAATTGTGCAAGATGGGCTTTGACCCGTTCGACGTCGTCGGCAGCGACCTTGGCCGCCTGCGCGACGACCATGGCTTCGCGGCTGTGCGCGTCCAGGTCGACCCGGGTCGTGCCAACGGATGCCCTGGCGACGTCGGCCGCAGACCCGCCCCACGTGTCAAACGCCGACAGCCGCCCTAATCCGTGGCTGGTGTCCTCGGCGACCGCTGCCCGTTGCTGGGCGCCGACGAACACATCCAGCACCGCAGACGGATCCCAGCGGTCGATGTCGGCGACGGTCAGCACTACAGACAACTAGTCCAGCGGTGCGGATAGGCCGGTCTCGGCGCCCTGCTCGCCGACATCGGCGATGGCCGCGGCGTTGCGCAAGTCGGTGTCGCGGTAGTCGATGCCGCTGGTGGTGAATGCCTTGGCGTGATCCGTTAGCCGAGCAGTGAGCGCCGCGGTCGTGGCTTGCCACTGCGACAGCTTGGCTTCCACAGCCGCCGCCGACATTCCGACCATGCCCGCCTGAGCGGCCTGGATGCGGGCGTCGGATTCGGCATGGCCCGCTTCGACGTCGGCGGCGTTGCCCTCCACTTGGGCCCCTGAGATCAGTAGATCCTCTGGCACCACGCGGATTCGTTCGGCCATCGCTCCCTCCCGCGCATGGGCGCACTGACTGCGCCGGCAAACTGCAGAACATCAGAATACCGGCGCCGCCTGAGGTCTAGGTGCGGCAATTCTCATCGTGCTTGGTCGATCGCTGCAGCGGGTTCGTGGAGCAGACGCGCGGCGCGTGAGCCGTTCCTGGCCTAGTACGCCTACACGCTGGGAGGCCCTGTGCAGGCTTGGCTCTCGTGCGCGATCCCGAGCGCCCGGGCCAGGTCGTAGTCGATCCGATTGGCGTCGGCATGGCTGCCGGGAATTTTTGCGTACGAACCACGTATTGGACGGCTCGATACTGAACGAGTGACGTTGGGCGCACTGGTCGAGCACGTGGGCGAGGCGCTGTGCAGGGCGCACTCGCTGTTCGGTGATCCGCCGGAATCGGGCGGCCCGGCACCTCTTGGCGCGCGTTCCCGACTCGCCGGCGCCGGTGACTTGGTGCGCGGCGGGCTGGCTCAGGTCTCGGGCCTGTCCGGCGAGTTCGCCAGCGACTACACAACTTTCGGCGGACGAGCGGTCCCGGCTCTGGACGGGCTGGCCGGAACCGACGAACGCCTCAGCGATCAACTGCGCGACGCTGCCGGAGCCGACCGCAGCGGCCGCGCGACCTCCGGCGGCGTCGTCAACGGCGCCGCCGCCGACACCGCCGCCCTCGCCCCGTACACCGCCACCCCGGCCGGCGAGAAGGCGCTCGTCGCTGCGCTGCGCGCCCGTCTCGCCCATCAACGGCAGGTGGTGGCTGCCTACAAAGCTCGCGATGCGAGGATGGCCGCACTGCTGCGGTCCATGGCCTACTCGGCTCGCGCCTCGGGTGGCAGCGGATTACCTTTCGGCGGGGGCGGTTTCGGTGCGGTCAACCCCGGCGGGGGCGGCGGTTCGCACCTTGGTGGCTTGTCCGCTCTGCCTGGGCCGGCTGGCATGACGTCTGACCGGCGCCTGCCGCATACCGTGCTGGCCTCACACCTCGATCGGCGCGCGGACGCTGTGCCAGCCGGTGCGGGCGGCGTCGCCGCCACGGCGGCGCTGAGCAAGCAGGGGACGCCGTATGTGTGGGGAGCGAAGGGACCCGATCGGTTCGACTGCTCCGGTCTGACGCAATGGGCGTGGGCCCAGGTCGGTGTGCGCCTGGGCTCCGACACCTACAGCCAAGTCACTCAGGGCGTCCCCGTGGCACCGGGCGACGTACGCGCCGGTGACCTCATCTTTCCCAAGAACGACTTCGACAGCCGCGGTCCCAGCCATGTGCAGCTGGCGATTTCGCCGACCCAAGTGGTTCATGCGCCGCAGACCGGTGACGTGGTGCGAATCGCACCGATGCCCTCGGCGTACGTCGCCCGCCGCCCCGTACCGGTGGGCGACGACGGCGAAAGTTCCCTTCGGTGATGATGACCGAGCACGCCTTGGTCGCATCATCGGATCACTGAGACTGTGTGTCGTTGGCGAGAAGCGCCGGTAGCCGCTGACGCACTGGTCCGAACCCGGGCCAGCGTTAGCCCGCTGCCCGCTCGCGCTGGTCGATTGCTGTCGCCAGCCGCAGAATCCGCCGACGCAGTACCAGCCCATAAACCAAGAACCAGATCGCCATTACTGCGAGCAGCGCCACCAGCGCCCACCCGTGGTTCAGGCTGTTCAGCACCGCAAGTACCGCAAACAAGGCCACGGTCACCGGTGTCCATCTCATCGACTGGCGGCTCACGTCGAGCCAACGCCGCCACGCAGGGGGCTCGATATCGGTCGGCAGTTGGCCGGTCCGCAACGCCCGCGAGTAGGTGATGGCCTGCCCTGCTGAACCGTAGACCCGGCGGATGCGTTGGTCGCCCAACACGACCCCGATGACGCCGAACAGCACGCCAGCAACAGCCGCCACCACGACCCGCGCAACCACGGAGTTGTGGAACATGTCCGAACTGGCGTCAAGTGCTTCGAGCTGCGTAACGCCAAATACCGCGGCGAACACCCACGCGGCGGTAATGCTGGCGCGTGCTGCCGGTGGCAGCCGGTAGAACCAGGTTTGCATTTGTGCTCCTTGAGTCAGATCGCAGCCGAGGTTCGGCCACACAGGTATGAGCACGCAGCCCGGGTAAAGGGGACACTTTTTGCCGCTAGAGCTAGAACCTAAGGACCACATCGGCTGCTCGGGTCGAGCCGGCGACTGGTGAGATTTCAGCTGCGATCGACACCGGCGGGTGGCTGCCGTGCGCAGCGCTCGTCAACGTGTCAAGACTGAGTGGTCGAATCCGTTTGAGATGAAATGTATTTCGAAATCGCGCCCGCTCGGGTGGCTTACCCCATTGCAAGTTCCGTGCGCTCGCTGAGCCGATCGCCAGCGCGAGAATTTGTGCACGGAGCAGCACCCGGCCGCCGCTAGGCTCAAATTCATCACAGGAAAGGAAGGGCCGTGGACGCCGCTCTACACGAAGAAGCCGTTAACGTGCTCGGACTGCTTTCGCGGGCACAGCAGCTGTTCGGCGGGGATGCCCCGCCCGCCGATCCGCCGGCGTTCACCACGCCGCCCGGACTTGAGGCCGACCTCGGCCGCGCCGGGTTCTAAAGCACGCGGATGGCCGATGACACAGACCAACAGGTTCGACGAGCAGACGCACTGGGACCATGACCCCGGCGGCGTGCGGGCTGGCGGGGCGGGCTGGGCGCCGCCGGGCGCGGACTTCTTCATCGACCGCGCCGACCCGTACTGGGGACGCGTGCTGGACAAGGCGCGGCAGGCCTATGGCGATCCGAGCATGCACTTCGACACCGACAGCGTCGGGCAGGAGCGGCGGCTGGTGTTCGGCGACGGCACCGCGGTGCCGCGGGACGGGTCGCTGGCATATCGCGACGCGGCCAACGACAAGACTTATCTGCTCAACAACGACGGCACCGTGTCGCCGCTGGATCCCAACGGGACAGTCGGGCAACCTGTTTCGCCCGCGGGCTTTCGCCGCACGGCGCAGGGCAACTATGCGCCCATCGACTCCACGGGCCATCAGGTGGCGCCGTTGACGACGGCACCGCCGGCGACGCCGAACGGCTACCACGACGAGAACGGCGTGCTGACCCCGAAGAACGAACGCGGCGATTATTACGTCGACGATCCGGCCACCGGCAAGCGGACTAGCTTCGACGCCGCAGGACGGCTGATCACCGACCCATCCGCGCCGGCCCCATCCGGCTCGCCAGTGCCCACCGACGAGCAGCAGTCCGGCCGCGCGGCCGACGCGGTGAAGAAGCTGCACGCCGAGATGCAGAACCGCTACAGCCAGATCAGCGACGCCGAGGGCAAGCTCTCCGAGGTCCTGCTTACCGCGCACGCCACCACCGCCGACGGGCAGCACAAGCTGCAGGCCATCCAGCAGAAGGTCGTCGAGGCGATCGACAACCCGGACCTGTCGCCGGACACCCCGGCCGGTGAGCAGGCGTTCCTGACGTTTCTGCGCGGCCAGGTCGCCGCGATCGGTGACGTGGTCACGTCGGGCACGCTGGGCGCCGAGGATCAGGCCAAAGCCGTTGAGGCGCTGTCGAATCTGTACGGAAGCGACGCCGGTTCCACACCCGCGCCGGTCGAGGAACCGACGGCCGCGGCGGCAGCGCCCGCGGCGGCGCCGGTGGAGGACGGCTTGGGCCCCGAGGAACCGATGCCGGATCCGACACTGTCGGACCTGGGGCCTGGCGGGGTCGGCGCGCCGCAGGCTGCCGACCCGCTGTCGACGCTGGCCTCGGCGCTGCCCGCGGCGTTGGGTGCGTTCCCGCCTGGCGGCCTTGGCGGCGGCTTCGGTACCGATCCGATCTCGTCGCTGGCCGGCGCTGCCGCGCCGCTGGCCGGTCTCGCCTCGCAGCTCGGCGATCAGCCGCGTCGCGCCGACGCGGCTTCGGGCGACACGTCCGATGCGCCGACCAAACAGCACGACGACGGTAAGCCCGAACACCAACAGCCGCAAGGCGATAGCGCTACACCGCCGCCTGCCCGGCCCGAACCGACCGGCACGCCGGGCGACGGCGCGCCGCCCGCGGCGCCAGCTGCTGCGCCGGTGCCGACGACGGCGGTGTCGCTGCCCGACGGTTCGACGGCGACCGCGCGGACGGCGGCGCTGGCCGAGGCCGTTAAATCCTATCTGGGGGGCACCCCTTTGGACGCGGCGTACCGCCAGGCCGGCATCGACCTGCCGCCGCCCGGCACCCCGGTGACCAACCCCGTCGACCCCTCGGCGCTGTCGTGCGGGGCGATCGGCATGTTCAAGGACCACTACGTGGTCGCGTTGAGCTCGGTCAAGGCCCTGCAGAACGGGCAGGTGGTGCCGCTGTCCACAGTGGCCTCCGGCCCCGACTTTTTGGGCTGGATGGACCCCGCCGCGACACCGGCCGCAGCCCCAGCGAACTGATCGCCAACGACCGTCGCAAACCGGCTACCCGTTCGGGGACAATCGCCTAGTTAGAAGGAGCAGGAGATGAACGACCGAATCCAGATCACCCCCGCCGTGCTGCGGGCCGTCGCGGACGTGCATGACGAAGTCGCCGAGCAGATCACGACCGCCCAGTCGGCCAGCGCTGAGATCCAGGGCGCCGTGGCCAGCTACGGTCCGATCATGCATCGGGTGAAGGCCGCGACCGCCGACCTGCTGAAGCAGCGCGACGCCGCCTTGGGCGAGCACGCCGCCACCCACCGCGGCGCCGCCGACGTGCTGCGCCGCGCGGCCGCCAACTTCACCAGCGCCGACGAGCTCAACGCGGAGCGGCTGCGACTTTGACCGACGAGCACGCGGTAGCGCTGTCCGACCAGTCGTTCACGGCCGCCACCCCCGACGGGTCGGTGTTCGTGCGGGTGGCGGTGCGCGGCCACGTGCTGGGTGTTCAGCTGGAGCCCGAGGCCATGGGCCGACCCGGCCACGAGATCGCCGAGCGGATCATGGCCTGTGCCGACGTCGCGTATTTTCAGGGACAGGTGGCGGTGCGGCGCCAGTGGGAACAGGCCGGCATCGCGACCGATGACTTCGCGGGCATTCCCACCGAGGCCGACCTGGCCGCCGCCCGTGAGCGACTGGGGAAGTTGTAGCGATGCAACTCGATCCGACCGGGCTGGCGTCGGCCGCGCAGCGGATCGCCGACGTGCTGGCCGAGCTGATGGGCGGCGACCCGGCCCATCCGCCGCTGGGCGCCGATCCCGCGTCGGCCGGGGCTGCCGCGCGGCTGTCGGCGGCGGGGGCTTCGTTGGTGGCGGTCATCGGCGAGCAGGCGCTCGGGCTGGCCGCGACCGCCGCGCAGCTGCTCAACGTCACGACCACCTTCGTGGCCCAGGACGAGTTCAACAAGTCCGGTCTGGAACATCTCGGTGTCCCCGACATGGTGGGCGTCACCGGGTGGGCGCCGCCGTCGCCGCCGATGCCGCCCGACATCCGCCCGCCGCTCGCCCCGCCGCCGCCGGTGCCCGGCGAGGCGCTGTCCGCCGCGGTGCATTCCGGGGATCCGAATGCGGGCGAGGCGTTCATTTCGGCGTGGACACAACTGGTTTCGGCACTGCAGGGCGCCGCCGACACCGTGCGCTCGGTCGGCGACCAGCTGCCCGAACTGTGGAACAGCCCGGTGTCCACCGACGCCGTGCGCGACCACCTGTACCGCTACGCGGAGGCGCTGGACACCTCTGCGACGCGGGCCCACACTCTGGCATGGCAGGCCAGCCGCCACGGCGAGCAGAATGTGCAGGCGCGCAACGACATTCCGTCACCGGAGCGGTTCGCCGAGGTGCGCCGGCAGATCGAGGTGGTCAGTGCGGCCAACGCCCGCTCCGGCGGAGCCTATGCCGTCCCGCTGAGCCAGCTCTACGCCAAGAAAACCGCGCTGGACACCAAGGCGACGCAGGGCTACGGCGCTTTTCACACCGAGACGGAGACCACCACGGCCGGTGACGGCGAGGGCACCGATGCCTCGGCCAGTGCGGGTGGTGTTCCCGGGAATTCGGCGGCGGGCGATGGCACGGATGCGCGCCGGCCGGGTACCGGTACGGGCGGCGAGGAGTTGAGCCCGGAGAAGGCGGGGCAGCTGGCTTCGATGCTGCCGCAGCTGATTCCGACGGTGCTTGGCGCCGCCGGCGGGCTGGTGGGCGGGGCGTTGCAGATGGTCGGCAAGGTCCCGGAGACGTTGATGCAGGCCGGATCTCAGTTGGCCGGCACGGCCAGCCAGAGCCTGGGCGGCTTGATGAAGCAGGGTCTGGACACCGGGGACGTGGAGAAGGCGTCGCGGCCGCTGGGCGCCGGCACGGGCCGCGGCGCCACTGGAGCAGGGGGCGGTGCCGCCATGCCGGCCGGTGGTGGTCCGGTCTCCACGCCGCCGGCGGTGACTCCGACGACGGGTCCGCCTCCGCATTTGCCTTCGGTGCCCACCGGGGCTCTGCCGCAACCGGTTTCACCGGCGGCCGGCTCGTCGGGGGCGATGCCGATGGGGATGCCGCTGGGCGGGCTGGCCGGCGCCCATCAGGGTGGCGGTGCCGGCGGCCACGGCGGGCAGGAACCGCCGCAGCGGCCCAAAAAGGTTGTGGTGCCCGCCGAGCCGCACACCGAGTCGGTGACCGGCAAGGTCAATGCCGACCGGATCGCGCTGTCTTTGACCGGTCGGGACGGCACGGAGCCCCAGCCGCCCGATGACGGGTCGTCGCCCCGGCCGGTGGTGCGCCGGATCACCATGCCGTCGCGGGATGACGAGCCGTGACCGAGTTCGAGGATCTCGGCGACGCGGAGAAGGTCAGGTTCGTTGAGGCCGAACTCGCCGCCACATTGAACAGACTCGACGACATGGTCGCGCGGCTGACGGCGCTGCGCACACAGGTCGACGACCCGGATGGGTTGGTGCGCTTCACGCTTGGTGACGACGGGCGGCTGCTGAGTTTGTTCATCGACGACGCGGTGCGCACCCGGCTGACAAATTTGGCGTTGGAGAAGAAGCTCAACGATCTGCTTGCCGCCGGTACTGAGGCAATGCGGTTGTCGCGCAAGCAGTTTTGGGATGATGTGGGCGAGGGTTACGGAGGAGCGCGGGACTGAGGGGCGACTAGTTATCACAGCACCGATCACTTATCGGAGTGGTTGGAACCCGCGCCGCTAGCCTGATCGTAACGGGAAGTGCATTCGAAGCTCCTCGACCGGGCTAGCCGACACGCCAAAGTCGGATCAACTGAGGTTTACACCGATCAGCGAAGATGGGCCGGCCGTGCCGTCGCGGCGGAAACCGTCGACGTAGTCCATCACAGGTGGTCATTCGCGGTGGGCGAGGAACCCGAAAAGTTGATGACGGCCGCGATGTTTCACGGCGCGCCGTGTCGCCCGCGACAGTTCGACGCAGAACGCTACGTACGCGCTTGATCCCGCGGCCCCAACCCCAACAGGTGTGTTATCCGTTGTGCCCGTGTGAAGTAGGTACCGTCTTCGGGGTGTCTGGCCCGGTGGTTGCCGTTGTCGCCGAACCCGTCATTGCTGGTGCCGTCGTCGTGGCAGCGTGCTGGGCTTGCTTGGCGCAGGCGACGTCGTATTGCGACTTGGGGCCGTAGTGCTGACCGCCGGTACCGCCGTTGGGGGCGGGGCCGAATCCGGGTTCGTCAAATGGTGACCCCGGTGAGTTGGCGGAGTTGCCTGGCGTCGCGAGCTGGCCTGCTGGGTTTGCGGTGCCCTGGCAGGACTGGTTGGGCGGCCCTGTTCCGCTGGGGTTCCCGGTTCCGGCGTATGCCGGTGCCGTGGCTCCGATGATGAGGACACTTCCCAGACAGCTTGCGGCGAAGAACTTGCGCATCATGAGCACACTCCGTTCGGGTGCGCGCCGTTGCGCCTATACCTTGAACACGATCGCGAGCACCGGTACGTTCGCATAGCTTCGGATCAAGCCGCCGCCATCGCGCAACAGCGGTAACCCCCAGTCCAGACGATGTTCCCAACCTCACAGGAACTCATAAGCCCTGTGGGTGAAGTGGTTTCAGGCTTGGCCGCTGTGTGTTTGCTACGCCTGTGCTGAAAGTAGCTATTTGGCCGTGGCAGTGGCCGTGCTTACCGCCGTTGCGGCCGGTTGGTGGCAGGTCGGAAAGGCGAACCGGCAGGCGGAGCAACCACCCTAGCGTCCTTAGCTCTAAAGCGTGCCGCAGCTCATGCTGGGCGGGCTGGCCGGGCCGCTCATAGCGGCAAATACTGCAACATAGCTAATCACCAGAGATCGGTTCGCTGAAGTCGCGTAATGCCAGGCTGGTAGATAGCTGCGTTATCTGCGCAAGTCGCCTGTGAATGGAATCGTCGCAGTTTCCACCGATCTGTCCAGCCCATAACCTCCGCAGTAGAAGGAGGTATGTGCAACGACGCTCGACATCTGGGGATTCCTCACCAGTTTGCTCAACCGCAGTGACATCGAGTCGTGCCAGTGCGCCCACACACATGCCGCGCACCAACATCACCGATCGGGCGCGCAGTGCGTGCAGTGCGGCTGCGACCAGTACCGGGCGCGCAGTCTGCACGCGAGCCGACAGGGCAACGGTGGGCCTCCGCGGTTAGGCCAACGACCGGGGCGTCGGGCGCGTTGTCCTAACGGACCTCGCGCGCGATTCGGCCATGTCCCGCCCGATGTCGGACCCAACGCGCATGCTTGCGCCCGTGCGAACGTTGTTCCGCGGTTTGGTCGTCTGCAGTGTTGTGGCGGTGTCGGCGTGTCTGGCGAACTCGCCGCCGATGGTGCGGGCGGATCCGATCGCGGCGACTGCGCTCGTGTTGAAGGTCGTCGACGGCGACACCGTCGACATCGTCGACGATGCCAGGGGGCGGCTCCGCATCCGCCTGCTGGGCATCGACACACCGGAGACCAAGAAACCTGGCTACACCGTCGGCTGCTGGGGTCCTGAGGCGTCGGAGTTCGCGAAGGACACATTGCTCGGGCGACGTGTCGCGTTCGTCACCGACTCGACGCAAGGTATGTACGACCGCTACGGCCGCACGCTGGCCTACCTGGACAAGGCCGACGGCTGGGACTACTCAGTCGAAGCGGCTCGCGCCGGAGCAGCGCATTCGTACGTTTACCACAACAAGCCAGCTGCCCGCGCCGAGGAGATCGCGGCCGCCGAACAGGAGGCAAAGGCCGCCGGGCGAGGCCTCTGGGGACCACCCTGCTTCGGCGTGACGGCGTCAGTTCCGCGCTGACGTACCGAAACCCGGGGTTACTCAGTCAGGTCGACGACCGTTGCGGCGGCCGCGTTCTTCTGTACTGACTCCACACCGTTCTTGGCACTGGCCTTCGACTCGTAAGCCTCACCGACAGCGATGATCTCGCCGTTGCCGGCCTTCAACCGGAACCGGAACTTGCCGCCCTTGTCCTTGTAGATCTCGAACTTGCCGGCCATCGCTGTCCTTCCCTTCGTCGTGGTGTCTCGAGCCGAGCCCAACGCTAACTGTCTGGGTGGTGCGCTGCGCGGCTTATGCGCTTACCCGTGAGGGACCTGATCGCCACGGTTGGCGGGCCGAACTCATACACCGAGAAATTGACCCGCGAAAAATGTGCACAAGTTGGGCTGGCTGGTCGGCCCTAGCAGGTGAACACAGCCCATTGCGGCTGTGACCAGCCAAGAAGACGACCATCATCGCCCAACACAACACGGCGGCATGGTCCACTTCGATGTGTTTGTTGATGGACACGCAGCTCCCTGTGCCCCGTCCGACGCGCCGGCCGATGGCGCCGGCGTGATCGACTGCGACCGGACCGGCTGCCACACAGCCGCTCTCGCCGCCGACAACGGCTACGTCGTGGCGACCGACCTGGCCGGCGGCCAACAAACCAACCAGCTACCCGTCATGGTCAACGAGCACTAGGCATAGACCAGATAGTGCGACGCCTATCTTCTTCGTCGACCGGCGTTGGCATCGTCCCGGTAGACCCTTTGTCCGATGACGGATCGGGCTCGGACACATGGTCCCTGTCGCTACGGATGCATCGAGGGCGCGTACGAGAGGCCGATGATGGCACCCTCGCTGGACTGCAGTCGAGCGACCGTCTGTCCCCACGGCTCGGTGCGTGCGTCGTGGAGCAGAGTGAAGCCCTTCGCCTTCAACTCGTCCGCAGCGATCTGTACGGTGTCGGCGTCCGCAACCTCGAACTCGACGCTAGCCTGCGGCACCGGCCGCTCCACTGGCCAGTCAGGCGTGCCGAAGCACGCCGTCGCAGCCTGAGTTAGCGGCCAGACGCCGAAGTGCTTGCAACCCTCGATGTCTTCACTGTGCAGGTAGTCGTCACCTTCGGCCGCGGTGAGCGGCAGTCCAAGCGCATCTACGTAGAGTCTTCGGCTGACGCGCGGGTCAGGTGTGATCACTGCAACGCTGGTGACGAACTGCACATCCATGACGTCACCTTCTAACCTTCATTCGACTGGTCCGCCGATCATCGCATCCTGCTCCGACAGCGCCGCGACGGGATCGGGAGGGGTCTCGTATGCCGATCGCCATACGAGACCGATTTCAGACGGAATCGATGCGGGGCCGCCATGGGTATTGGATTTGCCGTCAACCAACAAGACATCACGCGGATCGACTGCGACACAGTTCACATCAGTCGTCGTCGGCGCTAGGAGCGCCGGCTTCACAACCGCCACTGGCGGGCCTGAACCAGGAAGTACGCGACGGCAGATTCGCTTTCGTTGTCACCTCCGTCGACACAGCGAAGACGGCTCACGACCCAAGCAACCCGTCCATACAACAGACCGCGCAAGGCACGTACGTCAACGTCCATCTGACCGTCAAGAAGATCGGAAACCGACCGCAGACGTCCTTCGCCGACAACAAGAGGCTGTGGGTCGGAGACCGTTACTTCATCCCTGACAGGATGGCGGCCGTTTGGGCCGGAGCATCCAACGTGCGGATCAACCCCGGCAGCTCCATCACCGCAGTGGTTTCGTTCGACGTTCCCGACGGCGCCACGGGTGCCGACACCGTCGAGTTGTATGACTCGGCCTTGTCCTCCGGCGTGAAGGTCATTGCGCGGCCGTAACCGAGGGTTCGCCGGGCCGTCTTCCGCACACTGGCTGCTGACCGGCGAACCGGCCCATACGCGAGGTGTCTCCAACTATCTGGGCCTGCCACAGCGACGGCAGCGCGGGCACCTTGACAGTTTTGATCGGCGGCTCCGGCCGCGCGGTCGAACGCGGCAGCGGATCCCGAAATCGATACCCGCGGCACCACCAACCGCTGCTGCTCGAGCGCGGTCGTCCCGTGTCGTGTGCATGTGTCTGGTCTGTCGTCGCGATGGTTTGATGCGGCTCGAAGCGTCTGCGAGTACTGCCGTCCCCGGGCAACGCAACCCCTTGCCTGGACTTCTCGCGGTTTTGGTGGGTGCCGGGCGTGTGGATGAGTGAAAGTTCCTGTCTTGCAAGGCATGATGGGATTCTCGACGGTTCCGCAATGCTGACCGGAAGGCACTTCGCAGGTGAAGAGTATCGCGGCGGTTTCGCGGTGAAACTGTCCGGGCACGGGCATGGCGTGGTGTCGCACGCCGGGGTTGGGATCCAGCGGGAGTTGGCGCAGCCGACCGGGTGGTCGGCGCAGTTCGCGGCGGTCTCGGTGTATACCTATCCGCCCGCTTCACAATTTCGAACGTCTTCGCCGACGGGCGATCAGCGGATGAAGGGTGTGCCGAGCGGCTTGGCGCAAATGCGGTCTGGCCCACAAGCGACGAAACGCGCGTCTGCGGACGGACTCCCCAAGATTCGGGTACGGTTTGCCGGCGGCCGCGCTGCGGTCTGCGCACAAAGTCGGCGAGGACTTCGCCGGAGAGGGGCCCGGCGCGATGAGGCTATCCGTGATGGCGGTCGCAGGCGTAGTTGGTGCCAGCGCGCTGGTGGGGGTGACGCTGGCCGGCTGCAACAGCAATTCCAAGCCATCGACGGCGCCGTCGGGATCGGCGGCCTCTACCACCGCCAGCAGCAGCTCGGCGTCCAGTTCGGCCCAGGCCCAGCCAGCCGATTACACCGGACTGCTGATCAAGGCCACCGATATCAATGCACCCGAAGTCTTCACGGCGAGCCCGCCAACGCAGAACCCGAATGGCAACGCCGGCGTGGCGACGACGTTCAGCAACCCGGACGGCAGCCACGTGATCGGCGATACCATCCTGATCCTGCCGGATCCCTCCGCTGCGGCCAGCGCGCTCGAATCGGCGAAGGCCGCGCTCGGTGGTTCTGTGAGCGGAACGCCCGGACCGGCGGACGTCGGCACTGGGGGTGCCACGGTGTCGGGGAACTCACCCGACGGCTCCAAGTCGGTGACGGTGGTGCTGTTCACCGAGGGCAGGGCGTTCACCACCCTGGAATTCGACGGTCCTCCCGACGCCGCTGTGCCGCCGGATTTCGTTACCGACGTCGGCCAAAAGCAAGTCACAGCCATCAAGAACGGACTTCCCGGCTAACCGGCCGTCTGTCCATCGGCGCGACTGGTGCGGTGGCTGCGAAGTGCTCGCGGCTCGACCCGTGAAGCCCGCGGTGGCTCATAGCTAACTGCTGGGGATCCACCGCCATCTGGGCTTCCGTTTGTAATGGTGCAAGGCGCCAGTTGTGGCAACGCGGTTGCCAGCAGCTATTCATGTCGATTGGCTGACAACTGAATTGGTGCTAACCGACGTCTGGCAGGCCGTTTACTCTGGGAGCGTGACTGCAGATGGCGGCTCGCCTACGCCATATTTACCGCCTGGCGGCCCGTTCGCGACGCCGCCAGGACCGTCGGTGCCGCCTCCACCGGCGTTCGGGTCGGGCGGTGGCGGCCGGGGGCGGGGCGTTCTCACCGCAATCGGTGTTGTTCTGGCGGTCGTGCTTTCGGCCGCGGCGCTGATCGTGGCGCTCGTTCGGGGTGGGGCATCGCCCACCCCTGGTACGCCCAGCGCTCAGTCGGCAACGCCGTCAACGTCGACGGCAGGCACGGATACTACCGCCGCCGATAAGGCGCTGTGCGACGCGATCGCGCCGCTGATGACCGAGAGCAACAAGGAGGCAAACGACTGGGCGAGTTCTGGCGAACAGGGAACGCCCGGGAGTGATGCCGGTCTGCCTAAGTTCGTTGCAGATACAAAGGACTGGGTGCGTCGCGCTCAAGCCGTAGTGGACGAGCATCCTGACATTGACCCGTTCTTCCGGCGCGCACTCCAGCGCTACGTCGATGATCTGTCCCTCTACGTAATCAACGTGCGTCGAGGACCAAAGCAGATATACGACTCTGCAGCTT
>JAOPVX010000112.1 GCA_025965975.1 Mycobacterium sp. | reverse complement strand
CAGCGAGCAGTGCGGAGATGCCATCGCTCGCCGAGGTTGCGTACCTTACATTTTTCGGAAAATGTTGGCGTGTAAACAGTTTCGCTCGTTTGGGGCTGGCAGAGGGCATTTATTCCAAATGTGCGGTATTCCGTCCTGAGAGAAGCCTCCGGCGCGCCGGCCGATGCTCAGGGGTCCGTCCCCCAGCTCACAGGGGAGCGCCTGAGCCCACGGAACGTTCGACGCCGCCGCTGGTCCGACCGAAGAATCCACAGATCTGGGTCACCCTGTGAAACCCGCAGTCCCGACCGTCTGCGCTGATGAAAGGCTCGTAGTCTAAACCTCATGCGGACCGCCTACCACGAACAACTTGCTGCGCTCACCGCGCAGCTCGGTGAGATGTGCGGGCTGACCGGCGTTGCCATGGACCGCGCCACTCAAGCGCTGTTGCAGGCCGACCTGGTACTGGCCGAAGAGGTCCTCACCGACTACGACCAGATCACTGCGATGAGCGCGCATACCGAAGGGAGCGCGTTTGTGCTGCTGGCACTGCAAGCACCGGTGGCCGGCGACTTGCGCGCTATCGTGGGCTCTCTGCAGATCGCCGCCGACCTGGACCGCATGGGCGCCCTAGCAATGCATGTCGCCAAGATCGCCCGGCGCCGCCACCCAATGCACGCGTTGCCTGAGGAGGTCAACGGGTACTTCGCCGAAATGGGTCAACTGGCAGTCGATTTGGGTAACAGCACCCAAGAGGTGCTGCTGTCCGGTGACCCCCAGAAGGCCGCCCGAATTGATGAAGAAGACGACGCGATGGATGACCTGCACAGTCACCTATTCACGGTGCTGATGGACCGCGAATGGAAACACGGCGTCGCTGCCGCCGTCGATGTGACCCTGCTGGGTAGGTTCTACGAGCGCTTCGCCGACCACGCCGTCGAGGTAGCCCGCCGAGTCATCTTCCAGGCCACCGGCAAGCGCCCCGACGATGACGGCCTGCGCGCCTCACCGTAGCCATTGCTGCGCTCGACCCAATCGAGCGGCTTCGGCGACCGCCAGGGCGGCCAAACGATGGATAGGTAGCCGACCGTCTAACGATAGCTGTCATTTGTGCCCAAACGTATGCCACTGTCGTTTGGAAAATGACAGATTCGTTTGGACCTTGTACGTTCTCAAACTTCGTGTCATTTCGCGATTCGCCTGCAGTGATGCAGGTTGTCTCACTTCATGTCATCTGGGATTGGCAGTTTCGTGTCATCAACGGGTCACCCTGACCAACTGCGGAATTCGTTGAGCGAGCGCTGCCGTGCCGGAGTCTTCCGGTACGACGGGTCAGGCGTCGGCTGGGGGTGGGTCGAACATCCGTGCGTGGGCGGCTGCCCAGACGGCTGGGAGCTCGAGGTCGCTGGCACCGCTGGTGGCGGCGAAGATGCGGACTCTTTCGGCTGTCTTGGTATCCCAGCGGCCGTCTTCGGCGGCTTTGACCCAGGCACGGCTCTCGCCAAAGCTCAGCCCGCGGCGCGCTTCCAGCGGGACGCCGAGCAGGACGGCGAGTTCGCAGATCGTCCACCACGGGGTGAGAGCGATCCGCGACGGTGAGTTGATGATGCTGTCGACCGCGCCTGGGTGCAAGTTGAGCTGAGCCGCTACCGCTGTCGGGTTCTGTGTCTGCTTCCATGCCACGGCCAGTCGGGCCATCAGCTCGACGTAGGCGAGCTCGCGGTCGGCGCGACGATTCGGACCGCTGCGGATCTGTGACCGGTTCTTTTGCAGCCAGTTGCGCACGTGCGCGGCGGTCTCTTGCGCGCCGTCACACAGCCGCGCGTCGACGTTGTGGGGTGTGCCGAGAATTTGGCGGCTTGCCGAGACCCGGGACAGGTACAGCACCGGGATCGCGGTGCGAACCGCCCACTCGATCTCCTGGCCGACGCCGGCGCTGCAGTACGCGTCGGTGATGACGATGAGACCGTCGGAGGACAGCAGCGAGTCGAAGTTCAAGTCGTAGACCGTCGCTGGGCTCAGGCCGCCGTCAGCGCCCGGCCGGCTCTTCTCGAAGGGGATGTGCAGCCGGACCGGCCACTTCTCGCCGTCGATTCGGTTGCCGATCGTGACCTCCTCGACTGCTCGCTTCACGGTGTCGATACGGTGGCTCGTTGCCTCCCGGCGCGCCGCGTCGTTGTCCAGACCGGTGAGTGGGGATGCAATGTAGAGCTGCGGGATCGGTGCCTCGGTGGCGACCCGATCGTCGCCAAGCATCTCGTCAAGGGTGGGGTGTGCGACCGGCTCGAGCGGATCGGTGGTGGTCACGTCGCCTCGCCGATTCGCTCGGCGACCCAATCGGTCAGCTCCTTCTCCGTCAGGTGGCCCGCGGCTACGTCCCACATCACCTTCACGGTCTCGTCGCCGTGCGGGTCGTCACCCTCAGGGGCCGTCCACGAGTAGCCGTTGAGAGCCACGAACTCGCGCAGTGCCAGGTAGGCGACACGTTTATTGCCGTCGAGGAGAGGGTGGTTGCGACTCGGCCGGTAGGTCAGGACCGCGGCCTTCTGCGCCATCGTCGGGTAGCCCTCGAAGTCTCCGAAGGACGCGGCCGGAGCC
This sequence comes from Mycobacterium sp., assembly GCA_025965975.1. Classification (GTDB taxonomy): domain Bacteria; phylum Actinomycetota; class Actinomycetes; order Mycobacteriales; family Mycobacteriaceae; genus Mycobacterium. Next base: position 6,180 of record JAOPVX010000112.1, on the reverse strand, counting down.
TTGAGAGCCGAGTCTGCGACGCCGATGTCGCAGGTTCGGTACAAGTCCTCCGCGGGGATCCCGAGAACCGCTTCGGCAATGATGAAGTCGGCCAGACTCAAGTACTGAATCATCCTCATCCTCCTTCCTGCGCGGTTCGGGTCGTGGCAGCTAATGATCGTCGGGTCAGTGGTTTCCGGAGTCCTCCGGTTACTCTGCGAGCCGGTCGAGGATCTTCTTGTCAGCCTCGATGCGCTCGCGTAGTCGCGCCTGGAAGTCCGGGTCGGACCGACGCTTCTCAAGGTGGGCAGCAATCGCGTCGCGAATCAACTCGGACGCCGGAATGCCGTCCACGCGGGCAACAAACTCCAAGTCCTCAGCCTGATCTTCCGGCTGACGAATGGTCGTGACGCGGGTCTTGCTCACATCTGACTCCCTTCCTGTTCGCGCACTTCGCGCTGTAATCATGAATGATGACGCCAACGAGTCAATATTGCAAGCATACCGTATGCGTGTATGCTATATGGCACTCGGGTGGAACTGCCCCCGAAACACGAAGGAGGAGCAATGTCGACCGAGGTTGAGACTGCTAAGGCCCCTAAACCTGACAGGGTGCCGATCTTCATCGACGGCACCAAATACCAGGCGCACGCCCATCAGCTCACCGGTGCCCAGATCCGCGCCCTGGCCCAGCCGCCGATCGGTGAGGACCGCGACCTGTGGCTCGACATCGTCGACGAGCTCGACGAGCTCATCAACGACGACCAGGTCGTCGAGCTGGTCGACAAGATGCGTTTCTTCACCGTCCCGCGCGTGATCAACCCCGGCCAAAGCGCTGGTGGGTGCCCGGTGGTCAACTTGTGACTACCAAGGTGAGCACCGTGCTTCGTGAGCAGGACCAGGAGTTCCTCGACTCGACCGGCCTGACGTGCACGATCACTGTTGACGCCGGGTTCGCGAACGTAGTCGTCGAGAACTTCAGCACCGCACCTGGCCTGAGCCCCGACAACGTCAACCTGCTGCTCCGGCTGCCGTTCGGCTTCCCCGATGCAGCCCCGGACATGTTCTGGCTCACCCCGAACGTGACCACGACCGGCGGCGGACAGATTCCCGGCACCGAACTCGCCGAAACGTGGGTCGGCCGGTCCTGGCAGCGCTGGAGCCGCCACATCGCCCAGCAGTGGCGGCCCGGCGTCGACAACCTCGAGACGTACCTGGCCTACGTCCGGCGGTGCCTGCGTCAGGCCGGCGGCAGTTGATGGCCACCCGGCCGACGACACGCATCGCGCTGAGCGAGGAGCAGTTTGCGGCGCTCGTCGAGACCCTGGAAGCCACCGATGAAACGGCGGCGGTGGTCGCGGCGACGCTAGTTCCCGCGGCCACCGGAGCTCTTAGGGCGGGACCAGTGACACTCCTGGCGCGCGTCCTGACCTGGGTACCCGAGCACGCCTACCTTGAGCGCCATGCGCTCGGCCTGTCGATCGCTTCGACCGGCTGGGTGCCAGCATTTAGGGCTGCGATCAAGGACGCGTGCGTGCCGGTCTTCGTTCACACCCATCCCCGCGGCGAGGCTGCGTTCTCCGCCCACGACGACATCGTCGACGCATCGCTAGCCGCTGCCGCCCGCGACCTCGGTGCGATGGCGTACGCCTCCCTGGTTGTCGCCGGATGTAGTGATGCCCCGGCCGTCATCGCCCGCCTGCGCCTGTTTGACGATCTCCACACACGACCTGACCAGGACGGCGACGGCGAGGTCGCGGCGGAGTTCGACACCGTCGACGCCGTCCGCGTCGCCGGACAGGCGCTTCAGCTGATGCCGCCGATCGACGACGACGAGGCCGCGGATACCGCCACCAGCGACGGCGACAGTGGCGATGCTTTCGACAGGCAGGTGCGCATCCTCGGCCGCGGCGGCCAACGGACACTGGCCGCAGTAAATGCTGCGGTGATCGGCGCCGGCGGGACCGGCTCGGCGGTCGCCGTTCAGCTGGCACGGATTGGCGTCGGAACCATTTGCCTGGTCGACGACGACATCGTCACCGCGCCTACACCTACGCGCGGCCACGGCATGCGCGTTGCCGACGTCGGCCGGTCGAAGGTTGCAGTCCTAGGGTCCCACCTGCGTGAGATCGGGTTAGGCACTAACGTCGTCGAGGTCAACGCGGCGCTTCACGCTCCTGAAGCGCTTCAGGCGCTCCAGCATGTTGACGTCATCTTCAGCTGTGTCGACGGACACGGCGCCCGGCTCATTCTCAACCGATACGCCTATGCGCACCTGGCCGTCGTCATCGACCTCGCTGTCCTCGTCACGGTCACCGACGACGGCGCCGAGATCGACGAGCGAGTCACCTGGATCGGCCCGACGACCGCCTGCCTTCTATGCCGTGGACGCCTCGACCCTGCGCTTGCCTACGCGGAGAACCTCGACCCCGACACACGCAAGCAGCTGGCGGGCGAGGGTTACGTCGAGGCAGCACAGACGCCTCAGCCTGCCGTGGTCACCCTAACGACCATGGTCGCTGCGCTCGGAGCTACCGAGTTCCTTCTCCGTCTCGCCGGAATCGGGTCGCCATCGGCAACCGAGTTGCTGCTGCGGCCACACGTCGGTGAGCTTCGCCGGAACCGGATTCCTCAGCGGCCCGGATGCTTCTGCTCAGATCCCAAGTACCTCGCCCGCGGCCAGAAGCAGCCCTACCTCGACCTGATGTGGCCGCAGCCGCCCCTGGATCCGCCTGACGACGACACATCATCCGGGCAGCCGAACGGCGCAGAAGGCGAGGTGTGAGAATGAGCGAACTCATTGCTGGCTTGCGCCGCACCGGCATCAACTGGAGCCGACGTCTTCGCCACAACCCGCGCGCGCGCATCACCGAGGTTGTGGTGACGCACGGCCGCGGCGATCTTCCGACGAAGCTGAATCCGCGACGGGCCTACCAGCTCGGCGAACCAGGAAAATGGGCTGTGCTCGAGTGCCCGTGCGGACGAGGCCACCGCCTCGAGCTCAATCTCGCACACCCGAGTCGCACACGCTGGACCCTCACGACCACGGCCGGCTCGCTCGACGGTCCGCCCTCCCTGTCGCCGTCGGTCGACTGCAAGGCCGAGCGACGCTGTCACTTCTGGCTTCGCGAGGGGCGCGTTCGTTGGGTCTAAGGTTCAATCCGTTGGCGGCGGCGGCGGCGACGGCGGCAGCAGCAGCAGCAGCTCTCGCGTGGTACTCAGGTCCTTGATTCTCATTTTCGTGTCATATATGGCATCGAGATGACATTGAATTTGAGACGATGACATTCTGTTTGAGAACTGACAACGCGTGTCGCTTCTCAAACCCCGTGTCATATCTCGTGGCGCTGACCTGCCGTAACGTGGACTGTCTCACTTGATGTCATCTGGCTTCAGTCTCAGATTCATGTCATTTCTTCAGAACGCCGCTACCCATCCATCGGTGACTTGCCCAATCGCTGCGGGACTCGGACCAACCCGCTCAGAAGGTTCCGTCACGTGACGGCTACCCAGAGGGGGCTCCCCGTCGGTGGGAGATGAGTGACTCAGCAGAATAGTCATCCGCTATCGCCCACCGCGGATTCTCTTTATAACCATTGAACCCAGCGCTCTGTACCCGGGGCAGACGCCCCAGCGGTCGCGTGACCTATCATCGGCTATCGATAGCTAACTGCTGCGAGTTGCCTAGAGGGCAACTAGCCTGGATCTTCGTGCAATGCCGTCGACTCAGCGCGTTGATGCGCGAAAGTGGCGTGTTCCCGGTGATTGAGTCTGGCTGGTTTTGGAGTCCTGTGGCCCGATGACGATGGGCTGGAAGGGACGATGAACAGATGGCTGGTCGGGTGAAGACACCTTCTTTCACGACGTAACGGATGCTGTGCTGCGCAACGGATTTGCCGTACCCGGCCGCGATATGGCCGACGTCTGAGTTGTCGAGGACGGAGCCGGTCGCCAGCGGTGAGTAGCCTACGACGAGGATGCCTCGGCGGCCACCGATGTTCAGGTCTGATGCGAAGGAGACGGGCGTGACCGTATGCCTCGTCCACGGCAACCCCGAGACCGCTGCCGTCTGGGACAGACTGGCTCCGCTCCTCGATCGCGGACCCGTCGTGCGTCTGTCCCCGCCAGGATTCGGCGCCCCCGTGCCCCCACGGTTCACGGCCACGGTGGAGGAGTACCGCCGCTGGCTGGTCGCCGAGTTAGAACGCTTCGAGCGGCCGGTCCACCTGGTGGGTCACGACTGGGGCGGTGCCCACGTAATGAACGTCGTGATGACACGGCCCGAACTGGTGCGCAGTTGGGTATGCGACGTCATCGGCCTCTTCGACCAGGACTATCAGTGGCACGATGGCGTGAAGGTGTGGGCGACCCCGGTAGCCGGAGAGAATGCGGTAGCGGCGATGATCGACCCGCCTGCCTCCGAACGTGCTGCCGCACTGGTGGATCGCGGCATGCACGAAGACGTAGCGCTACCCGTCGCTGAGGGCCAGAACGCCGCCATGGGCGACTGCATCCTCCGCCTGTATCGCAACGCTGCCCAACCGACCATGGCCCGGCTCGGCCGCAATCTCGAGTGCGCCGCCGCACGGCCAGGCCTGTCGATTCTGGCCGGCGACGACCACTACGCCCCCGACGAGCAGCGTCGCCGCGCGAGCGCGCGCGCCGGTGCGGAGGTCGCGGTGCTGGACGGACTGGGCCATTGGTGGTTCACGCATGACCCAGAGCGGAGTGCTGCTGGCATTAACCGCTTCTGGGCAGGAGCGGGACAAGAGTGATACCCACAAGATCACGATCAGCAACAAGCTCGCTACGCGGTATCGTCCTCTTGCAGCCATTCCTCACGCAGTAAGTCCCACGCTTCCGCCACGAAGTCGTCTCTTGGGCGCGCTCCGTATGCGTCCTGGAGTACATCGCACGCGTCATGCCCGCTGGCGTCTTCAAAAAGCCCGTGGCAGAACCACTCATCGAGAAGAGATGTTGGCAGGTTCGACCAGCGGAACTTGTATCTAGGCACTGCGCGTCCAAGGCGTCGAAAACACCCCCAAGGCTTTTCTGCCTACGAACACTAGCGGCGCGAGTAACCCGCATGCGATTACCGGAGCAAGTGCTTGCCGGCTAGTTCGCCCATGGCTCACGACCGACCTCCAGCACCCACGAGCTGTGCGGACAATTCCTCCAGCGAGAGCACTATCCATCCCTCGGCCTCAAGCTCAGCGCGGTCGGCTGTCTCGAGTCCAAACTCGCAGGCGATGAGCCGATCAGGCCAAGCGATCGAAATTGGGATACCACCCGCGCTTTCGAAGCCAAGCTCCGGGCGCACTACGCCTGCTTCCGCGAGTGCCAGGACCATCTCCCGCTCTGACCCAACCGCTGACCGGTATGCCTGCATCCAATCCAGTGGCAACGAATCCGGAACCGCTTGCTCCGTGATCTGAACGTCCACCACGCCTTCGTTCTCTACTAATCGCCGAAGAACTTGTTCGGCAGCCCCACGCGAGAGGTAATCGTGGTCGCGTTGGTTTTGATAGCTGCGAAGACATCCGTAGCAAGAGGTCTCCGGTCCGCACTCACACTCACTCACACGACGGAGTGCTACCTGCATCACCCTCTCGGGGTTCTGCTCAACCTGGAGCACGTGTCCAGCGCCGCCTGGCACGCGTCAAATAGCGTGATCGACCAGCGGTCCGCACCGGCGGGCGTCAGCGATGTCAATGGACAGCTGAAACTGCCCGTGGGCGGACATGAGGACTGCCCGTAGGTGGCCAATAAGAGCTGCCCAGTGGCGGACAGGAATCTGCCCATAAGAGTGTGTCCGTCACCGGCTGGGTCACTTAGATCAGGGGTTGGACTCCTTTCCCGCGCAGGGCTTGGGCCAGGGCGCACGGAGTCGCCGCTGGTTTGGCACAAGTGCGCGTGATGCAGCTGTCGATGGTCGCGGTGGCCAACGTTTTCGGCATGAGCTCATCGAAGCCAACTGGGATGCAGATTCGACGAGACCGCCACAGACCGACGTTCGTAGGCCGCCTCAACGATGCGGTAGAGCCCTTCAGCGGCATCCGCGCCAACCGGCAAGAGCCCGACGTCATCGAGCTATGCCGATATCGGCATAGGTCGATTTATGCCGACCCCGTAACTATGCCGATGTCGTTGTGCTGGTGGCCGTCGGTCCGGTGTCTCGTCGCAGGTCGAGATGATCTCGCA
>JAOPVX010000081.1 GCA_025965975.1 Mycobacterium sp. | reverse complement strand
GCAATTGTGCGGCCGGATCAAGGTGTGGCGAACCTCAAGGGATTCATACCGCTTGGCTGTCAGCGGTCACGTAATTCCCCAGGTTTGAGGGGTTGTCCGTCACGTAATTCCCCACCCTCCGTCACGTAATTCCCCACCCCTTGGGGCGTGTCCGGTGGGGGTTGGGGTGCTGCTCAGGTTCGCTCCGTTCAGGTGCCCCGCCAGGGGGTCCTGGAAGGGGCCTGAGGTGGCAAGGAGATCGTGGAACGTGACCGACTTCGTGGAGATGTTCCGACACTGGCTCGACGACCACTCCCGCTACGCGCTCTCGGTCACCGCCCACCGCCGCGTCACCGGACCTATTGTCCTGGACTCGTTCCGAAAAGCCGTTGCCACACATGGCATTCCAGCCTCAACCCTGACCGACAACGGCATGGTGTTCACCACCCGACTCGCCGGGGGGAAAGGCGGACGCAACCAACTCGAGAATGAGTTGCGCCGCCTGGGCGTGCACCAAATCAACTCCACCCCGAACCACCCCACCACCTGCGGCAAGGTCGAACGATTTCAGCAGACCCTCAAACGCTGGCTCACCCACCAACCCCCAGCGCACACGATCGCCGAGCTGCAAACCCACCTCGACGCCTTCGTCGACGAATACACCTACCGCCGCCCGCATCGCTCCCTACCGCACCGCGCCACCCCAGCCACCGCCTATCAGGCACGCCTTAAAGCAGCCCCGGGAACCCGCGTCGACACCCACGACCGCGTCCGCACCGACCGCGTCGACCAAGCCGGCTCCATCACCCTGCGCGTGGGCGGGCGCCTGCACCACATCGGCGTCGGCCGCATCCACTACCGAACCCGCGTCCTGATCCTCGCCCAGGACCTCAACATCAGAATCATCAACGCCGCCACCGGCGAACTCATCCGTGAGTTTGTCCTCGACCCCACCAGGGACTACCAACCCACCTGCGCCCCCAAAGGCCCCACACGGAAAAAACCCCGAACCTAATGAAGGTTCAGGGCTATTCCGATGTCTTGCGACATCACATGGTAGCGGGGACAGGATTCGAACCTGCGACCTCTGGGTTATGAGCTAACCGGTCCCAGTCTCACGTCGATCCGCAGGTCTCAAAAGCGCAGGTCACGACCAATCACCCGTCTAGGCCATGACGGCCTGTTCCACGTCGTCTCCGCGGTTGCGCCGCGTTTCGTTCCCAAATCCGTTCCCAACAGAGCAAGCAGCAAGTGCGGCAACCGGCGTCTCACGGCCGCGACGCGGAAGCATCGTTAGCCGACAGAGGCGCGTGACCACAAGACCGATTACTCCGCTGTCATGGAGCGGCTAAGCCCGCGACCACCTCGCCGTGCATACGAACTCCGAACCTGCGTCGCCGCTTCGCGCAGTCGGCGGCGCGTATACGGTTCGGTTGGCCATGGTGGTCGGCGCACTCGGTGTCGTTTTCGGCGACATTGGGACCAGCCCGATCTATACCATCCAGACGGCCTTCAACCTCAACGACCCGCACCCCGTGCCGATCAGTACGGACAACGTGTTCGGCGTCGTGTCATTGATCTTCTGGTCGGTGATGATCATCGTCACCCTGACCTACATCACGCTGGTGATGCTCGCCGACAACAACGGCGGGGGCGGCATCATGGCGCTCATCACGCTGCGGCGGCGGTACGGCGGGGCGCGGGGTGGTCGCACCGCCATGACACTGGCCGAGCTGGGCCTCTTAGGCGCGGCGCTGTTCTTCGGCGACAGCATGATCACCCCCGCGATCTCGCCCGGGGCCGATAGGAACAGCCTGAACCGCGCGGTGCGGGCGGAACTCGCCGACGGCGGGTCGGTGCTGATAATCGACGAGCGGGTCGCCGATGCGTTCGCGGCGCCGGCGGACGACCTGGAGCGCTACCACTACGCCTGGGCGGGAGGCCGTGATGTCGCTGGCCGGCACCACCGTCGAACGCGATCCGCGAGATGGAGAACCATGGGTGCGGGCGGCGCTGTTCTCGGCACTCGAGGCGACACGCGATCGCGGCCGCGAGCTCGCCGCCGGTGGAAAGGGGAAGCCATGACCGTGCAGGACGGCATCGATATCCGGGTCCCGCAGCCGGCGCTGCTGTTTGACCTGGACGGCACTCTCGTCGACTCGGTGTATCAGCACGTGATCGCCTGGCAGGAGGCGCTGGCCACGTGCGGCATCGAGCTGTCGGTATGGCGGATCCACCGCCGGATCGGCATGAGCGGCGGGCTGTTCATCGACGCGCTCAGTCGTGAGACCGGGGTCCGCCTGGACGAAGAGCTGTCCCAGCGGCTGCGCGAGCTCCACGCGGAGGCCTACCTGCGCCGGCACGAGACCGTGGTCCCGCTGCCCGGCGCCCGCGAGCTGCTCGCGCACCTCCACGAGCGTCAGGTTCCGTTCGCGGTCGCGACCAGCGGGGCCAGGCACACAGCGGGCTTCGCGCTGGGGCTGCTGGGCCTGCCGGACGACGTGCCCGTCGTGACCCGCGACTTGGTGGAGCGGGCCAAGCCCGACCCGCACCTGTTCCTCGCTGCGGCCCGCCGGCTCGGGGTCGATCCGGCGCACTGCTTCGTGGTGGGCGACAGCGTCTGGGACCTGCTCGCCGCACAGCGGGCCGGTGCCCTGGGCATCGGACTGCTCTCGGGTGGCTACGGCCGCGAGGAGCTCGAGCGGTCGGGCGCGTACCGCGTCTACGCCGACCCGGCCGAGATGCTGACCCGGCTGGAGGAGGTTGGCGTTCGGCCTATCCGCTGACCATCGGCCCCGGCCGCGGTGGTTGCGTCGCAGGTGGAGCACGTGTCGATCACGATTGTGTGCGGGCGCGTGTCGTCGGGAAACGGAAGCGGTCAACTTGCCGCAGCCTGGCGCTATGCCCGATGCCTCGAACGTGCGGCACGACACCATCGTGGTGCCCGAGCGGATGAGCCCGGCCCAAGTAAGGGCGCTGGCGGAGCGGAAGGCTCAAGCTCACGTCGGCGACGATGACATGGTCGCCTTTTTGCATCTCCACGGGTCACGGCCGGTCGGCGGTGAGTATGGCACCGAGGTCGAGTGGCGTTACAGCTACCAGGTGATACCGCGTGGCGGCGCAGCTACCGATACGGCCGATTGACCACAGCGCCGGTGCGTCGTGGAGGGTGGTGTTGTCGTTGCCGCTATAGCGCTTCACTGCCGAATACGCCGAGATCGAATATGGCGAGTTACCGGTAGCGGACTATCCTCTCCCGCAACGTATTTCGACATAGAGCTGCGGCGATGATGCATCAGATGAATTAACGCAGCGGCGAGCACGCGCGCTGATCTTGGACGCGCTGCGTAATGCCTGCGCCGAATTTCACGACCCGAACCGCCCGCTCGGCGTCGTCATTGCCGCTGGCTCGGCGGTGTGATCGGTGGTGGCTGCCCGGCAGGCGCCTGGGGCGCAGGCCAAAGCCGAGCACTATCAAGCCAGGGCTGAGGAAGCGGAGCGGGCGACGAAAGCAGCCGAAGAAGCAGCAGGAGCTGAGACACGATCGGCTGCGGCCGCGGAACGCGCTGCCGAGGCTCAGGAGAAACAGATCGGCATGAATGTTGGCCTGAGCCCAATTGCGATGACGGGCATAGATACTCCCGCCGTGGCAGGACCCATTGATGCTGGAACGCCAATACTGTTGCAGCCGTCTCGAAGTCCGCGTAGTAGTGCGCCACAGTGAGGTGATCAGCGGCGGCAAGAGTCGCGGACAGCAGGTCCGCCACTCCTGCGGCCCGGTGTTGGCCCTGCCGAGCGAGTTCTCGCTGCGCGCTCAGAGCGGACTGCCAATGTTTTCTATCCACCGGTCGCGCTGCGCCAGTGGTGAACCGCTGGCGGTAATGATCAACTACCTGCCGCTCGATATCGCCCCGGATGCTGGCGAGCTCGAGACCAACGGTCTGCACCTGTCGTTGCGGACCCGTGGCGTGCATGTCCGGCTGGCCCGTCAGCGCATCGGCGCCGCGGCCGGCGACGAGGGCCGTGGCGCGGCTGCTGGACGAGAAGCCTGGTGCGCCACCGTTGACGATGAGCCGCACAGCGTTCGACGACTCGGGCAAGGCGGTTGAATATGGCAGCCACTGCTACCGGGCGTCGCGCTACTACTTCGAGACGACACTCGTCGACCGCTAGCACGGCACTCCGGTCGTTCCCTGCGGTGCGGCGGTGGTGCCGCGGACGACGAGCTTGGGCTCGAGGACGACGTCCTGCGGGACCGGCTCGTTGCCTTCCATCATCTCCACGGCCGACCGGACGGAGTGGCGGGCCATCGCCGCGGCGTCCTGGTGAACCGTGGTCAGGTCGATCCGCGGGTTGTCCGACAGGTGACTGTCGTCATAGCCGATCAGCGACAGTTCACCCGGCACGTCTAATCCCGCCCGGGTGAACACATCGAGGAGTCCGAGCGCACAACGGTCGTTGCCGGCAAGGACCGCGCTCGGCAGCGTCGGTTCGGCGAGCATCGCACGCGCCGCGGCCGCGCCGGCCTGCTCGTTGTGCGCGCCGGGAATGACCTTGGCGCGCTTCGAGAATCCGTGACTGCGCATGGCCGCGCGGTAGGCGCGGCGACGGTCGGCCGATCCCGGGTCCGTGCCGCCGTCGACATGGTGGATGTCGCGGTGACCGAGCTCCACAAGATAGCTCACCGCTTGGCGAATCCCCTTCGCGTCATCGGTGCGCACCGTCGCCAGGCCGTGCCTATCGTTCGACGCGGCCGCTGCGGGAAGCCGCCGCCCGACGACCACCACCGGAACCCGGTCGGCCAGGGCGCGAAGGTGGGCGATGTCCGAGGTCGGACCGAGCAGGATCAGACTTCCGCATCGGTGGCTGAGCAGCGCGTCGATCGGCACCGACTCGTCACGGTCGGGAAGGTTGGCCGATAGCAGTACCTCGTAGCCGATGCTCTCGGCGGCGGGGTAGATGCCGGTCACCAGCTCGGCCTCGAACAGTTGGCGAACGTCCATCAACACACCCAGCGTTCGGCTGCGTCCCCGCGCCAGCAGGCGGGCGGCCGAATCTGGGCGGTAGCCGATCTCGTCGGCCACCGCCAGCACTCGGCGCCGGGTCTCGTCACTGGCGCCGGGTTTGCCGTCGAGGATGAACGACACCAGGGTCCGGGACACCCCGGCGCCGGTGGCGACGTCGGCCATCGTGGGACGCCGAGACGACCGGTCTTCGCCTGCCGATGTGGGCGCCACCATGTGCTCCTTTGAATGTGACGGTTGACACAGCCTTCTTCGACCCCCCATAGTAGTCCTAACGCGCGTTACTAACGCGCTTTAGTCCACAGAGAGATCGAGGGCTCGACGATGAAACTGGGTGTGTACACCGCGGTCATGCATGACCGGTCGCTGCGGGACGCGCTGTCCACGATCGCGTCGCTCGGTCTGGTGGGCGCCGAAATCAATGCCGGTGGCTTCCTGCCGAGCCCGCACCTGCCCATCGAGGGACTGCTGAGCGGACGCGTCGACCCCGATGAGTACCTGGCGGCGTTCGTCGAGGCGGGTGTGGAGCTGACGGGACTGAACGCCAACGGCAATCCGTTGCACGCCGACCCCGAGGTGGGGCCAGAGGACGCCGCGGACCTGCGCCGCGCGATCGAGGTCGCGAGCCTGCTCGGTGTCCGCCGGGTGGTGACCATGTCGGGTCTGCCCGCGGCACATCCGGGCGGCAGTTGGCCGGCGTGGCACGTGAATCCCTGGGACAGTGGTTATCTCGATTCTCTGGAGTATCAGTGGGACGACGTGGCCGTCCCGTTCTGGCGGGCGATCGACGCGCTGGCCCGCGAACACGACGTCAAGGTGTGCATCGAAATGCACCCACAGAACCTCGTCTTCAACCCGCCGACGCTTCAGCGGCTGGTGGACAAGACCAACGCGAGCCACATCGGCGCCGAGATGGACCCCAGCCATCTGTTCTGGCAGGGCATCGACCCGGTGGCCGCGATCGACTACCTGGGCGAGTTGGTTTTTCACGCCGCCGCCAAGGACACCCGGATCAACCCGGCGTGCGCCGCCTACGGCGTGCTCGACGACCGCTTCACGCGGATACCGCGCAGCGAAAACCCGACCGGTCTCGGTGGGCGGCACACCGTGAATCGGTGGCCGCAGGACTCCAGTTGGGACTTCGTCGCGGTCGGCCGCGGACACGACGTCGAGTTCTGGTCGCGGTTCCTGGCCGCGTTGGGCCGCGTCGATCCCGACATGGCGGTGAACATCGAGCACGAGGACACCGAGCTCGGCCAATTGGAAGGCCTCGAGGTTGCCGCATCCACCCTGCGGGCCGCCAGCGCTGCCGCGGCTCAACCCGCCTGACCGCCGATCGACAAAAGGAGTATGAACACCATGGCGACATCGACCGAAGCCCCAAGATCGGCCGGCAGATTTCTGACCAAGTTGACCGTCATCGCGACCCTGGGCGGCTTGCTATTCGGCTACGACACCGGCGTCATATCCGGTGCGCTGCTGTACATGAAGGACGACCTCGATCTGAGTTCGTTCGGTGAAGCGACGGTGGTCAGCTCGCTGCTCTTCCCGGGTGCCGCCCTGGGCGCACTGTTCGGCGGCCGCGTCGCCGACCGGCTCGGCCGAAAGCGAACGCTGCTGCTCTGCGCCTGCATCTTTCTGGTCGGCGCCATCGGTTGTGCGCTCGCACCCAATGTCCAGATCATGGTGGCGGCCCGCATCATCCTGGGTCTCGGGGTGGGAGCGGCGTCGGTGACCTGCCCGCTGTACCTGGCGGAGATGGCGCCACCGGATCGGCGCGGTCGGATGGTGACCATCAACGAATTGATGATCGTCACCGGTCAGATGCTTGCCTTCGCGATGAATGCGCTGCTGGATCACGTCATCCGCGATCCGCACGTGTGGCGGATCATGCTCGGGGTGGCCGCGGTTCCCGCGATCGCGCTTCTGGTGGGCATGATGGCGCTGCCGGACTCACCGCGCTGGTACGGGCTGAAGGGCCGATTGGACGAGTCCCGCAAGGTACTCGGATACAGCCTGGACGCCCGCGAGGCGGATGCCGAGTTCGCGGCGATCGTCGAGCACGCCGAGCGCACCCTGACCGTCAAGAGCACGCCGTTCTCGGTGATCCGTGATGTGCCGTGGATCCGCCGGGTGGTGCTGATCGGCTGCGGGCTGGCCATCGTGCAGCAGGCGACCGGCATCAACACGGTCAACTACTACGCCCCCACCATTCTCGAGCAGAGCGGGCTGGGCGTGAGCGCGTCACTCATCGCCACCATCGCCGTCGGCGTGACGTCGGTGGTGACGACCATTATCGGCATCATTCTGCTCGGCTTTATCGGCCGGCGCACCATGCTGTTGACCGGGTTCGCGGGTGTGGCCGGTTCGCAGCTTGCGCTGTCGCTGACGTTCCTGCTGCCCGAGTCCACGATGCGCAGCTACATAATCCTGGCGTGCATGGTGGTGTTCGTCGCCTTCGTGCAGATGTTCATCGGAACCTGCGTGTGGCTGCTGCTCTCGGAGATCTTCCCGCTGAGCATCCGCGGGTTCGCGATGGGTATCGCCGTGTTCGTGCTCTGGTGCACCAATGCGCTGATCTCGTTCCTGTTCCCGGTGCTGAACTCGGCACTCGGCTCAACCGGTACGTTCGCGCTGTTTGTCGCGGTCAACGTCGGATCTTGGGTGTTCGTACGCAAGTTCGTGCCGGAAACGAAGGGCACCACTCTCGAGGAACTCGAGGATCGGTTCGAAGCCCAAGGCCCGGCGCGGCAGGCTGCGGCAGCCTGATGGCTCCGCGAACGAAACGCCATGGCGGGATTTCAGAGTCGTAGCCAGTCCTCTCATCACAGCGCCGGGAGCCCCAATTGACCACCCCACAGCAATTAGATGCCGTCGTCATCGGACGATGCGGCGTCGACATCTATCCGCTTCAAGTCGTTGTCGGCCTCGAGGACGTCACCTCGTTCGGCAAGTTTCTCGGCGGTACCGCGGCCAATGTGGCCGTTGCCACCGCCCGGCTCGGTCGTCGGGTCGCGCTGATTTCCGGCGTCGGTGATGACCCTTTCGGGCGCTTCGTCGCTCGTGAACTGGCACGCGCGGAATGGAAGAAGATCCAGCGCCCGCTGCTGCGCCCCTCCGAGGGCTCACCCCACCCCAGAAAGGACTGTCACAGATGAGCACCATCCTCGTCGGCTCGGCCCCCGATTCGTGGGGCGTCTGGTTTCCCGACGACCCCGGGCAGACCCCGTACACCCGCTTCCTCGACGAGGTGGCGGCATCGGGTTACGAGTGGATCGAACTGGGCCCGTTTGGATATCTCCCGACCGACCCGAAGCAGCTGTCCGACCAACTGGACGCACGCAACCTCAAACTGTCGGCGGGCACGGTGTTCGAGCACCTCCATCAGAACGACTCCTGGGACGCGGTCTGGAAGCAGATCGAGGACGTCGCCAAACTGACCGCCGCCGTCGGTGGCAAGCACGTCGTGGTCATCCCCGAGATGTGGCGCGACCCGAGCACCGGCGCGGTCCTCGAGGATCGCAATCTCACCGGGGAGCAGTGGAAGAAGAAGACCGACGGCATGAACGAGCTCGGCAAGGCGATGTTCGAGCAGTACGGGGTGCGGGCGCAATACCATCCGCACGCCGACAGCCATGTCGACACCGAGGACAACGTCTACCGCTTCCTCGATGGCACCGATCCCGAGTTCGTCAACCTGTGCCTCGACACCGGTCACATCAGTTATTGCGGCGGCGACAACATCGCCATCATCGAGCGGGCACCCGAGCGCATCGGGTACCTGCATCTCAAGCAGGTCAACCCCGGCGTGCGGGCCAGGGTCGAGGCCGAGGACCTGCCATTCGGAGAGGCCGTCAAGCTCGGCGCGATGACCGAACCCCCGCGCGGCATCCCTGACATGCCACCACTGCTGGCCGCCATCGAGAGGCTCGGCATCGACGTCTTCGCGATCGTCGAACAGGACATGTACCCGTGCGCCGTCGACGCGCCACTGCCCATCGCCCAACGCACCCGCCACTATCTGGGGTCTTGCGGGGTCCCGTCCGTGCGCTTCACCAGATCAGCTTAAGGAGTCGAAAACCATGTCAGAACTGCGTATCGGAGTTCTCGGCGTCGGCGTGATGGGAGCCGATCACGTCGCGCGTATCACCTCGAAGATATCCGGCGCACGGGTGTCCGTCGTTAACGACTATCTCAACGGAAAGGCCGAGCAGATCGCCCAGAGCGTCCCCGGTTGCCGGGCCATCGCCGACCCACTCGACGCCATCGCCGATCCCGACGTCGACGCCGTCCTGCTCGCCACGCCCGGGCCGACCCATGAGAAGCAGCTGCTCGCGTGCCTCGAACACGACAAGCCGGTGATGTGCGAAAAGCCACTGACGACCGACGTTGCGACGTCGCTCGAGGTGGTCAAGCGCGAGGCCGAACTCGGCAAACGGCTCATCCAGGTCGGCTTCATGCGTCGCTTCGACCACGAATACGCACAGCTGAAGGCGCTGCTCGACGGCGGCGAGCTGGGTCGCCCGCTGGTGATGCACTGCGCACACCGCAATCCCGTCGTTCCGCCGAACTTCGACAGCTCGATGATCGTCAAGGACTCCCTGGTACACGAGGTCGACGTGACCCGTTTCCTGTTCGACGAGGAGATCACGTCAATCCAGATCATCAAGCCGGAGCCGAATCCGGGTGCACCCGTTGGACTTCAGGACCCGCAGATCGCGATCCTGCGCACCGAGTCCGGCCGCCATGTCGACGTCGAGCTGTTCGTCACCACCGGCGTGGCCTACGAGGTCCGCACCGAGGTGGTCGGCGAGCTCGGTAGCGCGATGATCGGCCTCGACGTGAGCCTCATCCACAAGGCTGCGCCGGGCCGCTGGGGCGGCCAGATCACGCCGGGCTTCCGGGAGCGTTTCGGTCAGGCCTACGACACCGAGATTCAGCGGTGGGTCGACGCGGTTCGCTCCGGGGTCAACGTCGACGGGCCGACGGCCTGGGATGGGTACGCCGCCGCGGCCGTGTGCGCCGCGGGCGTTCGCTCGCTGGAGAGCGGCGAACGCGTCGCCGTCGACCTCGCCGAGCGGGTCGGGGTGTGAGATGAAGATCGCATTGGATCCCACGCCGTTACACCACGACCGCGAGCTGCTCGAGTTTCCGTGCCTGGTCGCCGATCTGGGCTATGAAAATTTGCAGCTCACCCCGCATCGCGACTTCATCCCGTTCTTCAACCATCCGCGCGCCGATGACGACCTGGTCGCCAAGTTCCGCAAGGCCTGCGCCGACGCCGGCGTCGGGATCGCCTCGGTGCTGCCGGTGATGCGGTGGTCGGGCCCCGACGAGGAAGCCCGGGAAGCTGCGGTGCGCAACTGGAAGCGCATCATCCAGATCACCGTCGACCTCGGCGTCAACGTCATCAACACCGAATTCTCCGGCCGCCCCGAGCGTGCCGAAGAATCCGAGCGCGCGTTCTTCAGGTCGATGGAGGAACTGCTGCCGATCTTCGAACGCGAAGGCATCGACGTCCGAATCGACCCCCATCCCGACGATTTCGTCGAAGACGGGCTGGAGGCGCTGCGGATCATCCGCGGCGTCAACTCCCCCAACATCGGGATGGTCTACGTCGCCTGCCACACCTATCACATGGGCGGCAACATGACCGAGATCATCCGCGCCGCCGGAAACAAGCTGCGGCTGGTGCACGTCGCCGACACCATGGACCACCGTCGCAGCCACGGGCTGCGCTACATCACCAACCCGCCCGGCAACCCGGCCCGGGTACACCAGCACCTGAAAATCGGTGACGGCGATATCAACTGGGAGGAATTCTTCGGCGGCCTGGCCGAGATCGGGTTCTACGACCGCCCCGACACCGTCATGGTGTCCTCGGTCTTCGCCGAGGATGAGAACTCCGAAGAGGTGTCGCGCTACCAACTCGCCTCCATGACCAACTACGTCTCCAAATATCAGAAATGAGAACAACGATGGCAACCAACACGATTGCGCACTGGATCAACAACAAGGCCTACCCCGGCACCAGCGGTAACAGGTCGCCGGTGACCAACCCGGCGACCGGTGAGGTCACTGGCGAGGTCGCCCTCGGCAGCGTGGAGGACGCCCGCGCGGTGATCGACGCCGCCGCGGCGGCCTTCCCCGCGTGGCGGGATACCTCGCTGACCAAGCGCACCGCAATCATGTTCAACTTTCGCGAACTGCTCAACGCACGAAAGGGCGAACTGGCCCGCATCATCACCGCCGAACACGGCAAGGTACTCTCCGATGCGCTGGGCGAAATCAGCCGCGGCCAGGAGGTCGTCGAATTCGCCTGCGGGATACCGCATCTGCTCAAGGGCGGGTTCACCGAGAACGCGTCCACCAAGGTGGACGTCTACTCCATCCGCCAGCCGCTCGGCCCGGTCGGCATCATCTCGCCGTTCAACTTCCCGGCGATGGTGCCGATGTGGTTCTTCCCGATCGCCATCGCCGCGGGCAACACCGTCGTGCTCAAACCCAGCGAGAAGGACCCGTCGGCGTCGCTGTGGCTCGCCGAGCTGTGGGCCGAGGCGGGATTGCCGCCGGGGGTGTTCAACGTGCTGCAGGGCGACAAGACCGCCGTCGACGAGCTCTTGACCAACACGGCGATCAAGTCAATCAGCTTCGTCGGGTCCACCCCGATCGCGCAGTATGTCTACACCACCGGCACCGCGGCGGGCAAGCGGGTTCAGGCCCTCGGCGGCGCTAAGAACCACGCGGTCATACTGCCCGACGCCGACCTCGACCTGGCCGCCGACGCGATGGTCAACGCCGGCTTCGGCTCGGCCGGCGAACGCTGCATGGCGATCTCGGCGGCCGTCGCGGTCGGCCCGATTGCCGACGAGCTCGTCGACAAGATCGCCGAACGGGCCCGCACAATCAAGACCGGCGACGGCACCCGCGACGCCGACATGGGGCCGCTGGTGACCAAGGCCCACCGCGACAAGGTGGCGTCCTACATCGACGCCGGCGAAGCCGACGGCGCCACGCTGGTCCTCGACGGGCGCCACGTGGACCCCGACGGCGGACCCGACGGCTTCTGGCTCGGGCCCACGCTACTCGACCACGTCACACCGCAGATGAGCGTCTACACCGACGAGATCTTCGGCCCCGTGCTGTCCGTCGTCCGCGTCGAGTCCTACGACGAGGCGCTGGAACTGATCAACTCCAACCCCTACGGCAACGGCACCGCGATCTTCACCAATGACGGCGGGGCGGCCCGCAGGTTCCAGAACGAGGTCGAGGTCGGGATGGTCGGCATCAACGTGCCGATCCCGGTTCCGATGGCCTATTTCAGCTTCGGCGGCTGGAAGGCGTCGCTGTTCGGGGACACCCACGCCCACGGCATGGACGGCGCGCACTTCTTCACCCGCGGCAAGGCGATCACCAGTCGCTGGCTCGACCCCAGCCACGGCGGCATCGAACTAGGCTTCCCACAGAACGCCTGACCCACATGCCGCGCGGAGGGTACGCGCGGGACAAGGAAGGCGGCCGCAGTCAAGATGATGGAACGCCGAGTCGGTGTCATCCTGCTGCTCCGCACCACCCGCGAAGTGCAACTCACCCCGGCCGGGGCGGTGTTCCTCGACCACTGCCTCGACTGGTCTCTACCGCCCAGGCCGCCGACATCGCTGCCAAACGTGCAGCCGACGGCCAATCCGGGTAGCTCGGTGTTGGTGCAGTGACATCCGCATTCACCGATCCGCTTCCAGGACCCGCCGGAGTCTTCCGCGATCACGTGGTCGACTAGATCGCGTTGGCCGAACACGGTCGGCACCGCCACCCGCGGCGTCGTGTCCGGTGCCTCGAACAGCACGTGTCAGGTAAGACGTCGCGCCGAAGTCCAAGGGCCTCAGCGTCAGCGGGCTCGGCGCAGGTGTCAGAGCGTCGCGGCGGCGGCCAGATCGGTGACGCGCGCCCAGTCCTGGGCTGCGAGAACATTGGACGGCGTGATCCAGGAGCCTCCGACGCAGCCGACATTCGGCAACGCCAGATACTGGGCGGCGTTCGCGGTGGAGACGCCGCCGGTCGGGCAGAACCGCGCCGCCGGGATCGGGGAACTCACGGACTTCAGGTAGTCCGCTCCGCCGGCGGCCTCGGCCGGGAAGAACTTCAGCTCGGTGTATCCGGCCTCAAGCGCGGCCAGGATCTCCGACACCGTTGCCACACCGGGCAGATGCGGGAGTCCGGTGTCGGTCATGGCGCTCAGCAGGGTCCGTGTGCTGCCGGGCGAGACAAGGAACTGCGCGCCAGCCGACGCGGCTTGTTTGGCCTGTCCCGGGTCGACGATGGTGCCCGCCCCGAGGAAGATTTCGGGCACTTCACCGGCGATCCGCTCGATGGCGTCCAGCGCCACTGGCGTCCGCAATGTCAGCTCGATGACCGGCAGGCCGCCGGCCACCAGTGCGCGGGCGATCGGGACGGCGTGGTCGACATCATCGACCACGACGACCGGGATGACAGAGACACGGTTGAGCAGTGATTCGGTCATCGATTTCTCCTCGGGTATCACGCGACGTAGGCGGGGAAGACGCTGGCGCCCTGGTCCGCGGGACCCACGACGGCGCGCATGCTGGCGAACAACTCACGTCCGGTGCCCACCATCTCGGTCGCCGAGGGTGTGCGGCCGGTCGGGGTGCGGGCGGCGAACTCGTCGTCCGGAACGTGCAGGGTCAGGGTGCCGGCCACGGCGTCGACGGTGATGGAATCACCGTTGCGCACCCGCGCCAACGGTCCGCCAGTGGCGGCTTCCGGCGTGAGATGAATGGCCGCCGGGACCTTTCCGGAGGCGCCGGACATTCTGCCGTCGGTCACCAGTGCAACCCGGTGTCCGCGGTCCTGCAGGACGCCCAGTGCCGGAGTGAGCTTGTGCAACTCGGGCATCCCGATCGCGCGGGGACCCTGATAGCGCAGTACCGCGACCAGATCGCCGCCCAACTCGCCGGCCTCAAACGCTGCGAGGAAGTCGGCCTGGTCGTCAAAGACGACGGCCGGTGCAGTGATCATGCGGTGCTCGGGTTTGACAGCCGAGGTCTTGATCACGCACGTACCCAGATTGCCGGCAAGGGTCGTCAGTCCACCGTCGGTGTCGAAGGGCTCCTCCACACCGCGCAGCACCGAGGTGTCGTGGCTCATCGTAGTGCCGTCCAGCCACATCACCGCGTCCCCGTCGAGCTTGGGTTCCTGCGTGTAGCGGCGCAGTCCGGGTCCGACCACGGTCTGCACGTCCTCATGCAACAGTCCGGCATCGAGCAGGGAGGCGATAGTAAACCCGAGCCCGCCGGCGGCGTGGAAGTGGTTCACGTCCGCACTGCCGTTCGGGTAGATCCGGGCCAGCAGCGGAATGACCGACGACAGTTCGGAAATGTCGTTCCAGGTCAACGTGATTCCGGCCGCCTGGGCGATGGCCACCAGGTGCATGGTGTGGTTGGTTGAGCCGCCCGTGGCGAGCAGCGCGACGCAGCCGTTAACGATCGCGCGTTCGTCGATCATCTCGCCGACCGGAGTGTAGTCCTCGCCCAGCGCGGTGAGTCCGGTGACCCGACGCCCGGCTTCGGCGGTGAGCGCGGTGCGCAGCGGTGTGCCGGGGTTGACGAAACTGGACCCCGGCAGGTGCAGGCCCATCACTTCCATAAGCAGCTGATTCGAGTTGGCGGTGCCAAAGAACGTGCACGTTCCGCTGCCGTGATAGGACGCGGCCTCGGCGTCGAGTAGCTCGTCGCGGCCCACCTTGTTCTCCGCGTAGAGCTGCCGGACCCTGGCCTTCTCACCGTTCGGCAGCCCGGAGGTCATCGGGCCGGCCGGGACGAACACCGTCGGCAGGTGCCCGAAAGCCAGAGCCCCGATGAGCATTCCGGGCACGATCTTGTCGCACACACCTAGCATCAGCGCGGCGTCGAACATGTCGTGCGACAGGGCAATCGCGGTCGACATCGCGATCACATCGCGGCTGAACAGCGACAGTTGCATGCCGTCGCGGCCCTGGGTGATGCCGTCGCACATGGCGGGCACACCGCCGGCGAACTGCGCGATCCCGCCGGCCTCGAGTGCCGCCTGTTTGAGCTGGGCGGGGAAGGTCGAGAAGGGTTTGTGCGCGGACAGCATGTCGTTGTACGCCGAGACGATCGCGATGTTCGGTTTGACCATGCCCCGTAGGGCTTTCTTGTCGGCGTTGCCGGTGGCGGCGAAGCCGTGCGCCAGGTTCGCGCAGGCCAGGCGGCCGCGCGCGGGGCCGCGGTCGCCCGCAAGGCGAATCTGGTGCAGGTAGGCGGCACGGGGTGCGCGACTTCGTTCGGTGATGCGATCGGTCACGGTCTTCAGGATCGGGTGGATGGTGCTCACGGTGTGGCTCCTTCGTGCCAGGTACGGCCGTCGCGCTCGGTGAGGGTGGTCGCATCGGTGGGACCGCTGGTTCCTGCCGGATAGCGGCGTGGGCCGCGCTCGGAGGTTTTCCAGCCGACCAGGATCGGCTCGACCCAGGCCCAGGCCGCTTCGACTTCGTCGCGGCGCATGAACAGGGTCGGGTTGCCGCGCACCACGTCCATCAGGAGTCGCTCGTAGGCGTCGGGGGATGGCCGTTGAAATGCCTCGGTGTAGTTGAGGTCCAAGGACACCGGCTTGAGCCGGATGCCGCCGGGCCCCGGCTCTTTGGCGGTCATGTGCAGGCGCATGCCCTCCTTGGGCTGCAACTGGATGACCAGCTTGTTGGGTTCGCTGCTGCCGTCGCTGTCCGGGAACATCGGATGCGGAACGGGTTTGAACTGGATCACGATCTCCGAGCACCGCTGCTCCATCCGCTTGCCGGTCCGCAGGTAGAACGGGACGCCGGCCCAGCGCCAGTTGCGCACCTCGGCCTTCACCGCGGCGAAGGTCTCGGTGCGGCTGTCGGGGTTTTCTGCGTCATCCTTGTAACCGGCGACGGCGGCCCCGTCGACCAGGCCCGGGGCGTACTGGCCGGCGACGGTGCACCGCTCCACGTCCTCGGGTGTCATGGGCTTGAGCGCCTGCAGGACCTTGAGCTTCTCGTCACGGACGGTCTCGCGGTCGACATAGGTCGGCGGTTCCATCGCGACCAGGCACAGCACCTGCAGCAGATGGTTCTGCACCATGTCACGCAGCGCACCGGAGTTGTCGTAGTACCCGCCGCGGGTGCCCACGCCAAGCGACTCGGACACCGTGATCTGCACGTGGTCGATCCAACTGGAGTTCCACAGCGGTTCCAGGAAGGTGTTGGCGAACCTCGTCACGAGCAGGTTCTGCACGCTTTCCTTGCCCAGGTAGTGGTCGATGCGGAAAATCTGGGATTCCTCGAAAACCGCTCCAACCGCGTCGTTGATGGCGCACGCCGACGCCAGGTCGTGGCCGATCGGCTTCTCCAGCACTACCCGCGACGACTCGTCGACCAGCTTGTGAGTGGCCAGATGCGCCGAAATCGGGCCGAACAAACTTGGCGCGCAGGCCAGGTAAAACACCCGGACCTTGCCGGGATCGGCCGCTAGCAGTGTCCTCAGCGGATACCAGCCATCGGCGTCGGCGAAATCGATGCTCGCGTAGTCGAGACGGGCGAGAAAGCGCTCGAGCGTCTCGTCGTCGAGGGCGTCGTCGGCGACAAATCGACCCAGTTCACCGTGCACTCTGTCGCGGTAGCCGGACACGTCGAGGCCGGCGCGCGACGCCGCGATGATGCGGGTTTCCGCAGGGAGTTGACCGTTGCGGTCACGCAGGTAGAGGGCGGGAAGAAGCTTACGGATGGCGAGGTCGCCGGTTCCGCCAAAAACAACGAAGTCACAAGGTGCCACGGGGTTCGCGGTCGACATGAATCTCCTGACGTATGTCGGGTCTGTCGAGTTGAACGGTACGGAGGGTTCCGCGTGTCTGCAAACGCAGTTACGTATTTTTACGAACAAAGTAGGTGAACTTCCGGTGTTGCCAGTGCAGTAACTAGTTGGTTCAATGGCGTATATGCGCATGTCACGCCGGTCAACGTCGCCTGCAACCGCGGGTGAGGTGTTCGGCCTGATTCGTGACGGAGCTGTGACGACCCGTGCCGAAGTGGGTCGTCTCACCGGGCTGTCCCGAACAGCCGTCGCGGCCCGGGTGTCTGCGCTGCAGGCACGCGGTCTGGTGCTCGAACGTGCAGAAGCGCCGTCCACCGGCGGCCGACCGCCCGCGAGGCTCGTGTTCAACGCCGATGCCGGCGTTGTCCTTGCCGCGGCGATCGGTAGGAGCCGCACCCAGCTCGGCGTCTGCAACCTGGCCGGCGAGGTCCTGGCGATGGCCGACGTCGATCAGGAGATCGGTATCGGACCCCACGAATTGATGCCCGACATCGCCAAACGCCTTGAAGCGCTGCTGGACGAGACTGGTCGCGGACTCGACGAGGTACTCGGCGTGGGCCTGAGCATTCCTGGGACCGCCGACACCACCCGCGGGTGCAGCCTCGACTCGCCGACCATGAGTGGATGGGACGGCATCCCGTTGCCGCCCTATCTTCGCGAGCTCACCGCCGCCCCGATCCTGCTCGACAACGACGCCAACGTGATCGTGCTCTCCGAACGGCGCGGGCAGCGCGACCGCTTCGACGACATGTTGCTCATCAAGGCATCGACCGGCCTGGGTGCGGGCATCGTCGCCAACGGTGTGCTCCAACGCGGAGCCGTCGGTGCCGCGGGCGAATTCGGGCATACCAAGATCCCGGCCGCCGCCGGAGTCGCCTGCCGATGCGGCGACACCGGGTGCCTCGAGGCAATCGCGGGAGGGTGGGCACTCGTACGCACCATGCAGCAGCAGGGCCACAGCGTGGTACACATCCGCGACCTCGTCGACCTCGCGCTCGGCGGCGACCCAGAAGCGCGAGGGCTGATCCGGGAAAGTGGCCGGCACATCGGCGAGGTACTCGCCGGCGCCGTCAATCTGCTCAACCCCGAAGCACTGGTCATCGCCGGGGACATGTCGAAGGCCTACGACATTCTTGTGGCCGGTGTGCGGGAAACGCTGTACGGCAACGCAACCGCCCTGGCTACCCGCGAGCTCCAGATACTGCCATCTACCCACGGCGACCAGTCCGGCGTAATCGGCAGCGCCGCAATGATCTTGGATGACGTACTGAGTGCGCGCGCAGTCGCTGCCGCGCTCTAACGGACATCGGTTTCGCGCTATCTCGGGCTGAACTCGGGTCGTAACATCGTCAAACATGAACGGCATCGCAGCGGGCAGCGCGACCAGCGGGCACACCGTTCTCGCTGAGGCCGAGGGTGGCGCCTATCAGTCGCTGCGGCAGCGACCGGTGACACGGGCCGAGCGCTATGCGCTGGGCAAGAGTCTGCGCAAGCGGGTGCCCCGGCGCTCGCTTGCCGACTGGACACCACCCTCCGACCGGCCCGACCCGATCCAACAGATCATGGTCAGCCACCAGGGCAGGGCCGACCGCCTGATCCCAGTCCGGGTCGGGCGCATGATCGCCTCGCCGTACGGCTTTCTGCGCGGCACCGCCGTGGTGATGGCCGAGGACGTCGCACGGCTGCCATCCACGGGTATCACCCCGGTCGTCTGCGGTGACTCCCACCTGGGCAACTTCGGGTTCTACGCCTCGCCCGAGCGGGATCTGGTGATCGACCTGAACGACTTCGATGAGGCTCATCCGGGTGGCTGGGAGTGGGACCTGCGCCGGTTGGTGGCCAGCATCTGGGTCGCCGGGCGGCAGAACGGGGCCTCCGAGGAGCAGTGCGGCGCGTCGGCGCGGTCGTGTGTCGGCTCCTACCGCCAGGAGCTGCGCCGGCTGGCCGACCAGCCGCTCTTCTCGCGCTCCTTCGTCCGCCTGGACGTCGACCGGCTGGCCGCTGAGACGGCCGGTCCGCTGCAGGCGGGGGTGGCGCGCTCGGCCAAGCGGGCGCGTAACCGCACCAGCGACCGCGCGCTGCCCCGGTTCA
The DNA here is from genome assembly GCA_025965975.1 of Mycobacterium sp. Taxonomy (GTDB): domain Bacteria; phylum Actinomycetota; class Actinomycetes; order Mycobacteriales; family Mycobacteriaceae; genus Mycobacterium. Next base: position 7,099 of record JAOPVX010000081.1, on the reverse strand, counting down.
CCCGCGAGGTGGACGGCGTCCGGAAGATCGTCGAGGAACCGCCGCTGATCACTCGGCCGCCCGAGCGGGAGGCGGAGTTGCTGGCCGAGGCGCTCGACGAGTACTTGCAAACCCTTTCCCCGCATTGGCGGCGTGTGCTCGGCGGCTACACCTTGGTCGACGTCGCGCACAAGGTGGTCGGGGTGGGCAGTGTCGGGCTGCGCGCTTACGTCGCGTTGCTGGAGGGTTCCTCGGCGGAGGATGTGGTGTTCCTGCAGCTCAAGCAGGCCCGCCGGTCGGTGTTGGCGCGCTACGTGCACGGCGAGTCGGCGTGGCATGCACACCAGGGCCAGCGGGTGGTGGAGTACCAGCAGGCGCTGCAGACGGTGAGCGACCCGTTGCTGGGCTGGACCACGATGGACGGGCTGCAGTACTACGTGCGGCAGTTCCGGAATATGAAGGGCACCATCCCGCTGGACGCGATGGACGCGGCCGCACTGACCGACTATGCGGGAGTGGTGGGTCAGCTGCTGGCCAAGGGACACGCCCGGACCAGCGGCGCCTCGATGATCGCCGGTTACATGGGCCGCTCGGATCGAGTGGACACGGCGCTATGCACATTCGCCCGGCGCTACGCCGACCAGACCGAAGCCGACCACGCCGCGCTGGGCGCCGCCGTCGACCGCGGGATGCTGCCCGTCGAGCGTGGGGTCTAACCGCCGCGCTAGCTGATACGTAGGCGATGTTTGTCAATAGGCAGGTGAAAGCCGCCCCGGTTTGGGCCGGGGCGGCTTTCGTGATCGGTGCAAACCGGGTTAGCTGGTCAGGGCCACTTTTTTGGTAGCGGGGACTGGATTTGAACCTGCGACCTCTGGGTTATGAGCTAACCGGCCCCCGTTCCGCATCGCCACGAGAGTCTCAAACGCACAGGTCGCGAGCAATTGCCCGTCCAAGCCGTCACGTCACGTACCACGCCATCTCGGCAGTTGTGCCGCGTTTCGTTCACAAATCCGTTTACGCATCCTGACCGACTTGGACCTCCCCACCGCGGCAGCCAACTCATTGCAGTCGCCCGGCTTAGATTGAGATACAGCATGTGCGGGGCTGCGAGAACGGTTTCCTCGACGTGCCGCTGTACTGGCAGTGCCGGAAACTCGACACCGTTGTCCTGCACCGGATTTCGGACGTTGTGCGATGAGGGGCGAAGCCACTGCGGACCTGAGCGAGCGGGCGGGTCGACGGGACGGCCTTAGTTCTCGGAAGGGCAGCCGCAGGACTCGCGGTGGATGAACTGCGGGGTGAGCTGCACCGTGCGTGGGGGCTGTTGTGGTTCGGCGAGGCGGTCCAGGAGCAGCCGCACGGCCCGAGCGCCCATCTCGTGGATCGGTTGCGCGATAACGGTCAGCCGTGGGTGAAAGAGGTCCGCCCATTCGAAGTCGTCGAACGACACGAGCGCGATGCCCTGTGGGACGGCTAAGCCCAGCTCGCGCAGGGCTCGCATTGCCCCGATGGTCATGCGGTTGTTCGCGGCGACGATCCCGGTGGGCGGCTCGGGCAGGGCGAGCCACTGGTGCACGGCCGCGCACGCGGACTCGACCTCGCTCGCCCCCGACCCGACCAGCCGCGTGTCGTAGGGCAGCCCGCTGCGTTCAAGGCCCAGCCGGTAACCGTCGAGCCGCTCGATGGTGGTGGCCAGCCCCTCGAGGCCGCAGAGCAGCGCGACGCGGCGGTGGCCGCGAGCGGCGAGATGCTCGACGAGCTGGCTGGTGGCCTCCCGGTTTTCAGTGCCGACCTGGTCGAAGCGGTCGCTGGCCAGGCGGTCGACCAGGACGGTCGGCAGATTGTGGTTGGCCAGGTAGTTCAGGGCCCGGCGGTGGGGGTCGCCGGAGGGCGCGCAAAGGATTCCGTCCACGCGCTGCTGGTACAGCGTCTGGATGACGCGTAGCTCCTCCTCGGGGTCGTCGCGGGTGTCCGCGAGCAGCAGCGTGTAGCCGGCCTGCCGGATCTCGGTCTCGATCGCACGCACGAGGTCCATGAAGTAGGGGTTGGACATGGCCGAGATGGCCAGGCCGACGGTCCGGGTGTTGGCCGTCACCAGGGACCGCGCGATCGTGTTGTGGACGTAGCCGGTCTGGTCGATGGCGTCGAGCACGCGCCGGCGGGTCTCGTCGCGGACGTAGCGGGTTCCGTTGAGGACGTGGGAGACAGTCGCGATGGACACACCGGCCTGCCGGGCCACGTCGGTCATGGTCACCATCGGCACCTCCGCCAAGCTGTACCGGGTCCGGAATCTGTGGCAACCAAAGACTCTACTACGTAAACGCTTGCGTAAGCGCTTACGTCCGTTCATGATGAACCACACCCGGGATCGCCCCGGTAGCAGCCCGCAGGTGGGCTCGTGCTCCTCGGCTAACGAAAAGGATGACGCAAGGTGACCTCGGAGATGACCTTGGACGCGCTGGTTCAGCGCGCCGAGGCCTTGGCCGCGTCGGGTGGCCGGCGCATCCTCGGCGTCGTCGGTGCACCCGGCGGAGGCAAGTCGACGCTGGCCGAGGCCCTCGTCCGCCGGCTCGCGCCGCTCGCATGCCACGTGCCGATGGACGGTTTCCATCTGGCGGGCGCGGAACTGGACCGGCTGGGGCGGCGGGGCCGCAAGGGTGCTCCGGACACCTTCGACGCGGACGGGTACGTCGCCCTGCTACGTCGGTTGCGCTGGGCGAGCGAGGACGTCGTCTACGCGCCGGAGTTTCGCCGCGAGATCGAAGAACCCATCGCGGGGGCCATCCCTGTGCCGCGGGACGTGCCGCTGGTGGTCACCGAGGGCAATTACCTGCTACTCGACGACGGGCCGTGGGCGGCCGTGCTGGGACTGCTCGACGAGGCCTGGTACGTCGAGACCAACGAAGACGCCCGCCTGGAGCTACTCGTTCAACGCCACATCACCTCCGGGAAGGACCCTGCCGCAGCGCGGGCCTGGGCGCAGGGTAGCGACCAGCGCAACGCCGAACTCGTCACCGCCACCCGACATAGCGCCGACCTCATCGTTTCCATCGACCTCGGCTCGTGGCCACAGCACCCGTCGACGGGCGATCGCCGACAGCGTCATCTGGCCGGATCGACCGGCCTAGAGTGATCGACGTCACTCTCTGTCGATGGCGGCGGCGGCCCGCTGGCTGAAGGGAATGCAGATGCGAACCAGTTCATTCGTCGGCCCGCGAAGCGTGATAGCGGCGGCACTGCTCCTCGTCTTGCTGGTGCTCTCTGGGTGTACCGCGGAGCGACACTGGGGTGGCAGCTCCCACACCGGGGAAGGCGGGAAGATCAAGATTGGTCTCGTCACGAAGACGGAGTCCAACCCGTACTTCGTCAAGCTGCGTGATGCGGCAAGAGCCGCCGCCGACGCTCACGGCGCGGAGGTGATCGCACTCGCCGGCAAGTTCGACGGCGACAACGAGGGGCAGGTCACCGCGATCGAGAATCTGGTGCGGCAGGGCGTGAGCGGCATCCTCATCACGCCCAGCAGCACCGGCGGGGTGCTCGGGTCTATCAAGTCGGCCAGGCAGCAGGGCGTCAACGTGATCGCACTCGACACCGCAACCGAGCCGGAAGACGTTGTCGATGCCACCTTCGCCACCAACAACAAGCAGGCGGGGGTGCTCCTCGGTCAGTACATCACGGCAAGGATGGGCAATACCGCACCCCAGATCCTCGCGATGGACCTCGACCCGAGCGCCAGCGTCGGCATCGCCCGCCACAACGGGTTCCTCGAAGGCATGGGATTGCCGCTTGACACTCCCGCGGTCATCGGTACGGCGCTCACCCAGGGCGACCAGAGTAAGGCGCAGCAGGCGATGGAGAACCTGCTGCAGCGATCGGCAGCACAGGTCAATGTCGTCTACAACATCAACGAACCCGCCGCGAGAGGCGCCTACCAGGCCCTTGCTGGCGTCGGCCTCACATCCAAGGTCCTGGTGGGAGCCATCGACGGCAGTTGCTCAGGGGTCGCGGACGTGAAGGCGGGCAAGTTCGTGGCCACCGTCATGCAGTTCCCGAAGAAGATGGCCGAGGAGGGGGTGGCGGCGGTAGTCGACGCCGTCCATACCGGCAAGAGCCCCAGTGGATTCCACGACACCGGCGCGACGTTGATCACCGACCAGCCCATCGCCGGCATCGCTTCCCAAGACTCCACTTGGGGCGCCGCGAACTGCTGGGGCTGAAACTCAATCCAAGGAAAGCAGAATGACGACCACACTAACGAGACTCGGTGATTCGCTGAAAACGAAGAACGCGGGCGTGGTGTTCGCTCGCAACCCAGCGCTCGGTCCAGCGGCGGCGCTGCTGATCGCGATCGCGTTCTTCTCGATCGCCACGAGCACGTTCTTCAATCTCGACAACTTCTCCGCGGTCATCAACCAGACAACCGTGATCGGCACGCTCGCCCTCGGCCAGACTCTCATAATCCTCACTGCCGGAATCGATCTCGCCAACGCCGCGATCGCAGTGTTCGGCACCATCCTGATCACCCAACTCGTCAGCGGCGGACTCCCGTCACCGATCGGGCTGGCGGCAGGCATCGTTGCATGCGGTGGCATCGCAATGGTCTCCGGACTGCTCGTCACCCAATTGCGCTTGCCGCCATTCATCGTGACGCTCGGGATGCTGGCGGTGATCACCGCGGTCACCAACCTGTACAGCGGCGGCACCACGCACCCGGTCCCCGAGGGACTACTCACCTGGCTGGGAACGCAGACCTACCTCTTCGGCGGCATTCCGATGACGTACGGAATGGGCGTAACCGCAATACTCTTCGCAATCGCCTGGGCAGCTCTGGCGAAGACAGCCTGGGGCCGGCACGTGTACGCGATCGGCGACAATCCCGAGTCTGCCCGCCTGACCGGCATCAACGTACGGATCACCCTCGTGAGCGTGTACGTCGTTGCCGGCGTTATCTACGGCTTTGCGGCCTGGATCGCCATGGGCCGCACGCCAACCGCCGACCCGAACGCCTATCAGACCGGGAATTTGGACTCCATCACCGCCGTCGTCATCGGCGGCACCAGCCTGTTCGGCGGACGCGGCGGTGTCGCTGGAACGATCATCGGTGCATTGATCGTGGCCGTACTTCGCAGCGGCCTCACGCAGATGGGTATCGACTCGAATTATCAGAATCTGGCGACCGGTGTCCTCGTCATAGCCGCGGTCGCTTTCGACCAACTGACACGCCGGAGAATGTCATGATCACTGCGTCCGACACAGCCGGTCCAGCCGTCGGTCCGGACACCGATCCCGTGCTGTCGGCTCGGGGCCTTGTCAAGCGGTATGGAAACGTCACCGCTATTCGCGGCTCCGATTTCGATCTGTTTCCCGGCGAAGTGCTGGCGATCGTCGGCGACAACGGCGCCGGAAAATCCAGCCTCATCAAGGCCTTGACGGGTGCGCTGATCCCCGACGCTGGAACCATAACGTTGAATGGCGAGCAGATCCGATTCGGATCGCCGGCCGACGCACGTAATCGCGGCATCGAAACCGTTTATCAAACCCTCGCCGTCTCACCGGCACTCGACATCGCGACGAATCTGTTTCTCGGCCGCGAAATCCGTCGCCGCGGTCTGCTGGGGCGGCTGCACATACTCGACCGCAATGCCATGCGAACCCAGGCGAAGGAACAACTCGACGCGCTCGGCATCGCCACCGTTCAGGACATCACTCAGCCGGTGGAGAGTCTTTCCGGTGGGCAACGGCAAGCGGTCGCCGTCGCGCGTGCCGCGATGTTCGGAAAGATGCTGGTGATCATGGACGAACCGACCGCCGCGCTCGGCGTCAGGGAGACCGAACACGTCTTGGATCTGATCAAACGAATTCGCGAAAAGGGCTTACCGGTCATCCTGATCAGTCACGACATGCCTGCCATATTCGAAGTCGCCGATCGCATTCATATCCATCGCCTCGGCCAGCGCATCGGAGTTGTCGACCCCAAACAGGTCACGATGTCAGACGCTGTCGCTTTCATCACCGGCGCCAGCGAGATCCACTCGACCCCAACGCAAGAACCGCAGCAATAGCCCGCCTCACAATGCCGACGCTGGTGGGAGCGTCGACAGGCAGGTTCCACAGTGGGTTCTCTGCCCTTGAAACCCGTTGAGCACCAGGGCGTCGCCGAGATTTCGTTGTACATGCGAGCGCGAGGTGACGTTGGCATGGCGTCACGCAGACGTACCACCATCTCCATCTGAGATCACTTGCGCATGAAGGTCATTGACGCGCGCACGGGTGCGAGCCGCGGCCGCGGACAGCTGCTCGGTAGGTCCGAGCGCGCCGCCACGAGTTCGTCCAGCGCGTGCATGATGTTGGCCAGGACCTGACCGAGCGGTACGGCCAGATGCGTCTCGTGCAGCGCAAGCGCCAACAGCTCGTTGATCTGCGACAGCGCCGCGTCGAATTGACCGCGGTGCAGGGCGACGACCACCTCAACGCAGCGCACGGTCACAGCGTCGTGGGCGTTGGCCGTCTCGCGGAGCGACTCGATGAGTGCGTCGACGGAGTCGAGATCACGGGCCTCGATCAGTTCGCTGATGCGATCCATTACGGCGTTGGGCCGGATCTCGTCACTGGGGTCTCTGGAGATGATCTGGTCGGCGACTCGCAGCACCGATGCGATAGGCGGGTCCTGTCGACACTCCGAGCGACGGTTGAGGAAGGACCGAAGGAGGTAGGCCCCGCCGAACGCCGCATCGAGCGGACGCGCCCCGGCGGGCACGACCGGGGCCTTCGAATGGGCCGACGGGGACCGCATCGAACCCGACTTCCACTGCGTGACACCCGGGACGAGGCGCACCCTGGGGAAGGTGAACCCAGCGATAGCAGCGTCCATCGCTGTTGTTGACGGCGTACGAACGACCGACGCCGACCGCCGCTCGTTCACAACGTTCACAAAGCGGACCGGCCGCCAGCTGACGCTGGCGGCCGTTTGGCCTGGTCAGGGCCACTTTCTTTAGTAGCGGGGACAGGATTCGAACCTGCGACCTCTGGGTTATGAGCTAACCGGTCGCGGTCTTCTGCAATACGCTCGGTCTCATAGCTGCAGGTCATCGACGTTCAGCCGTCCAAGCTATCTCGCCCC
>JAOPVX010000034.1 GCA_025965975.1 Mycobacterium sp. | reverse complement strand
GTGTTTGAAGCCGGCCTTCTTCCACTCGGATTGATATTCCTCGCGCCGCTCACCGTCCAGTGTGCTCATCCAGTCGCGGTCCGCTTGTTCCTTGCCCGCAGGCACGGGCACGACAAAACCAATTGCACTCATAACTCACCCCCGTGAATTTGCTATGGCGCCAGCGTACGCCCGCCGAACCGCCTGTTGGGTCATATTGACAACCGCGGGAACGCGCTGCGATGCGCATGTTCCCACGTTGTGATGGGATCTCCAGGTGGGCATCAAAGTGGCGCTGGAGCATCGCACCAGCTACACGTTCGATCGGTTGGTGGAGGTGCATCCCCACGTCGTTCGACTGCGCCCCGCCCCGCACTCGCGGACCCCGATCGAGGCCTATTCGCTGCAGGTCGAGCCCGCCGATCACTTCATCAATTGGCAGCAGGACGCATTCGGAAACTTCCTGGCCCGGCTGGTGTTCCCGAGCCGTGCCCGCAGTCTGACCATCACTGTCGGGCTGATCGCCGACATGAAGGTCATCAACCCGTTCGACTTCTTCATCGAGGACTGGGCCGAACACATCCCGTTCGAATACCCCAAGGCGCTGGCCGAAGACCTCAAGCCCTATCTACGCCCGGTCGATGAGGGTGCCGAGGGCTCGGGGCCGGGCGACCTCACTGCGGCGTGGGTGAAGAACTTCTCCGTCGCGCCCGGCTCGCGCACGATCGACTTCCTTGTCGCGCTCAACCGGGCGGTGAACGCGGACGTCGGCTACAGCGTGCGAATGGAACCCGGTGTGCAGACGCCGGATCACACGCTGCGCACCGGCATCGGTTCGTGTCGCGACTCGGCGTGGCTTCTGGTGTCGATCCTGCGCCAGCTGGGTTATGCGGCCCGCTTCGTGTCCGGCTACCTGGTGCAGTTGACCTCGGACGTCGGGGCGCTCGATGGGCCGTCTGGGCCCGCCGCCGACTTCACCGACCTTCACGCCTGGGCCGAGGTGTACATCCCTGGCGCCGGTTGGATCGGCCTTGACCCGACGTCGGGGCTGTTCGCGGGTGAGGGCCACATCCCGCTGTCCGCGACGCCCCATCCCGAGTCGGCGGCGCCGATCACCGGTGCGACCGACCCGTGCGAGACCACGCTGGACTTCTCCAACATCGTCACCCGTGTGCACGAGGATCCGCGCGTGACGCTGCCGTACACCGAAGCGGCCTGGGGTGCGATCTGCGCGCTGGGGGCCACTGTCGACGAGCGTCTTGCCGCCGGTGACGTCCGCCTCACTGTGGGTGGCGAGCCGACGTTCGTCTCGATCGACAACCAGGTCGACCCCGAGTGGACCACCGATGCCGACGGGCCGCACAAGCGGCAGCGGGCCTCGGCGCTGGCGGCCCGGCTGAAGAAGGTGTGGGCACCGCACGGACTGATCCAGCGCAGCCAGGGCAAGTGGTATCCGGGAGAACCCTTGCCGCGCTGGCAGATTGGGCTGTTTTGGCGCACCGATGGCGAGCCGCTGTGGACCAATGAAACGCTGCTGGCCGACCCGTGGCACCCCGGAGCCGCGCAGGCGGCGACATCAAGCCCAGGAGCCGCGCAGGCGGCGACATTAAACCCCGGAGCCGCGCAGGCGGCGACATCAAGCCCCGGAGCCGCGGAGGCGGCGACATTAAACCCCGGAGCCGCGGAGGCGGCGACATCAAGCACCGGAGCCGCGGAGGCGGCGACATCAAGCCCAGCGCCGATTCCTTCCCTCGCCCCCGATGCCGGGCTGCAGGTGCTTGACGCCGTCGCCGACGGCCTTGGGCTGCCGGCCTCGCAGGTTCGGCCTGCCTACGAGGACGCATTGAGCCGGCTCGCCGGTACGGTGCGCCGGCCCGCGGGTGAACCTGTTGCGCCGGAGGACGATCTGGCCGACGACGCCGCAGACCGTCGCAACGCGCTGTTGGCCCGGCTCGAGGAGCCTGTCACCGAGCCCGCCGCCTACGTGCTGCCGCTGCATCGCCGCGACGACGATTCGGGCTGGGCCAGCGCGGACTGGCAGCTGCGGCGCGGCCGCATCGTCTTGCTCGAGGGCGACTCGCCGGCCGGGTTGCGGTTGCCGCTGAACTCCATCAGCTGGCACCCGCCCGAGCCTCCGTTCCAAGCCGACCCGCTTGCCAAGCGTGGCAGGCTGCCGGTCGCGCCAGAACCCGATGACGCATCGGTCGAGGACGTCGAGGACGCCGAAGCCGTCCCCGTTACGGCGATGGTCGCCGAGATCCGCGACGGCTTGCTGCACATCTTCGTGCCGCCCACCGAAGCGCTGGAGGACTTCGTTGACCTCATCGCCCGGATCGAGACCGCCGTGGCGAAGGTCGACTGTCAGGTCGTTGTCGAAGGCTATGGGCCACCGCCCGATTCGCGGCTGCAATCGATGAGCGTTACTCCCGACCCCGGTGTCATCGAGGTCAACGTCGCGCCAACGTCCAGCTTCGCCGCGCAGAAGGCGCAGCTGGAAACCCTCTACGAGCAGGCCCGGCTCGCGCGCCTGAGCACCGAGGCTTTCGACTTCGACGGCACCCACGGGGGTACCGGCGGCGGCAACCACATCACCCTTGGCGGCATCACCCCAGCCGACTCGCCGCTGCTGCGCCGACCCGATCTGCTGGTGTCGCTGCTGACCTACTGGCAACGCCATCCCTCGCTGTCCTACCTGTTTTCCGGGCGGTTTGTCGGCACCACGTCGCAGGCGCCACGGGTGGACGAGGGCCGCCCCGAGTCGCTATACGAGCTGGAGATCGCGTTCGCCGAGATCGCGCGGCTGACCTCGGGCAAGACGGCCAAGCCGTGGGTCACCGATCGAGCGCTGCGCCATCTGCTGACCGATATCACCGGAAACACCCACCGCGCGGAGTTCTGCATCGACAAGCTCTACAGCCCCGACAGCGCCCGAGGCCGGCTGGGTCTGCTTGAGCTGCGCGGCTTCGAGATGCCGCCGCACTTCCAGATGGCGATGGTGCAGTCGCTTCTGGTGCGCTCGTTGGTCGCGTGGTTCTGGGACGAACCGCTACGCGCCCCGTTGATCCGTCACGACGCCAATTTGCACGGCCGATACCTGTTGCCGCACTTCCTGATTCACGACATCGCGGGTGTCGCGGCCGACCTTCGCGCCCACGGCATCAACTTCGACACCAGCTGGCTGGACCCGTTCACCGAGTTCCGGTTCCCGCGCATCGGCACCGCGGTCTTCGACGGGGTGGAGATCGAGCTGCGCGGCGCGATTGAGCCTTGGAACACCCTCGGAGAGGAATCGACGACAGGCGGCACCGCCCGCTACGTCGACTCGTCGGTAGAACGCATCCAGGTCCGGCTGATCGGCGCGGACCGGTACCGCTACATCGTCACCGCCAACGGCAACCCGGTGCCGCTGCTGGCGACCGACAACCCCGACGTCCAAGTCGGCGGTGTGCGGTTCAGGGCCTGGCAGCCGCCCAGCGCGCTGCACCCGACCATCACCGTCGACGGACCGCTGCGCTTCGAGCTCGTCGACACCGCGACCGGCATGTCGCGCGGCGGCTGCACGTACCACGTCTCACATCCCGGTGGCATGGCCTACGACGAGCCGCCGGTCAACGCCGTGACGGCCGAGTCCCGGCGGGGCCGCCGCTTCGAGGCGACGGGATTCACCCCTGGAAAGGTGGACATGTCGGACATCCGCGAGAAGCAGGCACGGCAATCCACCGACGTGGGCGCGCCGGGCATCTTGGATCTGCGGCGAGTGCGTACCGTTTTGCACTGATGGCCCTTCCCGCTGCGAATGCGCCCGACATCGACAACCTGCTGACCCGGTACCGCACCGCCAGGGCCCAGCAGGCGCTGTTCGATGTCCGCCCTGGCGCGAGCACCGGACACGACGAATTCGTCGACGCGGCGGGCAATGTGCGTCCCGCATGGCAGGAGCTCGCCGAATGCGTGGGTGAGCGGGGCCGCGCCGGACTGGACCAGCTGCGGTCGATCGTCCGCGGCTTGGTCGACAACGACGGCATAACCTACATCGAGGTCGACCGGCACGGCGACGCGATCACCAACGGCAACGGCACCGTCGAGCCGGGGCCATGGCATCTCGACGCGTTGCCGCTTGTGCTCTCCGCCTCGGACTGGGACACCCTGGAATCCGGTCTGGTGCAACGCTCCCGGCTGCTCGACGCCGCGCTTGCCGATTTGTACGGGCCACGCCACGCGATCACCAGCGGGGTGCTGCCGCCGCAGCTGCTGTTCGCGCACCCGGGTTATGTCCGGGCCGCCCGTGGCATCGAGGTGCCCGGCCGGCACCAGCTGTTCCTGCACGGCTGCGACGTCAGCCGTGCGGGCGACGGCAACTTCCAGGTGAACGCCGACTGGACCCAGGCGCCGTCGGGCGCGGGCTACGCGCTGGCCGACCGGCGCGTGGTCGCGCACGCCATCCCCGACCTGTACGAGCGGATCGGGCCGCGGCCTGCCTCGCCGTGGGCGCAAGCACTGCGGCTGGCGCTGATCGACGCCGCCCCCGAGTCCGCCGAGGAGCCGGTGGTGGTGGTCCTCAGCCCCGGCATCCACTCCGAGACCGCGTTCGACCAGGCCTATCTGGCCAGCGTGCTGGGTTTTCCGCTGGTGGAAAGCGCCGATCTGGTGGTGCGCGACGGCAAGCTGTGGATGCGATCGATGGGCACGCTCAAGCGGGTCGACGTGGTGCTGCGCCGGGTCGACTCCGAATTTGTCGACCCCTTGGATCTGCGTGCCGATTCCCGGCTTGGCGTGGTCGGCTTGGTGGAGGTGTTGCGCCGCGGTGCGGTGACGGTCGTCAACACGTTGGGTAGCGGCATTCTGGAAAGCCCAGGGCTGCTTCGCTTTATGCCCGAGCTGGCCGAGCGGCTGCTGGGTGAGACACCGTTGCTGCAGACGGCGCCGATGTACTGGGGCGGTATCAACACCGAGCGCTCGCACCTGCTGACGAACTTGTCGTCACTGCTGATCAAGCCGGTCACGGGCGGCGAGGAGATTGTTGGGCCGGGGTTGTCGGGCAAGCAACGAGAGTCGTTGGCCGCGTGCATCGACGCCACGCCCTGGCAGTGGGTGGGCCAGGAGCTGCCGCGGTTCTCGTCGGCGCCCACCGACTACTACCCGGGCGGCATGTCGTCGGCCAGCGTCGGCATGCGGTTGTTCACCGTGTCGCAGCGCAGCGGCTACGCCCCGATGATCGGCGGGCTTGGTTACCTCCTGGCCCCGGGCAACGCCGCCTACCAGTTGAATACCGTTGCGGCCAAGGATATCTGGGTGCGAACGCCGATACGTGTCACGGCCGAGCGTATTCCGAGCGCGGTCGAGCTGCCCGGGATGACGCCCAGCTCGACCCGGGCGGTCAGCTCGCCGCGTGTGTTGTCCGACCTGTTCTGGATGGGCCGCTACGCCGAACGGGCCGAGAACATGGCCCGGCTGCTCACCGTCACCCGCGAGCGCTACCACGAATACCGTTACCGCCGCGAGATGGAAGGCAGTGAGTGTGTGCCGGTGCTGCTGGCCGCGCTCGGTCACATCACCGGGACCAATACCGGTGCCGGCGGCGACTACGCGGAGATGATCGCCACCGCGCAGACCACGCTGTGGTCGTTGACCGCTGATCGGCATCGTCCTGGTTCGCTTGCGCAGTCGGTCGAGCGCCTCAGCTTGGCCGCCCGCGCGGTGCGCGACCAGATGTCCAACGACACGTGGATGGTGTTGGCGGCGGTCGAACGCGCGGTGCTGCATCGGCCTGCGGATCCACCCGAATCGCTTGCCGAGGGTGACGCCTTCCTGGCGTCGACGAACAACCTGACGCTGGCCGGCATGCTCGCTCTGTCCGGAGTGGCCGCCGAGTCGATGGTGCAGGACGTCGGCTGGACGATGATGGACATCGGCAAACGGATCGAACGCGGCCTCGGGTTGACAGCAGTGCTGCGTGCGACCCTGACGACGACCAGAAGCGCCGGGGCAGAGCAAACCATTACCGAGTCAACGCTGATGGCTTGCGAGTCGTCCGTCATCTACCGGCGCCGCAACCCGGGCAAGGTTAGTGTGGCTGCCGTGGCCGAGTTGGTGTTGTTCGACGCCGAGAACCCGCGGTCGCTGGTGTACCAACTCGAGCGGCTCAGGGCAAACCTCAAGGCGCTGCCAGGGTCGTCGGGTTCTTCGCGGCCCGAACGGCTCCTCGACGAGATCGCCATGCGGCTGCGCCGGCTCGATCCGGCCGACCTGGAGGACGTCACGCCAGAAGGCACGCGGGCCGAACTTGCCGAGCTGCTGAACGGAACGCATCGCGACCTGCGCGAACTGTCCGGGCTCATCACCGCGAGTCACCTGTCGCTGCCCGGTGGCATGCAGCCGCTGTGGGGTCCTGACGAACGCCGGGTGATGCCGTGACGGCTTTCGCCGACGGGCCGACCGCTTCCGGCGGGCAGGAGCGCAGGGGGCCCTCCCCACGCAAGCGGGGGGCCCACCCGCCCGAAGGGCAGGGGGACGACCGGGGGATGGACCCGGGATCGAGCCGGTGTTACCAGATCGTGCACCGTACCGTCTACCGCTACTCCGACGTCGTCACCAGCTCATACGGCCGCGGGTTCCTCACCCCGCGTGATTCTGCGCGGCAGCGCTGCCTGTCCCACGAGCTGATCATCGAGCCCGACGCGGCCGACAGTTCCACCAGCCGCGATGTCTACGGCAACATCAGCGCGTACTTCCACGTCACCGAGCGTCACAACATCCTGAGCATCACAAGCAAGTCGGTCGTCGAGGTGGATCCACCACCGCCCGAGCTCTACGGCGGTGGGTCGGCGCGGGCGCCGTGGGAGATCGCCCGCCCCGTCGGCCTCGACGGCGCGCTGGCCACCGAGTTCACCCTGGACTTGCAGCCGCCGGAGATCACCGACGAGCTACGTGCCTACGCCGCACCGAGTTTCCAGCCCGGCCGGCCGCTGATCGAGGTGCTTCGCGACCTGACGTCGCGGATCTACTCCGACTTCACGTATCGGTCCGGGTCGACCACGGTGTCCACTGGAGTCAGCGAGGTTTTGGCGGCGCGGGAAGGGGTATGTCAGGACTTCGCGAGGCTGGCCATCGCCTGCCTGCGCGCCAACGGGCTGGCCGCCAGCTATGTGTCGGGATACCTGGCAACCGACCCGCCGCCAGGGAAGGAACGCATGATCGGCATCGACGCGACCCACGCCTGGGCGTCGGTGTGGACGCCGCAAAACCACTGGCTGGGCCTGGATCCCACCAACGACCAGATGGTCGACGAGCGCTACATCACCGTGGGGCTCGGCCGCGATTACGCCGACGTCCCGCCGCTGCGCGGCATCATCTACACCGACTCCAAACGCAGCGTGATCGACGTCGCCGTCGACGTGGCGCCGTTCGAGGGCGGAGTGCTGCATGCGTGACTTCAGATGTCCGAACTGCGGCCAGCACCTGGCCTTTGAGAACTCGGTGTGCCTGTCGTGCGGTCGTGGGGTCGGCTTCTCCCTCGACGACATGGCGCTGCTGGTCATCGAAACCGGCCAGGACGCGGAGCACGGCGGCGCGGTCGATGCGGGCAAGTACCAACTCTGCGCCAACCTTCATCTGGCTGAATGCAATTGGCTGGTGAAGGTGGCACCGACCCGGCGGCTGTGCACATCGTGTGAACTGACCCGGACCAGGCCCAGTGACTCCGATACCAAGGCGTTGGCGGCGTACGCCGATGCGGAGAAGGCCAAACGGCGGTTGATCGTCGAGCTCTATGAGCTGAAGCTGCCGATCGTGGGTCGCGACGAGGACCAGCAGTACGGTCTGGCATTCGACCTGCTCTCCAGCGAGCACGAGAAGGTCTACACCGGGCACCACAATGGCGTGATCACACTGGATCTCGCCGAGGGCGACGATGTACACCGCGAACAACTGCGGGTGGCGATGGACGAGCCCTACCGCACCCTGCTCGGGCATTTCCGCCACGAGATCGGCCATTACTACTACTACCGCCTGGTCAGCACGTCGCAGGATTACGCGAAGCGATTCCGCGAACTGTTCGGCGATCCCGATGCCGACTACCAGGCGGCGCTGGACCGCCACTACAACGAGGGCCCACCGCCGGACTGGGAAGAACGCTACGTCTCGTCGTACGCCAGCATGCACCCCGCCGAGGACTGGGCCGAAAGCTTCGCGCACTACCTGCATATCCGGGACACGCTGGACACGGCGGCGGCATTCGGCTTCGCCCCGTCCGCCGCGACGTTCGAGCGAAAGGCATTGGGCCCAAGCGGATTCGACTCGATAATTGACATTTGGCTGCCAGTTTCATGGGCACTGAACATGATCAACCGGTCGATGGGCAAAGAGGACCTCTATCCGTTCGTGCTGCCCCCGGCGGTGCTGGACAAGATGCGGTTCATCCACGCCATCATCGACGAGATCACCTCTGCCCCGGCCAAGCTCGCCGGAGTCAGCGGCGGGGGATAGCTACCGCGAGTGCACCCGCAGCAGGCTCTCGCCGGTGTCGGCCACGGTGTCGGCGGTCGGACGCGGTTGCCAGCCAAGCACATTGGTGGCCTTGGCGGTCGATACCGGTTTCGGCTGTCCCAACAGCGCGGCCAGCCCTTCGAGCCCAGGCACGAACCGCGCCGCGGCCCGAACAAGGGCGGCACCGGTATGCGCCCTCCGTCCCGCTGATCGGTACACCACGACCGCCGCGGCAGCCACTGCCCATACTGGCGTCATGCCGCGAATTGGTGGGCAACGGCCGCCGGCCCTGCCCGCAACCAGTCACCAGGAGGCCCGTCGCGGTGCCATCCTTGCGGGCGCCGCCCGGCTGGGCAGGGCCAAGGAGATCGACCGAATCGGCGCCCAGGAGATCGCGGCCGAGGCCGGCGTCGCGCTGCACACGCTGTATCGCTACTACCCGTCGATCCGGCGACCGCCGTGGCGGACTTCATGGCCGATGCGTGCCGAGACACGTTGCGGCACAAGCATCTTGCGCATGCGACGATCACGTCGACTCAGGCCGTGCGGGCGCAGTCCGGCCCGACCGGATACCACGGCATGCGGGATCTGATCGTTGCGGTGGTCGGCGCCGATCATCCCACCGCCGAACAGATCCGGAACGCGCGACTTGTCGAGCAGGTCACGTTCGGTGTGCTGACGTGGGTGGTCGGCGGAGAGCTCGAGCCGGAGCAGGCCGTCGACGATGTGCGTCTGGCATGCTGCCTGTTGATGGCCGGCGCTAAGAAGTAAGCCGCAGGTACACCCGTCCACGCGGGGACAGCCGATATCCCACGTCGAGGCTGATGGTCAGGCCGAGTCCCTTGAGCTGGCGCACCCGCCGCTTGAACCGCGGCACATCCAGCCCAACGCGGACGGCCAGATCCGGCGCCCGCACCGCCTCGTTGGCGCCGATCAGCTCCAGATACTGGCGTGTCCACGGTGCCGTGGCCGCGTCCCAGCGGTCCAGCCGCGCGGCGATCGCGTCGACATCGGCATCGGAGAGCCGGTCGTCGGCGGCCAGTTCCGGTCGCTCGTCGGGCGCAAGGAACGATACTGCGATCACATACGTGTGCCTGGCCGGCCGGCGGTCGAGTTCATTCTGTGCCGTCTTGGCGTCCGGGTAGCCCGCGGCGCGCGCCTGCGCGGCGGTGACGCGGTAGCTGCCCGGACACTCGGCGACGTCGTCGATGCGAACGGTGCCCGCCACCGTGCGCTGGGTGCCGCCCTGCCTGGCCCTTGGCGCATCCCACCGGCGCAAGACCAGCGTGATGTCGCCGGTCGCAATGCCTTCCGCGACGGCCCGGTTGAGCAACACACCGCCGATGCTATGCCGCAACGGGCCGACTCTTCCCTACGATCACGCGGTGGCTGATCGCTATGGCACCGACATCTTGACCAACGACCCGCACCGAAAGCCCCGGGCAGGCGAGCAGCCGGTGGAACTCGGCATGGTCGTCGAGGACGCCAAGACCGGCTATGTGGGCGCGGTGGTGCGCATCGAATACGGCCGGATGGAGCTCGAGGACCGGCATGGCCGCAGGAAACCGTTCCCGGTCGGACCCGGCTACCTGATCGACGGGCGGCCGGTCATCCTGACCGCGCCGCGACGCGGCGCGCCGACGGCACCGGCGCGCACCGCATCGGGCTCAGTGGCAGTAGGGGCGAAAGCCAGGGTCGCACTGGCCGGCCGGATCTTCGTCGAAGGCCGACACGACGCCGAACTGGTCGAGCAGGTGTGGGGCGACGACCTACGCGTCGAGGGCGTTGTGGTCGAATACCTCGGCGGCATCGACGATCTCGTCGGCATCGTCGAGGAATTCCAGCCCGGCCCTTGGCGTCGGCTCGGCGTCCTCGTCGACCACCTCGTGGCCGGCTCGAAGGAGGCTCGCATCGCCAGCCAGGTCGAGCAAGCCGTCCGCCGTGGCCCCGGCGGCGTGCACACGCTGGTCGTCGGCCATCCGTTCATCGACATCTGGCAGGCGGTCAGGCCAGCCCGGCTTGGCATCTCGTCGTGGCCGTCGGTTCCGCACGGCGAGGACTGGAAGCGCGGTGTGTGCCGGGCCCTTGGCTGGCCGCACACCCAGCAGGCCGACATCGCCCGAGCGTGGCAGCGGATCCGCGGCAGGGTGCGGGATTGGAACGATCTCGAGCCTGCGCTCATCGGCCGCGTCGAAGAGCTGATCGACTTCGTGACCGCGGCCCCAGGTTCGTGACGGCTCGGCCGTCGCGTTGTAACCACGTGGTAAGCAGAGAGCGTGTCCGACGGCCTGTTTGACGTCCCCGGCGAATCGAGCGTGGCCGCGGGCGGATCCGTCGGCGCATCGGCTCCGCTGGCGGTGAAGATGCGGCCGGCGACCCTCGATGAGGTGGTCGGCCAAGACCACCTGCTGCAGCCCGGCTCGCCGCTGCGCCGGATGGTCGAGGGCGCCGGCGCGGCGTCGGTCATCCTCTACGGCCCGCCTGGCACCGGCAAGACCACGCTGGCGTCGCTGATCTCGCAGGCCACCGGCCGCCGGTTCGAGGCGCTGTCGGCGCTGTCGGCCGGCGTCAAGGAGGTCCGCGCCGTCATCGACATGGCGCGTCGGGCGGCCGTGCATGGTCAGCAGACCGTTTTGTTCATCGACGAGGTACACCGCTTCTCGAAAACCCAGCAGGACGCCCTGCTGTCCGCCGTCGAGAACCGGGTCGTGCTGCTGGTCGCGGCGACCACCGAGAACCCGTCGTTCTCCGTCGTCGCGCCGCTGCTGAGCCGGTCGCTGATCCTGCAGCTGCAGCCGCTCGACGCCGACGCCGTCATCACCGTGGTGCGCCGCGCCATCGACGACCCGCGCGGCCTCGGCGGCCTGGTCGAGGTCACCGACGCCGCCGTCGACCTGCTGGTTCAGCTCTCCGCGGGCGACGCGCGGCGCGCGCTGACCGCGCTCGAGGTGGCCGCCGAGGCAGGGGAGCAGGTGACGGTCGCGGCCATCGAGCAGTCGCTGGACAAGGCCGCCGTGCGCTATGACCGCGACGGCGATCAGCACTACGACGTCGTGAGCGCATTCATCAAGTCGGTCCGCGGCTCCGACGTCGACGCCGCCTTGCACTACCTGGCGCGGATGCTGGTGGCGGGGGAGGACCCGCGGTTTGTGGCCCGCAGGCTGATGATCCTGGCCAGCGAGGACATCGGGATGGCGGATCCGACCGCGCTGCAGACCGCCGTCGCCGCGGCGCAGACGGTGCAGATGATCGGCATGCCAGAGGCCCAGCTGACGCTGGCCCATGCCACGGTCCACCTTGCCACCTCGCCCAAGTCGAACGCGGTGACCACAGCGCTTGGCGCCGCGATGAGCGACATTCGCGAAGGTAAGGCCGGCCTTGTGCCCGCCCATCTGCGTGACGGTCACTACTCGGGCGCGGCCAAGCTCGGTAACGCCATCGGCTACAAGTACGCCCACGACGACCCGGATGGCGTTGTGCCGCAACAGTATCCGCCCGACGAGCTGGTCGGTGTCGACTACTACCGGCCGACCAGCCACGGCGCCGAACGCGAGATCGCCGCGAGGCTCGACAAGCTGCGCGCCATCATCCGCAAGAAGCGCTGACAGCCGCGAAACGCGCGTTTTGCAGGCCCCTTCTCGAACTTTCTCTGCAAAACGTTCGTTTGGACGAAATCATCCTGGACACCCGCCGCACCGTCTCCTACTTTGGTAGTCAATCGATTGATTGATCAAACGCAAGGTTGACAATTGGCGAGTGATGGAGATGCAGACGCCCGGCTGGACCGCGCCTTCCTGGCGCTGGCCGACCCGGTTCGGCGCGCGATCGTGGCGCGGCTGTCCCGCGGACCGGCCACCGTCAACGAGTTGGCCGCGCCGTTCGACATCACGAAACAGGCGGTGTCCAAGCACATTCAGGTGCT
>JAOPVX010000399.1 GCA_025965975.1 Mycobacterium sp. | reverse complement strand
AAGCCCGCTGGCGTGCCGTCAACGCACCCCACCTCGTCGCCCTCGTCCGTGCCGGCGCGACGTTCCACAAAGGCAAGCTACTCGAACGTCCCATCGACATCACACCCGAAACATCAAACATCGAGCCGTCAAACGCTGGATCGGAGGTCGCCTGAAAATCGCTGATCGACAAGTATTGACAATATCTCCAAAAGGTTTGGTTCATCACAGGGTCGTCGCGAGGGTTGGGCCGCGAACTGGTCCGAGCTGCGCTCGACACAGGTGACGCGATCGCTGCGACCGCTCGCCGCCCCGAGCAACTGGCCGATCTGGCGACCACCTACGGGGAGCGCTAAGGCATTGATGGGCATCCCGTCCGACCTCGGAAGATCGACAGCGCGTCACATCGGTTTACACCTACGTGAAGGAAAGAGTGAATGAATCGAGCGTCACATCGGTTTAGACCTATGTGAAGGAAAAGGACGGGTACATGCAGATCGCGGGTGACAACAGCATCACTTTTGACCGCCTCGTAGACGGAACGTCGCGCAAGGTGTGGGACGTCCTGGGTCCAACGGTCGAATTCCTTATCCCACCAGACGATCCCGACGCGCACTTCTGCGTCATGCGGGGTGTGGTCCCGCCCGGGGTGACGGTGCCGGTGCACAGCCACGACGACCCCGAGGACTTCTTCTTCCTTGCCGGCACGCAGCAGGTGCTGATCAAAGATGATCAGGGACTGCAGTGGCGTGACGTCCACGCCGGTGATTACGTACACATACCGGGCGGCACCCCACACGCCCACCGCAATGTGTCCGGCGAGCCGGCGATCGAGCTGGTGATCACCACCGTTCGGCTCGGACGGTTCTTCCAGGAAGTCGGCCGCCCGACCAGCGCACCGTTACAGCCGCCAACGGCTGACGAGCTCGCCCAATTCGTTGCCGCCGCAGCCAGATACGGCTACACGCTGGGCACAGCCGAAGAGAATGCTGCCGTCGGGATACGGCCGCAGGGGTGAACGCGGCTACAGCGAGCGCCACTCATCCACAGGTCTTGACAATTCCTCTCCATCTCGGACAAAGCTGGTCTCACAACTAGAGAAACGAGACACCCATCAGGGCGCCACTCCCCCACTAGGTAATCGCAGGTCGCGCTGTCTCATTTCTTGTCTCACGCCGCGTGTCTCGAATCCTCGCTGTCGGCGGGCAATGAGACGGTCATCGGTATGACAGCGATCCTGGGCTACGCACGAGTGAGCAGCATTGGTCAAGACCTCGACGCCCAGCTAGCCGCGCTGGACGCTGCTGGTGTCGAGGCGAGTCGGGTGTTCACCGACAAGCTTTCAGGCGCCGTCAACACTTCCCGTCCGGGGTTGGCCGCGATGCTCCACTACGCCCGAACTGGCGACACCGTCGTGGTGACTGCGATCGACCGGCTCGGCCGCTCCGTAGTCGAAGTCACCCGCACCATCGCCGACCTCGGTGAGCGCGGAATTCTGTTGCGCGCCTTGCGGGAAGGAATAGACACCACCATACCAACTGGTCGGGCTGTGGCCTCGATCATGGCGACCCTGGCCGAGCTCGAACTCGAGTTGGGCCGCGAGCGCCGCGCCACATCGCGCGAGTCCCGCCGTACCGACAGTTGCCCCCGACTAAGCCGCCCAAGCTCACCGCCGATCGACAAGAGCTACTTCGTCGCCTTGCGGCGACCGGTGAACCAGTCCGAGAACTGGCCAAGGCCTTTGGCATTGGACGAGCAACCGCGTACCGCTATCTTGCTGAGCAGCAGTCAATATCGTGAATCGCGATCTGAGCGCGGTCATCAACCCCGCCCTCGCCCAGGCAGCACCCGCTGGACCTGGAGTTCAGCTCGGGACCGCCAATGCCTGGCGCGCGCCTTCGGCTACCAGAGGGTGGGGAGAGTCGGCTAGCTCGTTGAGGATTGGGCGCGCCGAGGGGAACTCAGCCAACGCGAGCGCAACGGCGTGACGTGCGCGGGGGTCGGCGGTGTCGTCCCTTGCCAGAGTCGTGAGTTGTTGTTCTGCACCATCGCCGAGCTTCGCACGTAGCAAGGTGACTGCCAGTTGTGGCGACAGAGTCTTTGATTCGCCGTGCGCCGCCGCCAATAGTTCTTCGACGGTGAAGTCGCCCGGGTCATAGGTCACCGCGTCGGGTGTCGACATCAGAGGTTCACCTCGGGTATTTGAAGTCCGTCCAGCATTGTGCAATGCGTCCGTATTGTGATGATATCTGCGGGATTGATGGTCACCGCCGTGAATGCATTTCCGCTGGTCACGCTGTTCGTTTGGGTCATGAGACTGTTGTCGGGCGGGCTGGGATGCGGTATCCCAAAGAAATGGCCGATCTCGTGGGCGAGGGTGCGTCCGGTCGTTTCCCCGCTCAATCCCACGACGGACGATCGCGCCCCGCTGCCGGTCCTGGGCGAGCAGGGACCCGGTGTCGGTGTTTGTCCGGCAATGCCGGCGACTATTCCGCTGGGAAGGGTCGTTGTGACGTTCATGTTGGCCGGGATCACCACCGGGATGAACGCCCCGTCCGAGGTGAGGTCCTTGCCGGTAGCGTCGAGATCGGCTTTAGTGCGCACGGTGACGTGCCCGAGCGAACTGGCCGATGTCAGTGGCTGTCGCGTGATGCGTCCGACACCGACCTTCGCATCCTTGTAGATGTCGCGCAGGCGGTACACCGCGTAGTCGAGCGCGTCGTCGTCGCTGCCGGAAAACACGTCTACTCCCGCCAGTATCAGCTGGACGTCGAAGTGCAGGTCTCGGAGTCCTGCTACGAAGCCGTTCAGACTCAGTAACGGTTGGGGTCGCGCGTCGTCCAGGCGTGGTCCTACCTTCTTCCCCTTGAAACCGAGGATGTCGCGGCACACCGACACCGGCGCTGGAGCCCCAAGGGCACTGCACACTCCCTTCAGCGATACCGTCACGATCGGTTCTCCAGCTTGCGTGACTTCGCGGTGACGTTCATCGGGGGCTGACCAGTACCCGGATCATGCCGGTTCCGGTGGTCAGCGGCGTGAGCGCCTTGCCAATGACTGCGCCGAACGCTCGAGCAGGCTCGGTGATCCGCCGGCAGTGACCCACCGTAGAAGACGTGGTGAGCAGGTCGCCCGGCCGTATCGGAGCGTCGGCCGCATCGGCCATGCACCACACCTTTCCGATGAGGGCGACGTGGGCGCTGTTGTCGTGCCGGTCGAGAACTATCGCGGGCTTGACGCCGCCCGCGCCGGAAACGATGCCCGCGACGGCGGTGTCGTAGTCGCTTTCGCACGGATGAACCTCGCCGTCCTGCCCGAGGACCACGACAAGGCCTGGCTGCACCGACGGGTCCGTCGTGGTCAAGGCCTCGGCATAATCCGCGCCACTGAGGAGTACGTCGCCGGTCACTTCGACGTCACCTTCAAACAAGCCGGCGCGCAGATTTCCCTTTCCTCGTACGCCTATCCCTCGGTCGCCCGTCGATTCGCCGGTGACACCGATACCGTGACTGGCGACACCGATAACACCGAACCCGGCGGCCGAATCGTTGGTGCCAAAGAGGCCGCCGCTGTTGACGTCGTGGCTGACGCCGAACACGCCATGGAAGCTAGTGGCCTCGCCTACGACCCCTGCGTTGGTTTCGCTGTGACCAAACACGCCTTGAAAGGCCTCGCTGGTCCCTTTGACGCCGATACCAGCGCCGCTGGCGTCGCCTTCAACGGCGGGAACGCTCGGATCGTTGGATGTTCCGCCGATTGGATTAGACATAGACTCTCCTGGCGCGCCGTGGGATGTCTGTCTATTAACGCACGCGGCCGCATTTGCGTCGCCGTTTCCAAAGTCGTCGTCAAAATCCGCCGCCACGGCGACCTTCGACGCCTACCGAGCAAACGGCCGCGAAACCGAGCTGCGGACGGCGTTCCGCGTTCCCAATCTGGACGACGTTGATCACAGCGGATCGCGGGTGGGGTCAAGTCCCGGGGGCGTGTGCATTAGGTCAACGGTTTCGTACTGCTGGGGGCGGTAGCTACCGCCGAGAATGTCGACCTGATCTAGGCCCACTGTGGCGGTTTGATCCAGGACCGGCGCAGCGATTGGCCATGGGTCGACCATTTTGAGGCCGGGCGCCGCGACTTCGACGACATGCGCGGGATTATGTTCCGCTTGGCGTCGCGTTCGAAATCCATGCGCGCTGGGCGAGGAGGCGCATGCCGTTGAGTCCGACGATGACGGTGGACCCTTCGTGGCCGGCGACGCCGAGCGGCAGGGGCAGGTGCCCGAGCAGGTCCCACAGTACGAGCCCGGTGATGAAGGTGGTCGCAATGACGAGGTTGGCGATCACGATCCGTCGAGCGCGCCGGGACAGGGCGATCACGCTGGGCAGCGTGGCGAGTTCGTCGCGGACAATGACGGCGTCTGCGGTCTCGAGTGCGAGGTCGGATCCGGCGCGGCCCATCGCGATCCCGGTGTGCGCGGCGGCCAGGGCGGGTGCGTCGTTGACGCCGTCCCCGACGAGCAGCACACGCCGTCCACTGTGTTCGAGATCGCGCACGGCGGTGACTTTGTCTTGCGGCAGCAGCCCGGCGCGGACGTCGGTAATTCCGACTTCGGCGGCGAGAGTTGTTGCGGCGCGGGGGTTGTCGCCGGTCAGCAGCACCGGTGTGGTACCGGTGAGCGTGCTCAGCTCGGCGACGGTATGGGCGGCTCCGGGGCGCAGCTGATCAGCCAGTGCCAGCATGCCGGCAGCGACGCCGTCGACGAGGACAATCACCACGGTCTTGCCGGCGACATCCCATTCGACGACCTCAGCGGAGGCATCAACGCTGTGCAACAGATACTTCGGGCTGCCGACCTCGATGATGTGGCCGTCGATGATGGCGCGGACTCCGCGCCCGGGCTCGGAATCAAACTCCTCGACCGTAGGCAGGGTCAGGCGGCGGTCGGCGGCGGCCACGATCGCCTGCGCCAGTGGGTGTTCACTCGGGTGCTCGGCGGCCGCTGCCCAGGTGAGGATGGTGTCGGTGTCGTAGCTCGATTCGAGCGCGCGAATGTCGGTCAGGCGGGGTGTGCCCTGAGTGAGGGTGCCGGTCTTGTCGAACGCGACGGCGGTGACAGATCCGAGTTGTTCCATCACGACCGCGGATTTGACCAGGACGCCGTGGCGGCCGGCGGTGGCCATGGCGGCCAGCAGCGGGGGCATGGTGGCCAGCACCACCGCGCACGGGGACGCGACGATCATGAACGTCATCGCCCGCAGCAGCGCGGGCTGCAGAGCGGCGCCAAGCGCGAGCGGAATGAGAAACACCGCCAGGGTGGCGGCGACCACCCCGACCGAGTAGTACTGCTCGACTTTCTCGATGAATAGCTGCGCCTTGGCTTTAGTGGCCGAGGCCTCTTGGACCAGGGTGACGATGCGGGCGACGACGGTGTCGGCGGCGGCCCGGTCGACGCGGACCCGCAGTGCCCCGTTGCCGTTCATCGTGCCGGCGAACACTTCGTCGCCGACCCGTTTGGCGACCGGCAGCGGTTCGCCGGTGATCGAGGCCTGATCGACGTCGCTGGTGCCGGAGGTGACCTGCCCGTCAGCGCCGATCCGCTCACCGGGACGCACTACGATCATGTCGCCGATAGACAGAGTGGCCGCGTCCACGACGGTCTCGTCGCCGGATTCACCGATGACGGTGGCACGGTCGGGGGCCAGATCGAGCAGGCTGCGCACCGAGTCGGCGGTGCGCTGAGTCAGGAACGCTTCCAGCGCACCGGAAGTGGCGAAAATGACGATCAACAGTCCGCCGTCGAAGACCTGGCCGATCGCGGCCGCCCCAATCGCGGCGACGATCATCAATAGATCAACGTCGAGGGACTTCTCGCGCAAGGCCCGCAGCCCGGCCAGCGCCGGTTCCCACCCGCCGGTGAGGTAGCAGGCCAGATACAGCGCCCACCACACCCACGCCGGCGCCCCACCGAATTGGGCAGCCACCCCCAACCCAAACAGCACCGTGGCCGCGGTGGCCCATCGGACTTCGACCAGCGCGAACGGACGCGTCCGGCCCATCCGTCCCCTATCAGGGGTAGCGGCGGTGCGGGAGCGGTCCAGGAGCACGGACGACATCGGAAAACTCCACATCGAGGAGGAAGGCGGACACCACCACGATACAGGTATGAATGAAGAGGTCTTCATATGCTCATTGGGTATGATCCAGCTA
>JAOPVX010000367.1 GCA_025965975.1 Mycobacterium sp. | reverse complement strand
TCACGACGCCCCGGCCACCGGTGCTGATCGGCGGCACCGGCGAACGGCGCACGCTGCGGCTGGTCGCCGAGTACGGCGACGCGTGCAATCTGTTCGACGTGCCCGACGGCGGCGCCGCCATCCGCAGGCAGCTCGACGTGCTGGACCATCACTGCGCCGACGTCGGCAGGCCGCCAGAGGAGATCGAGCGCACCGTGACCACGGCGCTTCAGGACGGCGAGAATTTCGCAGAGCTCTCCCGGCGCTGCCACGCGCTGGCCGATCTCGGGGTGCAACACGTCGTGGTGATCGCCCGTGGGCGGCCGCTGACCGACGAGGACATCAATTGTGTTGCGGGCGCGGCGGATCACCTGGCCGGTTTCGCGCATACCCCGGGGTGAACCTCCACCCGGTGCAGGTCATCGCCCAGCTCGATCTGCCGGTCGAACGCCGTGGCCGCCAGCGCGCGCCAATCCTCTTCCTGGCCCGGTGCGATACCCGGTACGTAGTGGGTGAGGATGAGGATGCCGACACCGGCGCGAGCAGCGGTTTCTGCGGCCTGTTCGACCGACGAGTGGTAGTCGCAGATGTCGCGGATGCGCTGCATCGGCATCTTCTCGATCAGATCTTTGCGAATCACGGTGTGCACCAATCCACCTGCCCCGGCCGCCAGCGTGTCGAGGCTCTCGCACGGGACGGTGTCACCGGCAAGCACCACCGAGGCGCCACCGTGTTCGATCCGAAACCCGATGGTCGGCGCGACGGGCCTGTGATCCGTCGGCGCCACCGCAATCGTCACCCCGTCGCGATCCCACACCGTGCCGTCGGTGTACTCATGCACCTGAACCGGCGGCGGCGTGGTCAGGTCGGCGTGATGCGCGATCCGGTAGCCGATGTCGAAGCCGAACGCCTTGAGCGTGGCGTCGACCACCTCGGCGGTTCCCGGTGGACCGATGATCGGCAGGGGCGCCGGGTTGGGCTCGAACGTGGTCACCCACCGGGTGATGATCAGGTCGCCAAGGTCGGCGATGTGATCGCTGTGCAGGTGCGTCAGCAGTAGCGCGGTCAACGCGTTCGCTCCGACGCCGACGGCGGTCATGCGCTGTTGCACGCCGCGGCCACAGTCGATCAGAAACGTCTGCCCGCCGGCCCGCACCAGGGTGGACGGCCCCGCCCTTCGGGCGTCGGGAATCGGACTACCGGTGCCGAGCAGCGTCACCTCGATCATGACCTCATTCCTACCGGTTTCGTGCACATCACAGGGCCAAACCCTCGTTTCAATAATGTATTGAGGCGAGAGAAGAAAGACACAGGTAAACGGCGCAATACGCGCCCGCGGTCCTGGCCCGAAATTTCAATAGGGCATTTACGGCCAGGAAACCGACCCGCAACACGGCGCCCATAGCGTCAGCGGCAACCACCACCGAGACACGAG
Organism: Mycobacterium sp.; assembly: GCA_025965975.1. Classification (GTDB taxonomy): domain Bacteria; phylum Actinomycetota; class Actinomycetes; order Mycobacteriales; family Mycobacteriaceae; genus Mycobacterium. Next base: position 12,013 of record JAOPVX010000367.1, on the reverse strand, counting down.
GAGCAACGGTGTCTTTCGACTATTCCCGCCTCACCGCCACATGCGCCGTCGAGTCGCCCGACAAGGCGATCACGCTGCCGCCAGAGGCCTACGGCAGCGACGAGCTCTACGCCGTCGAGGTCGATCGGGTATTCAAGCATGGCTGGATTCCGCTGTGCCGTGTCGAGCAGGTGTCCGCGCCTGGCAGTTACTACAGCATCGACATCCTCGGCACCCCGTTGGTCGTGACTCGCGACCGGCATTGCGAGCTTCGGGTGCTGTCGCGCAACTGCACGCACCGCTGGATGGAGGTGTGTAGCGGTGCGGGGGAGGCCAACGTGCTGCAGTGCCCGTACCACCTGTGGTCGTTCGGCCTCGACGGACACCTCGCCGGTGCGCCGGAGATGAAGAAGTCGCCCGGTTTCGACCGGAATGACTATCCGCTCAAGAACTTCCGCCACGACGTGTGGAAGGGCTTCGTAATGGTGAACTTCGACGGCCAAGCGGAGTCCTTGGCGAGCCAATACGCGGCTCTTGATCCGATCGTCGACGCATACGACCTCGAGAACTACCAGACCGTCGAGCAGACCGACTGGGGGGTGTGTGACTGGGACTGGAAGATCATGGTGGACAACTTCATGGAGTGTTACCACCACATGGGTCCGCACCGCGGGTCACTCGAGGACCAATTCCCTGCGGCCCTTAGCTACACCGGTGAGGTCGGCGACTACTTCACGACGATGTGGTCGCAGCAGGCCCCCGGCTACCCCGCGGAGCCGCCGTTCCTTACCCCGGGCGCCGAGACGCTGAGCCCCGAGCACCACCACAAGTCGCTGATATTCATCGGCTATCCGTTGTTGCAGATCGCGATGGGCCCCGCATACATGTACTGGCTCAAGACACTTCCGATCGGGGCGGGCAAGATCGAGCTGCAGCTCGACATCTGCATGTCTCCGGCCGCGCTGGCCGCACCCGGGGTCGAGGAACGCCGCAGCCAGCTGGTCAAGACGATCTGCGACATCCACCGAGAAGACATCGACGCCTGCACCGCGGTGCAGCGCGCCGTCCGGTCCGGCGTGAGCAGCACCGGCCGGCTCTCTCACCTCGAGCGGCCACTGTGGGAGTTCTACCGCTATCTCGGGCGGGAACTCGGAATCATCAACGCCACTTCCACTCTCGCATCGACAGGATGACACACCAGATGACGACAACACTGAACGGGCAGACCACCAACGTCGCGTCGGCGGCCAACGATGTCGCCGACGCGCTTGCGGCCAAGGGCGTCAAGTACGCCGCGATCAGCTTCGTCGACATGCACGGCAAGCCGAAGTGCAAGATGGTGCCGCTGGGCCATCTGGTTCAGGCGGCCATGGGATCGGAGATGTTCACCGGGGCCGCGCTCGACGGCGTGCCTCAGGACGTGAACGACGACGAGGTCGCGCCACATCCCGACCTTGACTACCCGATCGTGATGCCGTTCAACCGCGAAGTCGCATGGTTTCCAGGCGATCTGTGGATCGGCGACACCCCGTTCGAGGCGTGCAGCCGGCAGATCCTCAAGCGCGTTACCGCCGACGCCGCCGCGCTCGGATACACCTTCAACCTGGGCATCGAGACCGAGTTCTTCCTGCTCACCGACACCGACAAGCCGGCACCCGCCAGCGCCGACGACAACCTCGACAAGCCCTGCTACGACCTGCGAACGATGCTGCACAACTACCCGGTGGTCGACGAGATCGTCTCCGCGATGAACGAACTCGGTTGGGACGTCTACTCGTTCGACCACGAGGACGGCAACGGGCAATTCGAAACCGATTTCACCTATACGAACGTGGTGTCCATGTCGGACCGGTTGGTGTTCTTCCGGATGATGGTCGGCGAGATCGCGCGCAAGCACGGCCTGTTCGCATCGTGGATGCCAAAACCATTCGCCGATCGCACCGGCAGCGGCGCCCACTACAACATGTCGCTGGCCGACGAATCGGGGGCCAATCTATTTGCCGCCGCGGATGATCCGCGCGAATGCGGGCTCACAACGCTGGGATACCAGTTCATCGCGGGCGTGTTGCGGCACGCGCACGCCATCTGCGCGGTCATCGCGCCGACGGTCAACAGCTACAAACGGCTGGTCAAGCAGGGCAGCATGTCCGGCCTCACGTGGGCTCCGGTGTTCGCCTGCTACGGCGACAACAACCGCACCAACATGCTTCGCATCCCGAAGGGCGGCGGGCGGGTAGAGTGCCGGGCCGCCGACAGCGCCAACAACCCCTATCTCGGTGGTGCGCTCATGCTGGCCGCCGGGCTGGAAGGGATCCGTGAGCAACTCGATCCCGGCGACCCCAACCGGGACAACCTCTATCGGCTCACCGAGGCCGACCTCGTCGAGCGTGGAATCGGTTGGTTGCCGCGGTCACTGGGCGAGGCCATCGATGCACTCGAGGCCGATCCGCTGGTGCGGTCGGTGTTCGGCGACGAGATGTTCGAGTCGTTCGTCGCCGAGAAGCGCACCGAGTGGGATGGTTACACCGCACACGTGTCGGCATGGGAGACCGAACGCTACCTGAGGTTCTGGTGACCGTGAGCCACAAATGGGAGGAGCTGACGTCGGCGCAGCTGACCGACCGTGTCGCTGCCGACCCGGACTGTGTGGCGCTGATACCGGTCGGCGCGACCGAACAACACGGCCCGCACCTGCCGGTGGGCACCGACACCATCATCGCGACGGCGCTCGCTGACGCCGCGGCAGGCGACGTGGCGGTCGTGTTGCCACCACTCGCGTTCGGCGCCAGCTTCTTTCACGGCACCCGGCTGGCAGGCACGGTCGCGTTCTCGGGTGAGGAGACGGCCGCGACGGCCGGACTGGTCGCCGAGGCGTGCGTGGACTCCGGTTTCCGACGGCTGCTGTTCGTCAACGGTCACGTCGGCAACGCGGCCGCGCTGTGGATCGCCTGCGACCGCTTCCGGCGGGAGTTTCCCGAGCTGCGGATCGGTGTCGTGCAGTGGTGGGACTTGACGCCCGACATTGCGCGGCGGGCGACCGAGGATGCCGCCGACTGGCATGCCAACGCAGCCGAGACCTCGCTCATGCTCGTGCTGCGACCCGAACTCGTCGACATCGACAAGATGCGCGATGCCGACGATCCCGACCGCACCGAGGGCGCCGTCTTCCGGTACGCGGTCCAGCATGTCTCCACCAACGGGGTCACCGGATACCCGTCGCGCGCGTCGAAGTCGATGGGGCTTCAGCTGTGGCAGGACGTGGTCGTGGCCGCGCGTGATCTCGTCGAGCGGGCCCACAGTGAGAAGCCGCCGCTTGGCTAAGATCCAATCCATCGGACGACCCCGCAACAACACCGCCAACCGCGCCGACTCCGCCCGAACAACAACGCCAAGGGCCGACATCGTCAACGCGGCGACCAAGCTGTTCTCCGAACAGGGCTATGCCCAAACCACGATGAGCGACATTGCGCGGGCGTCGGGTCTTCAGCAGTCGTCGCTGTACTACTGGTTTCGCAACAAGGAACAGCTGCTCCAGGAGACGCTGCTGGTCAACCGGGCGCCGCTGAAGTTCATCGCCGAGGTCGGTGCCGGCTCCGGCTCGCCGGCGGTCAAGCTGTACCGGCTGCTGCGGTTCGACACCATGCAGCTGGCGCTCTCGCCGATCGACTTCAACGAGATCCAGCGCATCGCCCACGAGCAGCGCACCGAATTCCACCAGTTCTGGACGGATTACGAACGGCTCAAGGACTGGGTCACCGATCTCATAGGGGCCGCGATCAGCGAGGGCAAATTCATCGACTGCGACCGCGAAGAGACCGCCGGGCTGCTGCTGAACTTCGACGAGGGCGCCCAAAAGCGCACCCGGCTGCACACCGATCAGGGCGACAGGGTGGAAGAGGCGATCCGGGTCGGCGAGCAGGTCGCGATCATCGCCGTTCGCGGACTACTCAAACGACCGAGTGAGATCACCAGGATCAGCTCGCAGGCCGCCCAGTTCGACGATGCCACCATCGCGCTTCGCGTCTCCCGGCCGCAGCCGGAGTGACTACTCGCGTCCCGCCGACACCCAGCTCAGATCCGCGAACCGGTGGCCCGACACCGACGCCGCGGCGGTATCCAGCGTGTCGAGTTGTGCGGGCGTCAGGTTGACGGTCAGCGAACCGAGATTCTCCTCGACGCGGTTGGCGCGCCTGGTGCCGGGGATCGGCACGGACGCAACGCCGAGCGCGTCGGCGCGGTACCGCAACCACGCCAGCGCCACCTGCGCAGCCGTCGCACCCAGCAGCTCGGCCACCGACTTCACCACCTCCACCACGGCGAGATTGGTGTCAAGCGCGCCATCGCTGAACCGGGGCATATTGCGGCGGAAGTCTGTCGACGGCAGATCGGCTGCCGAGCGGATCGTGCCCGTCAGAAAGCCACGGCCCAGCGGCGAGTACGGCACGAACCCGACGCCGAGTTCGGCCGCGGCGGGCACGACGTTGCGTTCGACGTCGCGGCTCCAGATCGACCATTCGCTCTGCACAGCGGCGATCGGATGCACCGCGACCGCGGCGCGCAGTTCGTCGGCTGTCACCTCGGACAGCCCGAGATGGCGGACCTTGCCCGCGGCCACCAATTCGGCCATCGCACCGACCGTCTCCTCGATCGGCACGGACACGTCGCGGCGGTGCATGTAGTAGAGATCGACGACGTCGGTCTGCAGTCGCTGCAGGCTCTCATCAATGCACGCACGCACGTAGGCGGCGTCGCCGCGAGCGGTGAGCTCCCCGGCGGCACGATCGGCCGGATTGCCAGCAATGCCGAATTTGGTGGCAAGCGTGACCTCGTCGCGGCGGTCGGTGAGCAATTTGGAGATCAGCTTCTCGTTGGCCCCGCCGCCGTAGACGTTGGCGGTGTCGATGAACGTCACGCCCAGGTCAACGCAACGGTGCAGCGTCGCCAACGACTCGGTGTCGTCGACCTCGCCGTACACCGGTGTCAGCGCCATGGCGCCGAATCCGATTCCGCTGACCGATAATTCGTCGCCCAGCTTGACCGCGGGCACAGAGTTCGCGCTTGTCACAACCCCTCCCAACGAATCCCCGCGAAACTGTATTCCAGCACGGTGCTACTTCTTGTTCTTGTGCTGGAATACAGTTTCGCGAATTTTTACGGCCAGTGGCATCAGCCGGAAGGCCACGGCCGCGATGCCTGCCGAGGTCGCCGGGATGAGGAGCCTCGTCGCGTATGCCACGGAGTTCTCCTTGGCCGCGCGTTAAGGCCGGTGCCGAGCATTAGGCGCGCAGCCCGGCTGGGATGTCGTCACCGAGCGCGTCGGCCAGCGTGAAGGCACCCACCATCGCAAGGCTGGAGCCGTCACCGAACAGCGAGACACACGATGCGGCGTCACCGACGAGGCCGATTCGTCCTCGGGACCACGTCGGCAACTGCACCCGGCTGACCGAGTCGAAGGTAGAGGTCATCGGCGGCGCAGACGCGGTCAAGCAGCTCGGGCACGCGCCAGCTCGATGCGCAGACCGAGATCGCCAACCGGCTGCACGCCGCGTTCCCCGACGAGCTGGACGAGGTCGACGCCGCAGCATTGGTCGGTGCGTTTGTCGGTGCGATCGGCGGGGCGTTGGAGGTGTTGCTTCGCGGGGAAGACGACCCGGACGTGGTGCGCGAGCGACTACAGCGTGCGACGGCCGTTGCCCTGCGGCCGTGGACGTGATCCGGTTGCAACCTCGGAATCCCTTTCGCGCCGCGCGCGTCGGACCTAGCCTGGTGTGAAGTAGCTCACGAGTGGAGGCATCGATGCGGATCGCGGACGTATTGCGGAACAAGGGTGCGTCGGTGGCGACCATCACCCCGGAGACCTCGGTGTCCGGCCTGCTCACCGAGCTGACCGTGCACAACATCGGCGCGATGGTGGTGATGTCGCCCGACGGACTGGTCGGCATCGTGTCGGAGCGCGACGTCGTGCGCAAACTGCACGAATTGGGCGCCGATATTCTCCGGCGGCCCGTATCGGCGATCATGACCACGCTGGTGGCGACGTGCGCGCCAAGCGACTCCGTCGACAGCCTCAGCGCGTTGATGACGAAGAATCGGGTCCGCCATGTCCCGGTGATGGACAACGGCAGGCTGGCAGGCATCGTCAGCATCGGCGACGTGGTGAAGACGCGGATGGAACAGCTCGAATTGGAGCAGGAGCAACTGCAGGCCTACATCACCCAGGGCCGCTGAGTGCCGGTCGACATCGACGTCCGCTTCGCGCAGAAGGCGGATGTACCGGCGCTGGCGCGCACGCTGGGTCGCGCCTTCTACGAGGACCCGATCATGATGTGGATGCTGCCCGACGATGCGCGCAGGGCGAAGGCGTTGCCGCGCATGTGGGCCACGATGGCGCGGCATCACTACCTGGCCGGCGGTGGAGCGGAGGTCGCCACCAACGGGCCCGAGGTTGGGGCGGCCACGCTGTGGGATCCGCCAGGGCGATGGAAGCAAGCACCGTTCGAAGAGCTGCGAATGGCGCCGGCCTTCCTGCTGGCGTTTCGCTCGAGAATGGCGGGCGCTCAGAAGATCGCCGACATCATGAAGGACAAGCATCCCGAGGAACCGCACTGGTACCTGTTTGCGATCGGCAGCGATCCGACGGTCCGCGGTGCGGGCTTCGGGCAGGCGCTGATGCGCTCCCGGCTTGACCGGTGCGACGCCGAACACGCACCCGCCTACCTCGAGTCGACCAAACAGGAGACCGTGCCCTACTACATGCGGTTCGGCTTCGAGGTCACCGACGAGATGAAGCTGCCGGATGGCTGCCCCAGCATGTGGCCGATGTGGCGGGCGCCCCGTTAGCTCCAGGAGTACTCGGCGCGAAGCCGGCCTGCCACGACTTCGAACAGTTCCCGCTCAAGGATCGCGCCTTCGCGCCGAATGCCCTCTTCAGGCACGTCAAGCACCCGGTCTAACCGGACCCAGCTGACCCGGCTCTCATAGTCCCAGCTGCCACTGCCGATGCTGACCCAGTCGGGGTCGGTGCGGTGGTATTCCTGGCTCGACAGCATCAAACCCAGCAGTGTCGTGCGGTCGCGGCCCACCACCAACACCGGCCGGTCCTTGCCGCGCGTCGGGTCGTCCTCATAAACCACCCACGTCCACACGATCTCGCCGGGATCGGCGCGGCCGTCGAGATCCGGCGCGTACACCAGCTTGCGAGCCCGGTGCGCGGTGGGAACGCTGTTGTTGGTGACCGGCCGGCCTGCCGTCAGCACGGGCGTCTCGTCGCTGGCACTGCCCGCGATCGCGTCGAGGCCGAACTTGATGCCCTGTTGGATTCCGCGCTGCAGGGTGTCGGATTGCTGCAGTTGACGGATGAACTTCGGTGCCTCGTTGAACACCAGGTTCTCCGCGAAGCGCTGAAACGTCTTCCACGGCGGAGCCATGTTCCCGAGCATATGTGAAGGTGACATCCCACGATTGTGTCGACGGGCGCGCACCTCGATACCCTGGTAGCGCACACGATCCGTCCCACCAGGAGATTCCCATCAGCAGTTTCGCCGACCAGACCTTCACCGCGCCGGCGCAGATTCGGAACTTCTGCATCATCGCCCACATCGATCACGGCAAGTCGACGCTCGCCGACCGGATGCTGCAACTCACCGGTGTGGTTGCCGATCGGGACATGCGCGCGCAGTACCTGGATCGGATGGATATCGAGCGCGAGCGCGGAATCACCATCAAGGCGCAGAACGTCCGGCTGCCATGGAAAGTCAAGGACGAGGACTACGTACTGCATCTGATCGACACCCCGGGCCACGTCGACTTCACCTACGAGGTGTCCCGGGCGCTTGAGGCGTGCGAGGGCGCGGTGCTGCTGGTGGACGCGGCGCAGGGGATCGAGGCGCAGACGCTGGCCAACCTCTACCTGGCACTGGACCGCGACCTGACGATCATTCCTGTGCTCAACAAGATCGACCTGCCCGCCGCCGATCCTGACCGCTACGCCGCCGAGATCGCCCACATCGTCGGCTGTGAACCCGGTGATGTGCTGCGGGTCTCCGGAAAGACCGGCGAGGGCGTTACGGACCTCCTCGACCACGTGGTGCGCGAGGTGCCGGCGCCGATCGGTGACGCCGACGCCCCAGCGCGGGCGATGATCTTCGACTCGGTCTACGACATCTACCGCGGCGTGGTGACGTACGTCCGCGTCGTCGACGGCAGGATCACACCGCGCGAGCGGATCAAGATGATGTCCACCGGCACCACCCACGAGCTGCTGGAAGTCGGCATCGTGTCCCCGGAACCGAAACCCACCGCCGGTCTCGGTGTCGGCGAGGTCGGCTACCTCATCACCGGTGTGAAGGACGTCCGCCAGTCCAAGGTCGGTGACACCGTCACCAGCGCGCGCCACGGCGCGGCCAAGGCGCTGACCGGCTATCGCGAGCCAAGACCGATGGTGTACTCCGGCCTGTATCCCGTCGACGGCTCGGACTATCCAGATCTACGCGACGCGCTGGAGCGGCTTCAGCTCAACGACGCCGCGCTGTCGTGGGAGCCGGAGACGTCGGTGGCGCTGGGCTTCGGCTTCCGCTGCGGTTTTCTTGGCCTACTGCACATGGAGATCACCCGTGAGCGGCTCGAACGCGAGTTCGACCTTGACCTCATCTCGACATCGCCCAACGTCGTCTACCGGGTTGTGCTCGAGGACGGCGCAGAAAAGATCGTCACCAACCCGTCGGATTGGCCGGAAGGCAAGATCGGCACGGTGTACGAACCGGTGGTCAAGACCACCATCATTTCGCCAAGCGAGTTCATCGGGACGATCATGGAGCTGTGCCAGTCCCGCCGCGGCGAACTCGGCGGCATGGACTACCTCTCGCCGGAACGCGTCGAGCTGCGCTACACAATGCCGTTGGGGGAGATCATCTTTGACTTCTTCGACGCGCTGAAGTCGCGCACCCGCGGCTACGCGAGCCTCGACTACGAAGAAGCCGGCGAGCAGGAAGCCGATCTGGTCAAGGTCGACATTCTCCTTCAGGGCGAGGCCGTCGACGCGTTTTCGGCGATCGTGCACAAGGACGCGGCGTACGCCTACGGCAACAAGATGGCCACCAAGCTCAAGGAGCTGATTCCGCGCCAGCAATTCGAGGTTCCGGTGCAGGCGGCGGTCGGTTCGAAGATCATTGCTCGCGAAAACATCCGCGCAATGCGCAAAGACGTGCTATCGAAGTGCTACGGCGGTGACATCACGCGTAAGCGCAAGCTGCTGGAGAAGCAGAAGGAAGGCAAGAAGCGGATGAAGACGATCGGGCGGGTCGAGGTGCCGCAGGAGGCATTCGTCGCTGCCCTGTCCACCGACACCGCTGCCACCGACAAGGCGAAAAAGTAGGTATCCGATGCGCTCAACCCGATCGACGATCGCAGCGTTGAGCGCGTGCGCGGTTCTCGCCGGATGCTCGTCGGCGGTTGGTGGTGCCCCTGTCGTCCACATCGTCGAGGCCGCCAGCCCCTCGGTGACGCGCTCGCCCGACAAAGTCCTGCCCACCGGCGCCGAGCTCACCACGACCCTGCGCGTCGGCGCAGGTTTCACGGGTCAGCTCGTGATGGGTGGTGCCGACATGCTGCTGCAGGGTGTCGGCGAGTCCGAGGCCACGCCCATCGAATGCGTTGGCGCAGGCTACCGGCTGCAGAAGGTGGTCTATCAGGCCGGCCCGGTGCGCCAGGTTGCCAGTCAGTCGTGGGCCGGCGGCGACCTCAACGGCCCGCCGTTGTCTGGGTTCTTCGGAGTGGTCAAGTTCGCGACCGCGGATGACGCGCAGGCGTTCTTCGCCGGGGCAGCCGACAAGTGGCGGCGGTGCAACGGTCAGACGCTGGTGCTGCACCAACCGGAACACGGGGCCGACGGGTCGAGCCGGATCACGGACGTACTCGTTGAGAGCAAGGTGATTTCGGCGGTGGTGCTGCACGACGACGGCTCCGTGATCCAGCGCGCACTTGGCGTGGCGTCGGATTGCGTTGTGGACGTGGAGATTACGGATGCCGGCGGTGGTGGCGGAAATGGCGCCGCAGGCGCCGTCGCTGTCGCCAACCTAATGCTGCAGAAGATCGGCGTTTCGTAGAGCGTACGTATCCGCGGGGCGCACATTGTGGCTGGCTTGCCCGCTCGGAGGCGGGCAGTTGGCCCTGGTCGTCGAGAACTAGCAAAATGACGGCTGGCCGACGGTTCCTGCGGCGGTCGGTCACAATAGCGCGGTGACCTATATCGGCACGGCTACCCGCGCGCGGGCCGTCGTCGCCGTCTTTGCGGCGTCCGTCCTGCTTTCCGGCTGCATGAGCACCGTGTCCGGCACGGCGGTGCGCGCGCGGCACGCCGCGCCGGTCGATGTGCCGGCGCTGACCGAAGCCAAGCTCGACGACGTGCTGCTGTCGATTGGCGAACTCAACGGGATCGTCGGCTCCAGGCAGATGAAGGTCACCAGCGGGTTGGAAGACATGACCGACCATTCCGGGGAGGTGTCGGACCCCGACTGCCTCGGCGCGATCTACGGCGCAGAGCGGGCGGTGTACGCAGGCAGCGGATGGACTGCGATGCGTGACCAGGTGGCGCGCGAACCCAGTGCGGACAACGCACACTGGGTGGAGCAGACCGCGGTGCTCTACCCGTCGGCCGAGAAGGCGCAGAAGTTCTTCGACAACTCGAAGTCGACGTGGCAGGGATGCTCGGGCTACTCGGTCTCGGTCGACAATGGCGATGCCACCTATCTGTGGCAGATCGACAGCGTCACCGCCGAGGACACCGTGATTACCCAAATGACAGCGCAGGAAGAGGCCGACGGGTGGGCGTGTCAGCACGCGGTGTCGGTGGTGTCGAACCTGACCGTCGAGGCATGGGCATGCGGCTACAGCATCAAGGACGAGGCGGCGACGATCGCCAACGAGATGATCGCCAACGCCGCGAAGAAGTAGTGCGTCACACCGCGACAGACAGCATCGAGATCAGGATAAGAACAGCGATCGACGCACCAACGAGGTAGACCTCCCGGCGGGGCGAAATACGGTGTGGTAGTGGATGTTTCGCGAGCGTTCGTTGGCGCCGGGCGGCGATCAGATACGTCGACAGCGCCAGCAGAGCGGCAAAGCCGGCCGCCGCAAGCTTCAGTGAATCGGCATCGCGATGGGGGATTTTTATCAGGAGTAGCAGACCATTGGCCAGTACTCCGAGCGAGGTCCGCGTCCAGGCCAATGTGGTTCGTTCGGCTTGTGTTTCGCGCCAACGCCGGTCGCTCCGGCCTGTGTCAGTCAACCGGTGACCGCCTTGATGGCCACCAGGCCCAGTGTCAACAGTCCGATGACGACAAGGCCGATTCCGAGATAAACGGGCGTGGGATGCCGGGGCAACGGCAGGTCGCGGCGCATGGCGCGATCGACCTGCTCCCATCGAAGTATTCCCATGCCTGCGGTGAGGATCGCGAGCAACGCCAGCACGGCTCCGAGCACGTGGCGGGCGCCGGCTATCGACAACTCGGGGACCAATTGGACCACCGCTACCGCCGCGGCGAGCAGACCAAGCGCCGTGCGCTCCCAGGCGAGGAACGTCCGTTCGTTGGCGAGCGTGAACCGGTAGTCGGGCTCGACGCCCTGCGTGCCATCCGGTGACTCGCTGCGTGTGTCGTCGTTCTCGCCCACCAGGTGTTTCCTCGCTCGCCGATTGGTGTAGCTGCAACAAATCTAACGAATCGGTGTGGCTAGGCACCGTCGATCTATGAACATCACCGTCCGCGGCGTCGATGTCCAATGCGACACCACTGTGGACGTTCGATAGGAAGCTTGCCGCCCAAGTGAACTCCAGCCGGTGAAAATGGTCCAGCCAACCGACCGTGAACCACGAGCACGGGGTTGCGGCCTCGCTCGGCGCCGGCCCTTTCAGCTGGTGTCGTACCCGGCTATCGATCGCCGAGGGCCGAGGCCGCCATGGCATAGATCGCCTTGGGCGCCTTCGACGGGGAACCTGCGTCGAATGGGGGCTGAGGGTCGTACTCGATGGCCAGCT
>JAOPVX010000330.1 GCA_025965975.1 Mycobacterium sp. | reverse complement strand
TCGAATGCGGCGTGCAGCCGTTCGCGGGGTGTGAGGTCGGTGCGGTCGAACACCTCGGGCAGCACGTCGGGATCGAATCGGCGTAGGTGCTCGGCGATCAGCTCATCCTTGCCAGTGAAGTGCTGGTAGAAGGTGCGCTTGGACACTGGGCCACCGCGCAGAGCTGGTCCAGGCCGGTGCTGTTGATGCCTTGATCGCGGAACAGTTGTCGAGAAGCGCTGAGGATGCGCTCTCGTGCACCCCTGCCGCGGCGCAGGCCGCGCGGCCCCTTCTCCAACTCCGTCATAACCCCAGCATAGCTCACTTGGGTACGGATCGGTGTACATAGCTTGCACTCCGGCTACGCCTCCGATACATTAGGTACTCAGATCGGTGTACATAACATCGGCACATCGAACGAATGGAGTGGACATGGGAAAGCTCGATGGCAAGGTCGCGGTCATCACCGGCGCCACAAGCGGCATGGCGCTGGCCGGTGCCAAGTTGTTCGTCGACGAAGGAGCTCACGTCTTCATCACAGGCCGACGGAAGGACGAGCTGGACAAGGCCGTCGAACAGATCGGGCGCAACGTCACTGGCGTGCAGGGCGATTCGGCCGACTTCGACGATCTGGACCAGTTGTTCGACACGGTCAAACAGGAAAAGGGCGCGATCGACGTGTTGTGGGCCAGCGCCGGGGTGGGCAAGCAAGCCAAGCTCGGCGAGATCACCGAGGAGGACTTCCATGACGCCTTCTGGCTGAACGCGCGCGGCACACTGTTTACGGTCCAGAAGGCGCTGCCGCTGTTCAACGACGGCGGCTCGATCTTCATGACCGGATCGAACGCATCGCTGCGGGGCTACCCCGGTTGGAGTGTGTACGCGGGAAGCAAGACCGTGCTGCCCGCCTACGCACGGGTGTGGGTGTCGGAGTTGAGGGACAGGAAGATCCGGGTGAACGTGCTGACCCCCGGCCAGGTCGGCTCGCCGATGTTGGCCAAGGTGATGGACGAGGAGCAGAAGGCACAGTTCGAGTCCGTGATCCCACGCCGAGAGATGGGCCGCCCCGAGGAGATCGCGTCGGCCGCGTTGTTCCTCGCCTCCGACGACTCAAGCTACGTCAACGGCATGGAACTGGTCGTCGACGGCGGCACCACAGTGATCTAGCAAGCGACGACTGATGCACTCGCCGATCCGGCTCCGCAGTGAGGTCGCCGACACCTTGCGAAGTCGCCCACCACATCCAATCACCATGGCGCTCAGAGGGACTGACGGGATCGGTTCTCGATCGGCGAGTTCATCTCACACTTCCATGACCTGGCACACCGACTCGAAGCGGGTTGGCACCGAGAGCAGGTCTCACCAACCATGAGCAACAAATGACTCAAGGAGTAACCATGACCACGTTCGCCCCGCACCGCGACACCGTGGAGGCCTTCGTCGACCACATGCACGGCGGCGCCGACAAAGACGCCCTTTCCGGAATCCTCGCCGAGGGCGTGGTGATGTACAGCCCGCTCGGCGATGAGCCAACCACTGGCCGCGAGGCAGTCCTGGACGCCATGCGGGGGGTCGGCGGGTCGGCCGACCTCACCTACAAGGAAGTCCTCAGCGGCGAGACGCACCACGCCGCGTACTTTCGGCTGCAGATCGAAGACACCGCGGTCGATGGAATGGACTACATCCGGCTCGACTCCGACGGCAAGATCGCCGAAGTGACCATATTTTGGCGCCCGTTGCCGTCTGGCGTCCAGATGCAAGGACGCCTTGCCGATGGACTCGGCATGCCGCCCTGGGAACTACGCACGCACACGAAGTGACGGCGATCCCCGATCCCGAACGGGCAAGTGCACGTGATCACCGCACCGGACGGGGCTGCCATCGCCACCTCCAGGGCGGACATTTCGGACCAAGTTCGGCCACCACCCCCCAACGTCACCCACCCAGACCACGGGCCACCGGGGACGATCGCGACAAAGCGGAAGATCGAGACCGCAGAAGAGAGCACATCATGAGCAGCATCAGCATCATCGGCTCGGGAAGCATGGCCAGCGCCATTGGCGCCCTGGCCCTCAAGGGCGCCAACACCGTCGAAATCATCGGTCGCGATCAGGCCAAGGCCGCGGCCCTGGCCAGCGCGCTCGGCAACGGCGCCACGGCCGGAACGTGGGGCGACGCCCCAGCCGGTGACATCGTGATCCTCGCGGTGCTGTTCGACAGCGCCGTGCCGGTCGTCGACGAGTACGGGGACGCGCTGGCCAACAAGATCATCGTCGACATCACCAACCCCTTCAACCCCAGCGCCACCGGGCTGGCCGTCCCCCACGACACCTCCATCGCACAGATGGTCGCCGAGGCCGCGCCCGCCAGCGCCTATGCCGTGAAGGCGCTCAACACCCTCTTCCGCGACGTCCTAGCTGCTGGCGGCCCGCTGGACGTATTCATCGCTGGCGACGACGCGCAGGCCAAGGCGAGTGCGTCAGCGTTCATCGAAAGCCTCGGCCTGCGCCCGCAGGACACCGGCGACCTAAGCATGGCGCACTGGCTGGAGGGCGCGGGCCTGCTGTCAGTAGGCCTAGCCAAACATGGCGTTGGGGACTTGAACTTCTCCCTTGGCGTCAACGTCGGCTGAGACTCGGGGCACCAGCCAGCCGGGACGGACCGCGTATCGGAGTCAGCGCCAAGCGACACGAAAACCGCGCTCGATAACGCTGAAAGCCGTACGAGCACAACCGGTATCGATAATGGCAGTCGTCGTCGTGCGGTCGCCGAGCAGAGCAGCGACGACCGGGTTCTCCCGACGGCTCCCCCACCGTCGGTAGAAGATGGAGGTCTCTTGCACTCCGGCACCCGCCGCCACATCGGCGATGGCGAAGTTGTCGATGCCCTGGGTTTCGGAGCGTCCACTGTAGAGCGAACTCGGCTGGGGTGAGTTCGCCGTGGGCGGAGTGGGGTGTGTTGGCGTTGTAGTCGCAGCGCCAGTCTTCGATGATCACGCGGGCTTCCAACAGCGAGTCGAAGCGCGACGAGTTGAGCAGCTCGTCGCCACGACCCACCAACCCCGGGTCGCATAGCGACTGGACCACTAATCGGGTCCCCCTCAACCCGACGACAACGACCCCGGACTCCTAATGGGACTCCAAGGCTGACTTATCAACAGCGGTACGCCGTGTTCGGAAAGCTGTTGCCCCCTCACGTGTTTAACAACCACCGCCAGCAGCTGCTGGATCGGTTCTGTCCTCTGCTCAACCGTGGTGCGTAGTCAGACTGCCGTGGTGCCGCCGTCGACAACCAACTCCATACCATTGACAAAGCTTGA
>JAOPVX010000323.1 GCA_025965975.1 Mycobacterium sp. | reverse complement strand
GACGGCGAACAGCACCGCCAGGCCCAAAATCGCCCTGCTCTGGAACAGCGAACCGATGAACACGATCAGCGCCGACATACCCACCAGCAACAGGAACGTCTTGGCCCTGTTGGCATGCGGATGCCAGGTCATCGGGGTTCCTCCCTACCAAACGCGAAAGTCTTCGCTGTCTTAACGCCTGGCCATCCTCCGCGGGTTCCGCACTGGGTCAGCCGTGCCGGTTCACCGTGTAATCCACCAGCGTTGCCAGTGCTTGGCGACCGGGCCCATCCGGCAGGTTCGACAGCTCGTCGCGGGCCTGCGCGGCATACCGCGCCACGGTGTCCTTGGCCTGCGCCATGCCGGGTGACGTGCGCAGCAGCTGCAGCGCCTCGGCCAGATCGTCGTCGTTCTCGACCGGTCCCTTCAGCAGCTGACGCAGCCGGTCCCCGTCCGGGCCGGTATCGCGCAGCGCGTAAAGCACGGGCAGCGTGTGCACGCCCTCACGCAGGTCGGTGCCCGGCACCTTGCCCGATTCGTCGGGGTCGCTGTCGATGTCGATGATGTCGTCGGAGATCTGAAACGCCGTGCCGACGATGCCGCCGAGCCTGCTCAACCGCTCGATCTGGTCCTCATCGGCGCCGGAGAAGGTCGCCCCGAACCGGCCCGACGCCGCGATCAGGCACGCCGTCTTCTCGTACACCACCTTCAGGTAGTGCTCGACCTCGTCGACACCCTCGGCCACGCCGCGGGTCTCCCGCATCTGACCCGTCACCAGCTGTGCGAACGTCTCGGCGATGACCCGCACGGCCTCCGGGCCCAGCCGGGACACCAGGCGTGAGGCCGTCGCGAACAGATAGTCGCCTGCCAGGATCGCGATGTTGTTGCTCCAGCGCGCGTTCGCACTCGGGGCCCCGCGTCGCACCTGCGCCTCGTCCATCACGTCGTCGTGGTACAGCGTCGCCAGGTGCACCAGCTCGATGACGGACCCGGCGACGGTGACCTGCCACGCGTCGGGTTCGGGGCCCAGCTGAGCGGACAGGACCGTGAACAGCGGGCGGAACCGTTTGCCGCCCGCCTGAAACAGATGCTGAACCGCCTCGGACATCAGCGCATCGGCTTTGCCCAGCTCAGTGGCCATCAGGTCCTCGATGCGGGCCACCCCGTCGCGGACATCCTGCGCAAAAGCGGGGTCCCCGAAATCCACTCCCGCCACCACGCTCGCTGGTGTCCTCACTCTGCCAACATACTGGGAGTCATGCATACGCGAGCCGACGTGGTCGTCGTCGGGGCCGGACCCGCCGGGTCGGCCGCGGCCGCGTGGGCGTGTCGCGCCGGGCGCGACGTAATGGTCATCGACTCCGCGCAGTTCCCCCGCGATAAGGCCTGCGGCGACGGCCTGACACCGCGGGCGGTCTTGGAGTTGCAGCGGCTGGGGCTCGGGGCGTGGCTCGAGGGCCGGGTTCAGCACCGCGGACTGCGCCTTTCGGGGTTCGGCGGCGACGTGGAAGTCGAGTGGCCAGGCCCCTCGTTCCCGTCGGTCAGCAGCGCGGTGCCCCGCACGGAGCTCGACGACCGCATCCGGATGGTGGCCGCCGACGACGGCGCCAAGATGCTGCTGGGCGTGAAAGCTGTTGACGTTCGGCATGATTCGGCCGGGCGTGTCTCGTCGCTGCTGTTGGATTCCGGCGCCGAGATCGGATGCACGTCGCTGATCGTGGCCGATGGAGCGCGCTCGCCGTTGGGCCGGGTGTTGGGCAGGCAGTGGCATCAGGAGACGGTGTACGGCGTGGCGATCCGCGGGTACATCGCGACGCCGCGCACCAACGAGCCGTGGATCACCTCGCACCTGGAGCTGCGCTCGCCTCGGGGCAAGGTGCTGCCGGGCTATGGCTGGATCTTCCCGCTCGGCAACGGTGAGGTGAACATCGGCGTCGGCGCGCTGGCGACGTCGAAACGGCCGGCCGATGCGGCGCTGCGGCCGCTGATGTCCTATTACACGTCGCTGCGCCGCGACGAATGGGGATTCACCGGCGAACCTCGCGCCGGGCTTTCGGCATTGCTGCCGATGGGCGGTGCGGTCTCAGGGGTGGCCGGGCCGAACTGGATGCTGATCGGCGACGCCGCGGCATGCGTCAACCCACTGAACGGCGAGGGCATCGACTACGGGCTGGAGACAGGCCGGCTGGCCGCCGAGATGCTGGGCGCCGGCGACCTGTCGTCGGCGTGGCCTGCCGTGCTGTCGGCGCATTACGCACGCGGCTTCTCGGTCGCGCGGCGGCTGGCTCTATTGCTGACGATCCCGCGGTTCTTGCCATCGACGGGGCCTCTGGCCATGCGCTCGGCGTTCCTGATGAACATCGCGGTGCGGGTGATGGGCAATCTCGTGACCGACGCGGACGAGGATTGGATCGCGCGGGTGTGGCGGTCGGCTGGCGCGGGATCGCGGCGGCTTGATCCGAGGCCTCCGTTCTGCTGAATCAACGCGGCATCCAGCGACAAAGTGTCGCTCAGAGGTTGGCAATTACAGCGGCACCCACGTCGTCAACTACCGGGCCAACCGGAAGTCCGATCAGGACAGCGGCGCCAGTCCCGACCGGACGAGATTCATAGCGGCCGCGGTGGTCTCGCCCAGATCGCCCGTACAGCCGTTACGGCCCCAATTCTCCACTGCCACAACGAGAGCGGCGGCCAAAGTCGCACCCGCGACCTCGGCGACCAGATCGATGTCGGACGCATCCGAATACCGGTTCTTGATGAAGTCGGTGATCACCCCGGCGAACGAGGACTGCACCACCCGCAGATGGCCGGCGATGCGGTCGGCGCTGATCAACTCCGTGCGGGCTGTCGCCGCCTGGCGAACCACCTCGAGGTCGTACGGGAAGCTCGCGACGCTCGCCAGAACCGCGTCGAACACTGACTCTGAGGGCGGCCGCTGCGCCAACGCTTCGGAAAGCCACTCCACCTGTGTTTCGTAGTCCTGGAACAGCACCGCTTCCTTGGTCGGGAAGTGCCGAAAGAAGGTGCGCTCGGTAACCCCGGCCTCCCGCGCAAGCTCCGTTACCGTCACATTTGCGAAACCCTTGCTGGCGAAACTCGTCAGCGCAGCGCGCCGAAGCGCTTCATGTGTCGATCGTCGGCGCTGCTCATGAAGGTTCGGCGACGAGGTCATAACCCGGCGAGCGTATCCGAACCTTGCAAAAATATGTCAGTACTGACATATTTTGAAATACCTCGACAACCGACAGGGAGAACTGGGCAATGAGCGATTGCGACGCGATCGTCGTCGGTGCCGGCCACAACGGCCTGACCGCGGCGGCCGTCCTGCAGCAAGCGGGTCTGCGCACGGTGTGTCTTGAGGCCAATACCTACACCGGAGGGATGGCGGCCACCGTCGAGCTCATCGACGGATTCCGCTACGAGATTGCGGGTTCGGTGCAGTTCCCCATGCCGAGTCAGATCGCCAAGGAGCTCGGGCTCGACACGCTGCCCACGGTCGATGCCGAGGTGATGTCGGTCAACCTCGGTGACGAAGGCGAAGAGCCGATGATCTTCTACCGCGACCCGCTGCAGTTCATGACCCACCTGGCCGACAAGCACGGCACCGACGCCGTCACGGGCATGGCCGAGCTGATCGGCTGGAGCCAAGGACCGGCAAAAGCACTCGGCCGCTTCGATGTTCGCACACCACCCAAGACGCTCGATGCGATGTACGCCTGCGCGGCAAACGAAGCCGAGCGCACCGCGATCCACGAAGTGCTGTTCGGGACGGCGATGGACGCCATCGACCGCTACCTGCCCGGCAAGCACAAGCACGCCGTGCTGCGAAGCATGCTTGCCTTCCTCGCCATCAACTCAACCTACCGCGGGCCCTACACCCCGGGCAGCGCGACATGTTTGGCGTTCGCGCTGGCAGTTCCCGACGACACCACCGCGATGATGACGAAACTAGAAGGCGGCATCGGCGCGCTGTGCGAGCACCTACACCAACTGTTCGTCGAGAACGGGGGTGAGGTCAGGTACCGCGCCAAGGTGGAGAAGATTCTCGTCAAGGACGATCGAGTCACCGGGGTCCGCCTTCGCGACGGATCGGAAATCAGCGCGCCGGTGGTGGTATCCAATCTGTCGCCGGATCACACTCTGATCGACCTGGTCGGCGCCGAGCACCTGCCCGCCGACCTCGTAACGCGTCTGAGCGGCCGCGACCACAGGGCGTCGTTCGTCCAGATCCACTTCGCGCTCGACGGCCTGCCCGACTTCGCGCCGCCCTACGACTTCCTCAACGAACCCGGCATGCAGGGGTCCATCGGAATCTTCAATTCGCCCGAAGAACAGCAACGCCAGTGGGATGAGTGCAGGCGAGGCATCGTTCCAGACAATCCGTCGATGGGAATGCAGATTCCGTCCGTGCACGACGCAGGCATGGCGCCCCCCGGGAAGCATGCAGCTAGCGCGTTCGCCTACGCGTTCCCCGTGGAGACCAACCGCGACATGCACGGTCATCTCAAGAACGTGATGGCGGAGAAGGTCATTGACAAGATCACCCGGTTCGCGCCGAACTTCCGCGATATGCAGATACGTCACATCACGTTCGCTCCATACCACATGCAGACGATGTTCGCTGCCCCGTCCGGCGACTTCTGCCACGGTCTGCTGCATCCGGATCTGATGGGGCCCAATCGTCCTGGGCCGAAAGGGTTCCTCGACATGCCCATCCCGACCGGCGGACTCTACCTTGGCGGCGCCGGATGCCATGGGGGCCCTGGGATCACGTTCATCCCCGGCTACAACGCCGGCCACCAAGTGCTCGAGGACACGTCGCGATGACCTGTGCGAGCACGATCCGCCGGCGATAACTAGCGTCAGCCGAGCGACTTCGCGAATCCACTGACATCGCGCATGCTCGCGTCGAACACCTCCGGCATCGTGCCCGCGAGGATCATGTCGCCGCCATGGCAGGTCCCGGCCACCATGCGTCCGACCGCGGGAACTCCGGCGTGCACCAGTCGCCTGTAGTACTCCAGGCCCTCGTCGCGCAGCGGGTCGAGCTCGTTGACAGAGATGACATGCGGGGGCATACCGGTCAGTTCTTCGTCAGTGGCCATCCCCGCCCAGCACGTGGCGTTGCGAGCATGCGAATGAGTCGGGTCGTAGATCGACCCCATCACGGCGAGTTGCTGACGGCTGATGAAGTACCCGTCGCACTCCACTAGCGAAGGCAGCTCGTCGGCCTGCTCAAGCCAGCGGTTCGAGATGAACGGGCACTGTGCGTAGAACCCGGCGACCTCGCTCAGCCAGCCTTCCCTTTTGGCCTTGTGTGCGACGGTGAGCGTCAGATTTCCGCCACCCGACTCCCCCGACACGATCAGGTGACTGACGCCGAGGTCCTTCCGGTTGGCCGAAACCCATTGGGTCGCAGCCGCGCAATCATTGAGCCCAGCAGGAAACGGGTAGGGTCCCAGCTTGCCTGCAGAGTTGCGGAACTCAACTCCGACGACGACAACGCCCGTGGCAGCGAGGTATTCGCGCAGTAGCTGGTAGCCGGTATCGGCGGCGCTGGCGATCGCCATGCCGCCACCGTGCAGATGTACCACTGCCGGCAGCGCCCCGTCGGCGTCGTCGGGTCGACTGACATACAGCGTGATGTCGTTGTTGTCGACCCCGGGGATCGTGACCGTCGTGGTGGTTACTCGCGGGGGCACGGGGAAGCCCTGCGCGAACACTTCGAAGACCGCGCCGATGGCCTCTTCATTCAAACCGGCAAAGGCCCGCCGGTCCTCCAGCGGTGACTCCACCGTCAGCGGCACCTCTGGCGCACGCGCGTCGAGCCCGAACTGCGCGAACGCCGTGACCATTCGCGGGTCGGAGCGGGGATCGGTGCCAAGTGTGGACTCGGGATCTGCAAGACGACCGTAGGGCATGGCGCGACGCTACATCGAACGCGAACGCGTAAGGACGGTTTGCACCCTCAGCGCAGCGGCTTCGTCGCAGCGTGCAGCGCGACGATGCCGCCCGTGAGGTTGCGCCACCGCACCGCCGACCACCCCGCATCGCCAATCCGGCGTGCCAGCTCCGCCTGATCCGGCCAGGCGCGGATGGACTCGGCCAGATAGACGTAGGCGTCCGGATTCGACGACACCGCGGTCGCGATCCGCGGCAGCGCCTGCATCAGGTACTCCTTGTAGGCCGTCGCGAACAATCGGTTCGTGGGCGTCGAGAACTCGCACACCACCAGCCGGCCGCCCGGCCGCGTCACCCGCGCCATCTCCCGCAGCCCCGCCGCGTGGTCGACGACGTTGCGCAGCCCGAAGCTGATCGTCACCGCGTCGAACACGCCGTCGCCGAACGGCAGCCGCGTCGCGTCGCCTGCCACCTTCGGCACCGGCCGGCCCGCCCCGGCGGCCAGCATGCCGACCGAGAAGTCCGCCGCCACACACCACGCCCCCGACGCCGCGAGCTCGACCGTCGACACGGCCGTACCCGCCGCGAGGTCGAGCACCTTGTCCCCCGGCCCGATGCGCAGCGCCGAGCGTGTCGCCCGCCGCCAGAACCGATCCTGCCCGACCGACAGCACCGTGTTCGTCAGGTCGTAGCGGCGTGCGACAGCGTCGAACATCGACGCCACTTCGTGTGGGTCTTTGTCCAACGTCGCGCGGTTCACGGAGCCGACGGTACCTGTGAACATGCTCAATGCGGGAATGGAGACGGCGTCTCGGCCGCTGTAGCCCCCTATGACCGCGAAAGTTTGGGCTAGGCCGCTTTGAGCCGCCGCTCGCCCCGCACGGCGTCGTAGTGGCCAAGCAGCTGGTCGCAGATCGCGGGCCAGGTCCGGCCAAGCACGCTACGGCGCGCGGCCACCGAGTAGCGGTGCCGTTCGGCGATCAGATGGTCGACGGAATCGGCGAGCTTGGCCTCGAACTCGTCGACCTCGAGGAGCAGTCCGGTGCGGTACGGGGCGACGAGGTCGCGCGGGCCGCCGGCGTTGGGAGCGATGACCGGCAGTCCGGACGCCATCGCTTCCTGCACGACCTGGCAGAACGTCTCGTGCTCGCCGGGGTGGACGAACACGTCCATGCTGGCGTAGGCGGTCGAGAGCCGCTCACCGTACAGCGCACCGGTGAAAACGGCTGACGGCATGGCGGTTTTGAGCTTGTCCTGGTCGACGCCGTCGCCGACGATCACCAGCTGAAGGTCGTCACGCTGCGCGAGCACCGCGAGCCGCTCGACGTGCTTCTCCGGCGCGAGCCGGCCGACGAACCCCACGATCCGCTTGCCGTCGGGCGCCCACCGCAGGCGCAGGCTCTCATCGCGGGCCGAGGGTGCGAAGCCCGTGATGTCGACGCCCCGGGCCCAGTGGTGCACCCGCGGGACACGATGCGCAGCAAGGCTTTCCATTGCCGCAGTGGACGGCGCTAGGGTACGGTCCGCGCGGCTGTGCAAATGTCTCGTCCACGCCCAAGCCGCCCGGGATGCGACGCCGATGCCGTAGCTCGCCGCGAAACCCGCTACGTCAGTTTGGAATACAGCCAGCGTTGGAACACCGAGAAAGCGGGCGGCTTGCAGTCCGCCGTAGCCGAGCAGAGCGGGTGACGCCAAATGCACGACGTCGGGGTCGAATCCGCGCAGGACGCTGACCATCCGCGGGCGCGGCACGCCCAGCGGCAGGGACGTGACTTTCGGAAACATCCGTGACGGCACCCGGTGTACCCGGACTCCGTCATGAAGTCGGTCGGCAGGTGGCTGGCCCCGCGGCGTGTCAGGAGCAATGACGATGACTTCGTGACCGGTGTGGCGGAGATGCTCGATCACCCGAAGCACCGAGTTGGTGACGCCGTTGACATTCGGGAGGAAGGACTCTGCGACGATCGCAACCCGCACATCAAGAGCGTCCCATCAGCGCCTGTCGCCAAGGTTGCAAGCGGGCATACGACACGCAAAAACCTCGTGCCAATGATCGGCAGGTCCGCCGGAAGGGACCCGAGTATCGTGCGCACAGAGAAGGGCGGTTTACATGCGGATTTCCCGAACCATGGCGATGATCACGATAGCCCTGCTGATCACCGCGGTCGGGTGCACCAAACAGGTCGCAGGCACCGCCGAGTCCGATCCGAACAAGCCACCGCTGGCGATCAGTAAGGACGGCTACGGCATCGTCGCCGGCTTCGACAACGCCCCCGCCAAGATCGAGATCTACACCGAACCGCAATGCAATCACTGCGCGGATCTGCAGGCCGACTTCGGTGATCAACTCGCCTACTACATCGCGATCGGGCAACTCGAGGTGACCTACCGCCCAATGACGTTCCTTGATGACAAGACGGGTGGCTACTCGGGGCAGGTCAGCAATGCGTTGTTCCTGGCCACCGAGAAGACGGGTTCGCCTGAGGTCAAGGCGACCGGCACCGAATTCCAGCGGTTTGTCAAAGATGTGTGGGCACACCAGCGTCCCGGTGGTAACCCACCCACCGGGGATGAATTGCAGGACTCGGCAAAGAAGGCCGGCATGCCAGGCCCCATCGCGCAGAACATCAAAGGCGGCGGGTCCGCGGTGAACGTCAAAGCGATGGACGATGCAAATTTCGAGTTTCTCTACGAGATCGATAGCGAGACCATGGGCACGCCAACGGTTTACGACCTCGGCAAGGGTCAGAAAGTGGATATCTACGACAACGACTGGCTCAACAAGCTCATTCAATCCTGAGCTGCTGCAGTAGCTTTGGCCGTCTCGCGGCTTTGCCGCCTTTCGATCAACGCGACGCCGAGCAGCGCAGCGCCGGCCACCAGCCAGCCCACCACCGCGATCGAGCCGGCCGGGATGATCGCCAGCGACGCGTTACGGTGCTGCACACGCACCAGATCCGGGTTGTTTTTGTCGTACTCGACGTAGATCCGCATGCCGGTGTCGAGCTCGGACGGATACAGCACGCCGAGTTCCGGGCGATAGGTGACGCGGTTGGGTGTGACGAACTCGATCGTCGAGCGCCGCGGGCCCGCGCTGAGCACATTCGCTTCGGCCACGCCCATGTGGCGCTCGATCTGGCGGTCGTTGCGCCACGCCCCGAGCACGAGCAGCACCGACTGCAACGTCACCAAGCATGCGGCGACCACGATGCCGACACGGACCCGTCGCAGGATCCGCTGCGATCGAGTCTCGCTCGGAGCGCCGTACAGGCTCGGAACCAGACTGCGCCACAAGGCAATCAGCCGATTCACTGTGCAGTCCTGGTCGCTTCGCTCACTGTGCAGTCCTGGTCGCTTCGCTCACAGTGCCGTCCTGGTCGCTTCGCTCACAGCGCCGTCCTGGTCGCTTCGCTCACAGTGCCGCCTTGATCGAAGCGTGCAATGCCCGCAGCGACGACCGGTCGGCCTTCACCTCCAGCACCCGCATGCCCTCGAACGGCTCGTCCAGCGCGCCGACGAGATCGGCGGCCTCGATCTGCCGGCTCTCGACGTGATACGCGCGACACAGTGCGCCGACGTCCACATCGTGTGGTGTGCCGAAGATTCGCGACGACACATCGGAGAACCGCGGGTCGCCCTGCTCGAGCAGTTCGAAGATGCCGCCGCCGTTGTCGTTGGACACGACGATCGTCAGATCGCGTGGCGTCGGCTCGGTCGGCCCGATCAACAGCCCGGAGCTGTCGTGCACGAACGTCAGGTCGCCGATCAATGCGATAGTGCGTCCGTCATGAGCCAACGCCGCACCGATCACCGTCGACACCGTGCCGTCGATACCCGCGACGCCGCGGTTCGACCTCACCTTGATGCCCTGCGTGTTCAGCCCGACCAATGCGGCGTCTCGGACCGGGTTGGAAGCGCCGAGGACCAGCTGGTCGCCCGGCCGCACCGCATCTGCCACCGCCGCCGCGACGTGCAGTCCGGTGGTCAGCGGATGGGCCTTGAGCTGATTGCGGACCGCGTCGACCGCGTGCCGGTTCGCCTCAGCACAGCGTTCTAACCAGCTGGCGTGGGGCTCGCCGGTGGTGACGGCGCGGGTGCCGGTGGCCTGCGAATTTCCGGACAGGTCGGGCCAGCGCGGACCGGTGGTCAGCGCGAAGACGGGCACCGACGGGTCGGCCAGCAGCGCCGACACGGGGCGGTGCAGCGTCGGGCGCCCGACCATGATCACCTGTTGCGGGTGGACCAGCCTCAGGGCGAGCGGGTGCAGCGGGTTCTCGGCCAGCGGCGCGGTCGGCTCGGCGACCGTTGGCAGCGCGGCGAGGTTCTCGTGCACGCCAGCGCCGTGCCCGGCAATGACAACGGTGTCGGGCGTGAGATCGATGTCGAGGGGCTGATCGAATGTGACCGGCGGCGTGTAGGTCCACGGCTTTCCACCGGGCCGGCCGTCCGGCGCGTACGGCTTGCCTGGATCCTCGATATCAGGCACCAGCGGCTCACGCAGCGGTATGTCAAACTGCACCGGGCCAGCGTTGGCGCTGCGAGATCCCGTGGCGGCCACCAAGACTCGGCACGTCGCCGACCGCCACTGCGCATTGAGCGCCTCCATCCGCTCCGGTGCACCCTCGGCAAGGCCGAGGCTGATGTTGGCGCGGACCTGCGTACCGAAATAGCCCAGCTGCTCGAAAGTCTGGTTGGCGCCGGTGCCGAGTAGCTCGTAGGGCCGATTGGCGCTCAGCACGATCAGCGGCACGCGCGCGTAGTTGGCCTCCACCACCGCAGGCCCGAGGTTGGCCACCGCGGTGCCCGACGTCATCGCCACACACACCGGGGCCCCCTCGGCAACAGCGAGCCCGATCGCCAGGTAGCCCGCGGTGCGCTCGTCGATGCGCACATGCAGCCGGATCCGGCCGGCGCGGTCGGCGTCTTGCAGCGCGAACGCCAGCGGCGCGTTGCGCGAACCCGGGCACAGTACGACGTCGCGCACGCCGCCACGAATCAATTCGTCGACGACCACCCGGGCCTGCGCGGTCGATGGGTTCACCACTACAGCGTGTCACATCGGACCCAGCCGGCTCGGCTCGCCAGCCGCCGGGCCTTGTGTCATCCGGTGACGTCGCCGGTGTGCTCCTCGGGACGCAGGTGAGCGCGGGCCAACCGCTCCAGTTCTGCCGCCTCCGACTGGGCAATCCGCGTCTCGCCCTCGACATCGATCGACTTCGCCAGGACCCAGTAAAGGATTCCCGCGACCGGAAGACCGACGAACATCGATATGTCGGCCCCATTGAGCGCGGCGGCGACGAAACCCGTGTACTTGCTGGTGGACAGGAACGGGAGCATGGCCGCAAATCCCACGAGGTACGCCGTGATACCCCGCCAGCCCCATCGTCGGTACATGCCGTGAGGGTTGAATATCTCGGCGATGGCGTAGTGCCCGCGTCGCACGACGTAGTAGTCGACGAGGTTGACCGCGGTCCACGGGATGAACAGGTAGAGCACCAGCAGCAGGAAGTCCTGGAAGTTGGTGAGGAAGTTCTGGCCGATGAGCAACGCAGGGATGAGGGAAAGGACGGCGGTGAAAGCGATGGTGACGATGCGCACGGTGGACGTCGGCCGGACCTTCTTGAACGAATCAATCGCACTTATCAAGGTGAGCGACCCGCCATACATGTTCAAGGCGGTGACCGAAATGAGGCCGAGCGTGGAAAAGACGAGGGCAATAGCTCCGAAGCCCGGAAACACGTGATCGCCAGCCGCCTTCAGCGACGCGATCGTGTCGAAGCTGTTGCCTGCCCAGGCGGCCAGCGCGGCACCCAGGCACATCAGCCAGATGGCGCCGAGCGCAGAGCCCCAGTACGTCCATAGGAAGGTGAGGCGGACCGTGACCGACGGGGGAAGGTAGCGGGAGTAGTCCGAAACGTAGATGGCCCAGCTGATCTGGTAGCCGGCGACCGCACCGAACTGGATGAGGAAGGGAGTCCATTTGAAGCCGCCGAGGTCGAAGGAGCCCGCCGGATAGGACAACGTGCAGACCGCGATCGTGAGGAGCCCGAAAATGATGAGGAAGCCCGCCGTCAGCCACCGCTCGACTCCGTGGATGAGGTCGTAGCCCACCAGCGCCACGATCGCGGCAACCACGGTGGCAACCACGATCCACATCTTGCTGGGGCCATGGACGGTCGAGCTGAGGGCGTCGCCGGCCAAGATGGTGTTGAAGATGTTGAAGCCCGCGTACTGCAGGTAGGCGAACGCCCAGACCAACAACGCACCCACATAGCCGAATTGCGGACGCGACTGGATCATCT
>JAOPVX010000296.1 GCA_025965975.1 Mycobacterium sp. | reverse complement strand
AAGCTGGTCTGCCCACAACGCCATGCTTCGTCTCCGGCAGCAGGGTCACCTCGGTGCGGAACGGCTTGTTGTTCACGTGGCCGCCGAAGATGACCTGCTCGACACGACTGGTCGGATGCAGCGGGTTCGTGATCGGCGTCGGGTGGCCGAATTTCGGTGTCGCCAAATCGATGCGTTGACTGTCCGGCGAGACCGGCAGGCACTGGTCAGTGCGCTCGCCGGACTCCGTGACGACCTTGATGCAACCCGTGGCCACCGGTGCCGGATTGCCGCTGCACGCGACGCTCAGTGCGGACACGATCGGCGTGCAGATCGCTAGCGTGACGAGCCGGCGACCGGTGGCGTTCATTGCTCGGCGTTGGTCAGCGCGTCACCGGTGATCGGCGTTCCCTCGCCGTCGTCGGGTTGCGCCGCCGCGACACCGGTCCCGATGGCGACCGCCGCGGCTCCAACGGCCGCCACGATTCCAATGCTCTTGAGTTGCATGGTCGATAGGCTGCCGCGAACTACCTGACAGCAGCCTGAACGCGATCAACCCTCGTCGGCGGGCAGCCTCACCTCGATGCGGGCGCCGCCGAGCGGGGACCGCGTGATCGACATGGAGCCACCGTGAGCCCTGACCACCTCGTCGACGATCGACAGGCCGAGGCCGCTGCCACCGTCATCGCGTGAGCGGGCTTCGTCGAGGCGGACGAAGCGTTGCAGCACCCGCTCGCGTTCGGATTCGGGGATTCCCGGCCCGTCGTCGTCCACGGTCAGCACGACGTCGTCGCCGAGATCGGCAAGGGCGATGTCGACCCGGCGCGACGCGTGCCGCGCGGCGTTCTCGCCGAGGTTGCGGAACACCCTGCGCAGCGCGTCGGCATCGCCCCGCACCCGCGCCGCACCCACCCCCGAGGTGTCCACCCGCTTCGAGGTCGTGGAGCGGAGCCGATGTCCTTCCTCGAACGCCAGGTCGTCGAGGTCGACGGGCGCGCGGGGCGGCGGCACGTGCTCATCCACGCGCGCCAGCAGCAACAAGTCCTCGACCAGGCCCTGCATCCGGTGCTGTTCGGCCAGCACCACGTCGGCGAGCTCTTGGGCCGTCATCCGGTCGGGATGCGCGAGCGTGACCTCGGCGTGCTGGCGGATGCTGGTGATGGGCGAGCGCAACTCGTGCGATGCGTCGGATACGAAGCGGCGCTGGCTGTTTCGCGCGCCTTCCAGTCGCTCCAGCATGAGGTTCATGGTGGCGGCCAGCCGGCCGATCTCGTCGTCGGCTTTGGGTTGCGGCACCCGACGGTGCAGCTGCGCCGCCGAGATTTCGTCCACTTCGCGCCGGATCGCCTCCACCGGCGCCAGCGCGCGGCCGACCGCGAACCAGGTGGCGAGCGCGACCACCGCCAACACCACCGGCAGCCCGATGATCAACAGCCGGGTGATGGCTTTCGTGGTGTCGATCACGTCAACAAGCGCCCTGGCGACCAGAACGATCCGCTGCCCGTTTGCGGTTTGAGCGCTCTGCGCCACGGCGATGAAGGCGTCGTTGTCCAAAGGCGTGATCACCCGAGCGGATTGGCCTGGCGCCAGCCGCGCAACGGCCGGCTCGCCTGCGACGTTCGAGCTGGAGGCGACCACCGCGCCGGCGGGAGTCATCACTTGAACCATCTGCTCGTCACTACCGGAGACTTCGAGGACGGGTGGCCGACCCGACTCCAGTTGACGGACAACCTCAGCGGCTTGCTTTCCCGCAGCCTCCGTCACCTCGCCGACCATCGTGCGCTGCGCGGCGGCGACCAGAGCTATCGCGCCGACCGTGAGGGCGAGGGCGACGACGATCGTCGCTAGGGCCGTGGTGATCGCCCGGATCGTCGCGAGGCGCTTAATCACGGACCGCGACCAGCCGATACCCGGCGCCCCGAACAGTTTCGATCAGCGCACCGTCATCAGGCCGCTGCAGCTTTATGCGCAGTCTGCGGACATAAACCTCGACGATGTTGGGGTCACCTTCGAAGTCGAAATTCCAAACGTGGTCGAGGATGTCGCGTTTCGACAACACCTCGTCGGGATGGTGCAGCAGGTACTCGAGGATGGCGAACTCGCGTCGGGTGAGGTCCATCTCCTCGCCGCGCAGCCAAACCCGCCGCGTCGCTGGATCCAGCCGAAGCCCACCGACCTCGAGCACCGTCGGCCGGGGCAGCGCACCGCGGCGGCGCAGCGCTCGCAGGCGGGCGACCAGCACCGCGTAGGAGAACGGTTTAGCCAAATAGTCGTCGGCACCGGTGTCGAGGCCTTCAACCTCGTCCCACACCCCGTCCTTGGCGGTCAGCATCAGGATTGGCGTCCAATTGCCCTCGCTGCGCAATGTTCGGCACACCTGGTAGCCGTTGGCACCGGGCAGCATGACGTCGAGAATGATCGCGTCGAACGGGGTTTCGCGCGCCATCCAGATGCCGTCGGTGCCGTTGTGCACGACATCGACGGCGAAACCTTCGGCCTCGAGCCCCTTCCGCAGCCCGGCGGCCAGGCGTTGCTCGTCTTCGACCACCAGTAAACGCATCCTGGCTGTCATGATCGCAGCCCGAAACTGACTGGCGGCTGAATTCGCTAGGTGAGCGCTGACAAGATGTCGGCCACCGAGCCGGTGGCGATCTTCTGAAATCCGGTGCCCGCCCACACGTTGACGGCGTGCGGATCCCGCGCTCGCACCGAAGCTGCGCGCAGCGGACTGGTCAGCCAGTGGATCTCGGGATACCCGAAAGGCGCTTGGGCCTCGTGCTCGTCGATGAACCGGTTGCGCAGCCCGCGCGCGTACCGGCCCGAAAATGCGCGGGTGACAACGGTTTCGGTGAACTGCCGATCCTGCAACGCGGCGCGGTGCACGGGACTGCCGCCCGCTTCGTCGGCGAGCAGGAACGCCGTTCCCAGTTGGGCCGCCACCGCGCCCGCAGCAAGGACGCGCCCAACATCGTCTGCGGTCATCAACCCGCCAGCGGCCACGACCGGCACGTCTACGGCCGCTTTGACCTCGGCCAGCAGCTCGCCAAGGGGTTGGGTGGCCGGCTGCGCCGCCGGGTCGAAGGTGCCGCGATGCCCGCCCGCCGACGGGCCCTGCGCCGCCACAGCGTCGACGCCGCAGGCCACCGCCGTCTGCGCCTCTGCCACCGTGGTAACGGTGCCGACGACCGTGATGCCTGCCTCGCGCAGCCTCAGGCACTCCTCGGCTCTCGGCACGCCGAAGGTGAACGACGCGACGTCCGGCCGCACGTCGAGCAGCACCTCGAGTTTCGCCGCCCAGTGGTCGTCGTCGAATCGCGGCTCACCCAGCTGGGCGCCGTAGCGCTCGGCCTCCGACCCGAGCGCTTCGGCGTAACGCTCGATGTCCTGCGGGGTGCCCGCACTCGGCTGTGGCACAAACAGATTCGCGCCCATCGGGCCGGAAGTCATGGCGCGCGCCGCGGTGATCCTCTCCGCGAACGCCTCGGCAGTCAGGTAACCCGCCGCGACGAAGCCGAGCCCGCCGGCATTCGTGCCTGCGGCCGCCAGTTCGGGCGTCGACGGCCCACCCGCCATCGGCGCGACGATGATCGGCACAGCGAGATCGCGAAAGTCGAACGCCATCGGTCCTTCGTATCACGGGGCCGCAGCTAGCCTGACCGCAGCATGTTGTCCGAAAGCGACGTCGTCACCTGAACGCCTTGCCGAAGAGCAGGCAGTCCTGCGGCTCGGCGCTGATGTTCGGCAGCACGGTGAAACGCGCAAGCCGGCCTTCCAGTGTGAGCCCGCTGCGTTCCAGCAGCCGCGCCGACGCCGTGTTGTCGACGTGGCAGTACGCCGTCACGCGGTACACGGTCGGGTCGCGCTCGGCGTTGTCGAGGAGCAGTTGCACCACCTCGGACATGATGCCCTGCCGCCACCATCGGCGGCCAAGGCAATAGCCGAAGTCGATGATGTGCGGCTGCGGCCGTCGCCAGCCGCAGATCCCGATCGGGCCACCACCGTCGCGCAGTTCGATAAGCCAGGTGGTCTCACCGCCGGCGTTGAAGACATCGGTGATGACGCGACGGGTCTCGCCGACGTCGGGATGCGGTCGCCACGACATGTAGCGCGGCACTTCCGGGTCGGACGCGATGCGCTCGAACAGCATGTCCGCGTCATCGAGCGTTGGCGCGCGCAGCGTGACCCTTGGACCGCTGAGCACCTCGACGTCGGGCATGGGTTCCATCGTGCATCGTTGCCGTCGGGGCGCCGACGGTGGTTGACTGAATTGATATGGCAATCACGTTCAACCACACCATCGTCGCCGCGAAAGACCGGCAGGAATCGGCCAAGTTCTTCACCGAGTTGTTCGGCCTGCCAAGCGCCAAGGAATTCGGTCAGTTCCTTGCGGTAGAACTCAACCACGGTGTCAGCCTCGACTACGCGCAGGTAGCCGAGAGCGAGCAGATCCGTCCGCAGCATTATGCGTTCTTGGTGTCCGAGGATGAGTTCGACGAGATCTATGGGCGCATCCGGACCCGGGGTTTGCAGCATTGGGCCGATCCAAGGGGCAGCCGGCCCGGCGAGATCAACCACAACGACGGCGGCCGCGGCGTTTACTTCCAGGATCCGGCCGGGCATTACCTGGAAATCCTCACCCGGCCCTACGGATCGGGCGGCTGACCCGCGATTTGCCGTGGCTCAGGTTGCCTGCGGGTTTTCCAGGACGACGGCGACGCCTTGGCCGGAGCCGATGCACACACCAACTGCGCCGTAGCGGACGTTGCGCTCGCGCAACTCGGTAGCCAGCGTCAACACGTATCGGGTACCAGTGGCCCCGAACGGATGACCGATGGCCACGGCGCCGCCATTCGGGGTGAGCTTCTCGTCCGGAATCGTGAAACCACCGAGTTGATTCGGCAGCTCGCGAAGCACGCCAAGCGCCTGCGCGCTGAATGCCTCGTGCACTTCCCATACGTCGATCTGCTCGGGGGTCAGGCCGGCACGTTTGATCGCAAGGGGTAAGGCCCATGCCGGCGCCAGGCCCATGATCAGCGGGTCGATCCCATACACCGCCGACGACACGACCCGCGCCAGTGGCTCTACGCCGAGTTCGGCCGCCCTCTCCCCCGACGCGAGGACAATCGCACTCGCGCCGTCGGTCAGCGGCGTGGAGTTCGCCGCGGTCATCTGCTTCGTGCCAGGCTGCACCGGCAGTGCCGCCAGTTGCTGCGCGGTCGTGTCGTCCCGGATGAACTCGTCATGCTCAAACGTGCGCGCCTGGGTCTTCTTTGTCGCCGCGATCTGCAGGGGCATAATCTCTTTGGCCAGCCGGCCGGAGTCGCGTGCGGCCTTCGCGTGTTGCTGAGACCGAAGTGCGAACGCGTCGATCTCCTCACGCGTCAGCTTGTAGCGGTCGGCGACGTTCTGCGCGGTCTCGATCATTCCGATGTAGGCGTTACGGGCCAGCAGGGTCGGATTGGGAGGGCCGCCTGCGCCCGCCCACATGGTGTCCAGCAGCAGGACCGGTCCCCGGGGCGCGAACGGTGCGTCGCCCTTCATGTACGCCCAACCCGACCTGGACATCGATTCCACCCCACACGCGATCCCGACGCCAAGGTCGCCGGCCTTGATCGCATGCGCCACATTGACGGTCGCGCTCACCGACGAGCCGCAGAACCGGTTGATCGTGGCACCGGCGACGCTGTCGGGAAAACCAGCCGCCAGTGCCGCCCACCTGGCGACATCACCCATGCCCTCATGGGCCGGGTTGACACAGCCGGCCACGATGTCTTCGACCTGATCAAGGCCGACACCTACGCGCTCACACGCGCCTTTCATCGTCATGCCGAGCAAGTCATCGGCCCGGATATGTGACAACGAGCTGCCATACCTGGCGAACGGGGTGCGAACACCGCCGAGCACAAACGCGTCAGTCATCGTCGACCTCCCAGAGATGCACGTCCATGCTACTGACCGTTACTCGTGGAGTCGGCCGTTGTTGGCCGTTGCCGGGGTGACGGTTGCCCGGCCCTTCAGCTGCGTTCTTGCCCGGTTGGGTGCGCGGGATCTGGTTCCCGTGTCCCTGGCCGGTGGCGGCTGTTGGTCGCCTGCTGGTTGTCGGGTGCAGCCCGGGTGGTAGCGCTCACGAACTACCGTTCCTCCACTACCGACCAACAAAGTCGCCCCCCTGTTCTCAACCCGCGACACCAGCACGTCGACACCGTCGCCCCGCAGCCTCGCCAACACTCTTGGCCGGTTGCCCAGAGCGGAGACCAGTTCGGCCGCGCGCCCCTCGACGAGCGGCCCGCGCTCCCCGTGTGTCCAGTCGGCGTCGGTGACCGCCAACCGCAATCCGCGGCTGTTGCGGAATGCCGGTACGAATGGATTCGGCACGGCCACTTGGGTGTTCAGTACGGCAACCAATGCATTCACCGGGATGGCCGGCTCGCGGTCAAGCGCGAAGAGGATGTCGAGTTCATGGGTGATGTGGTCGCCGAGCAGGAGCCGCGGCGGGAACACCCGGCCAAGGCCCCGTGGGTGGTCTATCAGCCGCTCGAACTCGTCGAGCAGTTCGTCGGGACTGCGCGATGCGGTAAGCGCACGGGCCAGCGCGGCGTTCGCGCGGTTGAATGACCCTCCGTGACGCAGCATCTCGGACGCGACGACACCCGGTCCGGCGCGGTAACCGATGACCAGGTGTGCGAGGACGTCGTGGTTGGACCAGGCGTCGCACAGGCTCTGTTGCGACCACTCCTCGGCGCTGAACCCGCCGGCCAGCGCATGGAAGCGGGTGTCGTTGGCCCCCAGCAGCTCACGCGTGGACACCGAGATGTACCTGTAGAAATGCGGTTTGGTCGGCCAGGACTCTGGGCAGCAGCGGTGGGTGGTAGACCGCGAAATGGTCGGAGTCGTAGTGGCGGGCGACGCCGCGGGGTGCGCGGCGGGCGACCAGCGCGGCATGTGCGGAATCCATCAGGTTCTCCCGGTCGCACACGCAGACCAGCAACGGCGCATCGATGTGGCGGGCGTGGCGCATCGCCGACGTCGACACCATCGCCACGGCGTCGGCGGCGGCGATCCGGTTGTCGAAGCCGCGGACCGCCGGAACCGTGGAATTCCAACCGGCTTCTGCGCCGGCGACGGTGACCATCGCGAGGCTTCCTGGCGGGCCGACGATCGGTATGTATCGGCGGCCGCGCCGGGTGACCACCCGCATCAGATCGTCTGCGACGGCGGGCGTCAGCCGAAGCGCGGCGAGCAGACCGAGCCTGCGGGCCGCGCCTGGCCCGTGCACGATCGGGCATTGCACCACCGCGACCGCGACATCGTCGCGCGCCGCGGCCACCCGGATCACGTTCATGCCGCCGAGGCTCGTGCCCCACAGTCCGATACGCCCGCCGTCGACCTCCCGCCGCGACTTGAGGTGCTCGAGTGCCGCCGCGACGTCGTGGCGCTGTTCTTGCGTCGAGATGTGTTGGCGCGGTTGGCCGTCGGAGGCCCCGGTGTTTCGGTAGTCGAACGCCAGCGTCGCGATCCCTGCCGCGGCGAAGTGCTGTTCGTACTGCGGCAGCATCATGTCATGCGTCGCGCCGAGTCCGTGCGCCAGCACGACGGCCGGATGCGGCCCCCGCCCTGGCGGCAGCGTCAACCACGCCGCGCATCGGATGCCGCGGCACCTGAAATCAACCCGCTCGGTCGGGATGGTGGCCGTCATGTGCGACTCCTCTATAAGTACGGTGTACGTGTTCGCTAGACTGCTTCACGTACGGTGTACTTGTCAAGGGGTGGTATGCGGGCACGGTTCACGACCGACGAGATCGCCGCCGCGGCGCTTGGCATTGTCGACGCGGCGGGACTGAACGCGCTCAGCATGCGGTCGCTGGCGGCCGCGCTTGGCACCGGGCCGATGACCGTCTACAACTACGTGGCCGACAAAGAAGGGCTGGAGGAGCTCGTCGTCGCCGCGGTGGTGGCACAGGTGCGGCTGCCCGACCCGACCGGCGATTGGCACCACGACGCGCACGCGATCGCCGAGGCGATGTGGCGGGGCATCCGCGCGCATCCCGCCGCGGTTCCGCTTGTGCTGACCCGCCGTACGTTGTCGGCGACGGGTTTCACCGCGGCCGACGCGCTGATCGCCGCACTCGGGCGGGCCGGGTTGGCGGACCGCGATCGGCTCGCCGCATTCCACGCCGTGCTGGGCTTCGTGGTCGGCGCCGCGCAGTCCGAGCTCGCCGGACCGCTCACCCGCGGCCGTGACGCCGCCGACGCGGCCGCCAGGATCCGGTCGGTGGCGGGCACGACCTATCCGAACATCGAGGCGCTATCGGTGGTCGCGATGCAAACGACGGTGGAAGAAGACTTCGACCGCGGGCTGCGCATGCTGCTCGACGGCGTCGCGACCCGCCGACCACGTAAGCGCCGCTAGCCGACCGAGTGACCGCGCTGCTCTTCCTGGCCGATGTAGTCACCTGCCATCTTCGCGACGTGTTCCGGCAGCGCACCGGAGGCGACGTCGGCGAGGCTGGTCTGTTCGAGCACCGATCGCATACTGGCCCGCAGCGCGCGCCAGACGTCGGTCAGCGCCGCGGTCGGTCCCGAGTACGGCAGGTCGCCGAGCCCGATGTCGCGCACACTGGCCAGCGGGCCGTCGATGCAGCGCAGGACGTCGGCGATGCTGATGTCGGC
Organism: Mycobacterium sp.; assembly: GCA_025965975.1. Lineage (GTDB taxonomy): Bacteria > Actinomycetota > Actinomycetes > Mycobacteriales > Mycobacteriaceae > Mycobacterium. Next base: position 4,111 of record JAOPVX010000296.1, on the reverse strand, counting down.
GGCGGGGCGGGCCAGCTCATATCCGCCGTCGCGGCCGCGGTGGCTGCGCAGCAGACGGTCGGTGCGCAGATTAGTCAGAATGTCGACGAGGAACTGCGGCGGGATGCCCTGGACCTTGGCCAGGTCGTCGGTCTTGACCAGGACACCCTCGTCGACGGTGGCGAGTTGCACCATGGCCCGGACGGCATACTCCGCCTTGGCCGACATTCGCATGGTGGCCAGGTTAGTCGGGGATATCAGTCCGGTATGTCACTGGCGCCGGGAACCACGACGGCAAACAGGTCGGCCATCGCGGCGAGGCTGGCGGCCTGCATCGTTTCCGCGGACACCGTGGCGTCGCCCAATCCGGGCAGTGCGCGGGTCGCCGTCGCCGCGGCGACGACCGTCGGCGAATAGCCGAGGTTGAACGCACCGCGGGCGGTGGAGTTCACGCACATGTGTGTCATGAAGCCGGCGAGCACGAGGTTCGAGGCGTTTGCGGTCTTCAACACCTCGTCGAGATCGGTCTGCACGAACGAGTTCGGATAGTTCTTCACCACCAGCGGCTCGCCGTTGTGCGGGGCAACCCGCGGCACGATCGCGCCGCTGTCCCCCTCGATGTCGTACAGGGAGCCGGGACCGTCGTCGTGCTGGATGTGGATGATCGGGATGCCCGCCGAGCGCGCCCGGTCGAGCAGCGCGGCGGCCTCGTCGAGCGCCTCTTGCACGCCATCGAGCTCCATCATCCCGCGCGTGTACGTGTGCTGGCAGTCGATCAGGATCAGGGTCGATTCCGACAGGCTGACCGGTTGTCGGGGCAGATCGGCCAGGACACGCAGAGTCGGGTTGCTCACGCGCCCTAGCGTACTGGGCAGAGTCACCCCGTGACAGCCAGCACTGCGTCCGCGAACTCCGGCCGGCACACCACCAAGTCGGGCAGCAGCGGGTCGGGCTGGTTGTAGGCCAGCGGCGAGCCGTCGATTCGCGACGTGTGCAGTCCCGCGGCACGGGCGACCGCGACGGGTGCGGCCGAGTCCCATTCGTACTGACCGCCCGCGTGCACGTAGATATCGGAGAGTCCCCGGATCACAGATGCGACCTTGGCGCCCGCCGAACCCATTTCCACCAGCGTGCCGTCCAGCGCATCACGCACGGCCAGCGCGATGGCCGGTGGCCGGGTGCGCGACACCACGATGCGGGGCTTGTCCGCTGCGGCCGGCGGCGCGGGGACGGTCGGCGTAGCGAACGTAATGCCTTGCGCCGGAAGGGCTACCGCGCCTGCCACCAGGTGAGCGGACTGCCACAGCGCAACGTGCACGGCCCAGTCCTCGCGGCCCAGTTCGGAGAACTCCCTTGTGCCGTCCAGCGGATCGACGATCCACACCCGCTCGGCGGCGAGCCGCACGGGGTCGTCGGCGCCCTCCTCGGACAGCACCGCGTCGCCAGGCCGCTCGGTGGCCAGCGCCTCCATCAGGAAGTCGTGGGATCGCTTGTCCCCCGCTGCTTTCCGTTCGGCCTCGCTGGCCTCGGCCAGCTCGGTGCGGATCTCGAGCAGCAGCTTGCCCGCGGCCGTCGCCAACCGGGCGGCGACGTCGTCGTCGCTCATTGGCCCGATTCCAGCAGATCGATGACCATGGCGGCCAGTTCATCCGGCGTGCGGTCGGGTGTGAGCCGCAGGTCCGGGTGCTTCGGTCGCTGATAGGGGCTGTCGATACCGGTGAAGTGCGTGATCTCCCCGGCCCGCGCCTTGGCGTACAACCCCTTCGGATCCCGTCGCTCGCAGTCGTCCAGCGGCGTATCACAGAACACCTCGAAGAAGTCGAGCCCGGCTTCAGTGGTCACCCGTCGCGCCAACTCGCGGTGCTCCTCAAGCGGACTGATGGCGGGAACCAGCACGACCTGGCCGGAGTCGGCGAGAATAGCCGCGACGTGGGCCAGCCTGCGCTGGTTCTCGGCCCGGTCGGCCATGGAGAATCCCAGGTCGGCGTTGAGGCCGTGGCGCAGATTGTCCCCGTCGAGAACATAGGCGGGACAACCTTTTTCGAGGAGCTTCTGCTCGACGAGCATCGCCACTGAGGACTTGCCCGATCCGGACAGTCCGGTGAACCACACGGTCCGGCCTTTCGACAGCCGGTCCTCGGCATGGCACAGCGACTCGTGGCGCACGGTATTCGGACTTGAGGTACGGGCTGAAACGTACGGCAGGATCATGCCCGCCGCGACCGTGCCGTTGGTGGTCGGGTCGATCAGGATGAACGAGCCGGTGGCCGAGTTGCGGCTGTACTCGTCGAGCAGCAACGGCACCTGGGTGCGCAGCGAGATGCGGCCCAGCTCATTGAGTTTGAGCGCGGTAGCCGACTTGTCGCGATGCAGCGTGTTGACATCGAGGCGGTAGTCGAGCGCGGTTACCTTGGCCCGCGTGGTCCTTGTGGTGTGTTTGACCAGGTAATCCCGTCCCGGCTCCAGTGACGATTCATCGGCCATCCAGCACACGGTTGCGTCGAATTCCTGCGCCACCCTTGGCTGATTGTTCGGCCGGGCGATCAAATCGCCACGCGAGATGTCGATGTCGTCGGCCAGGCTGACCGACACCGCCATGGGCGGGAACGCCTCGTCGACCGGTCCGCTCGGGCCCTCGATCGTGGTGATACGGGAGGACTTTCCTGTCGGCAGCACGACAACGTCGTCGCCTACTCGCATCACGCCGCTGGCAACAGTGCCGGCGTAGCTGCGGTGGTCGTGATGGTCGTGGGACTGCGGCCGGATCACGTACTGAACGGGGAACCGAACGTCGACCAGGTTGCGGTCGCCGGCGATATAGACATCTTCGAGATGTGACAGCAGCGAGGGCCCGTCGTACCACGGAGTCTTGCCCGACTTCGTGACCACGTTGTCGCCGAGCAGTGCCGACAGCGGAATCGTCGTCACGTCATGGACATCGAGCCGGGCCGCGAAATCGTGGAAGTCGTCGCGGATCTTCTCGAACTGCTCGCGGTCCCAGCCGATGAGGTCCATCTTGTTGACCGCAAGCACGATATGGCGAATGCCGAGCAGCGACGCCAGAAACGCGTGCCGACGGGACTGTTCGAGCAGGCCATGTCGGGCGTCGACGAGAACGATCGCCAGCTGCGCCGTCGAGGTGCCGGTGACCATGTTCCTGGTGTACTGAATGTGGCCAGGCGTGTCGGCGATGATGAATTTGCGCTTGGACGTAGCGAAGTAGCGGTACGCAACGTCGATGGTGATGCCCTGTTCGCGCTCGGCGCGCAGCCCGTCTGTCACCAAAGCCAGGTCCGTGTACTCGTTTCCGCGCTCCTTCGAGGTGCGCTCGACGGCGGCCAGCTGATCCTCCATGACGGCCTTGGAGTCATAAAGCAGCCGGCCGATCAGGGTCGACTTGCCGTCGTCCACCGAACCCGCGGTGGCGATGCGCAACAGTGTCGCCATGCTATTCCCCCCGTCGCTTCGCTCGCCCCATCAGAATTTCCCCCGTCGCTTCGCTCGCCCCATCAGAAGTAGCCCTCTCGCTTGCGGTCTTCCATGCCTGCCTCGGAGATCCGGTCGTCGGCGCGGGTGGCACCGCGCTCGGTCAGCCGGGAGATAGCGGTCTCGGCGATCACCTCGGACACGGTGGCGGCGTTCGACTCCACGCAACCGGTGCAGGTGACGTCGCCGACCGTGCGGAACCGCACGGCCTTCTCGACGACCTCTTCGTCCTTGCGCGGCTGCAGGTATTTGTGTACCGCGAGCAGCATGCCGTCGCGCTCGAAAACCTTGCGCTGGTGCGCGTAATAGATCGACGGCAGTTTGATCTTTTCGGCCCCGACGTAGGACCAGATGTCGAATTCGGTCCAGTTGGACAGCGGAAAGACGCGGATGTGCTCGCCCTTGTGGTGCCGACCGTTGTAGAGGTTCCATAGTTCGGGCCGCTGCGCCTTGGGATCCCACTGGCCGAACTCGTCGCGGAAGCTGAACACGCGCTCCTTGGCGCGGGCCTTCTCCTCGTCGCGGCGGGCGCCACCGAAGGCCGCGTCGAACTTGTTCTCCCGAATGGCGCGCAGCAGCGTGAAGGTCTGCATGGGGTTGCGCGAGGGGATGGTCTCGATCACGCGCCCGGCGTCGATGTCGTCCT
>JAOPVX010000238.1 GCA_025965975.1 Mycobacterium sp. | reverse complement strand
TCGCCGCTGTCAAGGCCACCCAGCCATCCCAGTCGTCCTCCGACAGCGGGTCCTCGATCGACACCAGCGGATACGAATCGATCAGGCCGGCATAGAACTCGGACATCTGCTCGGCGGTGCGGGTCTCCTTCTCGAAGCTGTAACCCGTTGCGTCGGTGAAGAATTCGGTGGCGGCGACGTCGAGCGCCAGCGCGATCTCGGAGCCCGGCTCGAAGCCCGTCGCCTCGATGGCGCTCAGGATCAGGTCCAGCGCGGCCTTGGTGCCCGCCACGTCGGGCGCGAACCCGCCCTCGTCGCCGAGGCCGGTCGCCAGCCCCTGCTTCTTGAGCACCGACTTCAGCGAGTGGTACACCTCGGTGCCCCAGCGCAATGCCTCCTTGAAGTTGGGCGCACCGATCGGCGCGACCATGAACTCCTGCACGTCGACGCCGGTGTCGGCGTGTGCCCCGCCGTTGAGGATGTTCATCATCGGCACCGGCAGGATGTGCGCGTTGGGCCCGCCGATGTAGCGGAACAGCGGCAGCGCCGCTGACTCCGCCGCTGCCTTGGCCACCGCGAGCGACACCCCAAGCATCGCGTTGGCCCCCAGCCGCGACTTGTCGGGCGTGCCGTCGAGGTCGACCAGCGCCTGGTCGACCAGCCGCTGGTCGTCGGCGCTGAGCCCGATGACGGCGGGCGCGATCTCGTCGAGCACCGCCTGCACCGCTTTGTCGACGCCCTTGCCGCCGTAGCGGCTACCGCCGTCACGCAGTTCGACCGCCTCGTGCTCGCCGGTCGATGCACCCGACGGCACCGCGGCACGGGCGAACGTGCCGTCCAGCAGGGCCACTTCGACCTCGACCGTCGGGTTACCGCGGGAGTCGAGGATCTCGCGGGCTCCGACCTGCTCGATGATGGGCACTGGCATCTCCTTGGTCATGGGGCTGGGGTGATAGGGCTGGACGGATTTGAGCCTAGAGCGTGCACCCGCCCCCGGCGTGTCTAGAGGGGGTGTCCTGCGGCGTAGGCCCTCGCCCAGTCCCGCACTGTGCGGGCGTACTGGTCGGAGTGGTTGTAGGCGCGCAGCGCTTCCATCCAGCCGCGCGGGGTAGCCAGGTCCTTGCCGCGCCAGCACAGATAGCCTGCCGCCGACAGCGCCGCGTCATCGAAATTGTCCGGGCTGATGATGCCGTCGTTGTTGGCGTCGACCCCGTAGAGCTTCCACGTCTCGGGGATGAACTGCATCGGCCCCATCGCCCTTGCGTAATCCGGGTCGCCGTCGAGGTGGTCGCCGTCGTTGTCGATGATCTCCAGGTTGCCGCTGGTGCCGTCGAGACGGACACCGCGGATCGGCGGCGTTACGTCGCCGTTCGGCGCGATGACCGCGCCGCGGTAGGTGCCGTTGTGGCTCTCCACCTGCCCGATCCCGGCCAGCGTCGTCCATGCCAGATGACAGTCGGGGTTCTCCACCTCCGCGACGCGCGCGGCGTAGGCGTAGGCCTCCAGTGCGGCGACGGGCATGTCAAGGGCTTGCGCGCGTTGAGCCGCCCACTGGTGCAGCTGATCGGCGGGCCTGCCCTTGGCGTGAGTGTCGATCTTGGGCACCGGATCGCCCGTTGGCGGCGGCACACCGTCCGGAATCGGGGTGCCCAGTTGCCACGAACAGCTCGAAGCCATCAGCAGCACTGTCGCGCCGATCACAGCGACAGCCCGCAGCCAACGCACTGGCGACACCGGACTCCCTCAAACCCACTCTGGTCGTTGTCCAATCGTCCCACGCGCTAGCGACTGCAGACCCAGCCGGTGCACCTCGCCGAAGGTATACGCTCGCGATGCGAAATTGAGTAAGGTGAGGCACACCTTGTTTTGGTTAGCCAAAGCAAATCTTGTGTAGTAGGCCGCAACGAACGATTGGGGAATGGTGCAGGGCATCTTCGTTCGTTGGCACCTACGTGGTCGGCCAGATCAACCTGCTGAGCGACAGCGTCAAGCAGCTGGACGCGGCCGTCCAGTCGGGCAACATCAACGACGCCAAGGCCGCCTACGCCAAGGCGCGGACCTACTACGAGCGGTCCGAGTCGAGCGTCGGAGGCTTCGTGCTTCCCGGCTTCTCCGTCGACGACAACGCGGGCAATCTCGACTACCTCATCGACATGCGCGAGTCGACCCCGGTGGACGAGAAGGTGGGGTGGAAGGGCTTCCACGCCATCGAACGCGACCTCTGGGGTGGGGGCATCACTCCCGAAACCAAGACTGGAAGCGCGGACTTGGTCGGTAACGTCGGCAAGCTGGTCGAGGTGGTCACGACCCTGCATTACAAGCCGGAGGACCTCGCCAACGGTGCGGCCGATCTACTGGAAGAGGTGCAGAACACCAAGATCACCGGCGAAGAAGAGCAATTCAGCCACATTGACCTGGTGGACTTCGCCGGCAACGTCGAAGGGGCCCAGCAGGCGTACGCGTCGTTACGTCCTGGCCTGCAGAAGATCGATCCCACCCTCGTCACACAGATCGATGGGCAGTTCAAGTCGGTGCAGACCACGCTCGACGGCTATCACGACCCGGCCGCACCCGGCGGGGTCAAGGTGTGGACACCGGAGTTGCGGGCGACCGACGCACCCAAGCTGACGGCTGTGATCCAACCGCTTCACGACAGCCTTTCGACGATCGCCCAGAAAGTGGCCACGGCAGGCTGATATGGCCACGGCAAACGAACACCAACCGTCCTCGCAGGAAACCCTGGAGGTGAGGGCCGCGTCCTCTGGGGTGTCCCGGCGCGGGATGCTCAGCGGCGCACTGTGGGCCGGCGTCGGTGGGTTGGCGGTCGGCGCCGCTGGGGGCGCCGCGGGGTGGGCACAAGCGTCGTCGACACATAGCGACAACAACGACAAAGACACGGTCGACCTGCACCGCAGCTACCCGTTCTACGGGCAGCCCCACCCAGCCGGGGTGGCCACCGACCCGCAGCGCTACTGCGTGTTCATGTCATTCACATTGGCCCCCGGCGCGAGTCGCCAGAATCTGCAGACACTGCTGGCCCGCTGGTCGGCGGCCTCGGCGGTGCTACAGCAGGGAAACCCGGTTGGCACCGTGCAGCCCGCCAGCGCGGTCGCACCTGCGGCCGACACCGGTGAGGCGTTCGGACTCAGCCCGGCCAGCCTGACCGTGACCATCGGCCTCGGCCCTTCGGTGTTCGGGGAGCGTTTCGGCCTCGCAGCGCACAAGCCGGCGCTGCTTGCGGAATTGCCCACTCTTAATGGGGACAATCTCGACCCCGGACTGACCGGCGGCGACCTGTCGATTCAGGCGTGTGCCGACGACCCGCAGGTGTGCTACCACGCCACCCGAAACCTCGCGCGCATCGGCAGGCGGATCGTCACGCCGTCTTGGGCCGTGCTTGGTTTCGGCCGTGCGTCAGCAGGGCCGGGGCAGGAAACTCCGCGAAATCTTTTGGGGTTCAAGGACGGAACGCGCAACGTCAGCACCGAAGAGCAGTACTCCCAGTTCGTTTGGGTCGCCAACAGCGATCAACCGTGGATGAACGGCGACACCTATCAGGTGGTTCGCAAGATCCGGATGCTGCTGGAAACGTGGGACACCGACCGAATCGGCAATCAGCAGACGATCTTCGGTCGGCACAAGGAGGAGGGCTCACCGCTGACGGGCACGAAGGAATTCGACACCCCCGACTTCGCGGCCAAGAACAGTGAGGGTCACCCGGTCATCGACCCGGTCTCACACGTCGCCCTCGCCGCACGTGAGAACAACGGCGGTGTGATGATCCGCCGTCGCTCCTATAACTACACCGACGGGCTCGCTGCGACCGGCCAGCTCAACGCCGGACTGCTGTTCATCTCCTACCAGAATGACCCGGCGCATTTCGTCACCCTCCAGAGTCGGCTCGGCGCACACGATTTGCTCAACGAGTACATCCGCCATATCGGCTCGGCAATCTTCGCAGTCCCACCGGCACCCGAAGAGGGTCGCTATATCGGCCAGGCGTTGTTCGGCTGAGTTGAGCCCCGCGACTTCGGTCGCGGGGTCACTGGCACATGCGAAGATGCCAACATGTCAGCGACATTGTCGTAGGTCTCCTGCAAGAGACATACCCGGTGGCGCCGCCTACGCGGTAAATTTCTCGGCAGCCGCGTGGCCCTCGTCGGCTTGCTCGGTGGGCTCAACTTCCTCGACGGCGGCCTCTTCGGTCGAGACGTCTTCTGGCGATACGTCTTCTGGCGACGGCTCGGGAACGTCGACCGGGGACGGTTCAGGCACTTCGACCGGACCCGGCTCCGGCACCTCGACCGGTCCTGGCTCGGGGACGTCGGCCGGCGTCGGCTCTGGGATTCGGTCGGGCCCCGGCTCGGTGTCCTCGGCCGCTGGCGGCCAGTACGCCCGCCACTCCTCCTCGGAGATCTCCCCGAGCGGCGCCACGTCGAGTTCCTCCGGTACGTCCTCACCGCGGCGGCCCGCGGCGATCGCCTGCTCGACGCGGCGGACGGTGTCCATGAACTCCAAAACCGCTGAGCGCAGAGCATTCTCGGCGTCCGAATCCGCAGACACGGTCACCGACGTGATGGCGCCCGGGATCAGATCGGCGGGCAGCCCCGCCGGAGTGATGCGCTCGATCACCTTCTGCGCCAACGCCAATGCGGGCTGCCCGGTGGGCACGTCGTCGATGACGGAAAGGTGCGACTTCGCCCGCTTTTCTAGCGCCTTGCGCTCCTCCCATTGGGCGAGCTGTTCGTCCAGCGAGATCGACTCGCCGGCGAGCACGGCCGGCACCCGGTTGCCGAGCTTGCGCACCAGCGAATCGGCGACGTCGTCGATGGTGAACGGGTGTAGCGGCGCGTCCTCGGCGATGCGCGCGTGAAACAGCACCTGCAGCAACACGTCTCCGAGCTCCTCACGCAGCTCGTCGGCGTTCCCGCCGCGCACCGCGTCGAACACCTCGTAGGTCTCCTCGAGCAGGTAGCGGCGCAGCGAGTCGTGCGTTTGCTCGCTTTCCCACGGCCCGGAGGTGCGCAGCTTGTCCATCATCGCCACCGCGTCGACGAGCCGGTCCCCCGGCGCGGCTTCTGGTGCCGCGATCAGCTTGTCGCCTGCCGCTAGGCGTGCCTTCACCGCGGGATGGTCGGGATCGGACGACAGCAACACCGGGGCGTCCTCCCCGTCGTAGGCCGGTCGGGCCGCAGGCAGCGACCACGGCACCTTGACAGGCATCTCCTCGGTGTACTGGACATCACCGGTCAGCAAGTCGATCGCCTCGACGGGAACCAACGACGGGCGGCGGGGGTCGACCAACACGACTGTCATGTCGCTGGCCGTTTGTCATTCATCGCCGGTGTACCTCCGAACTTCGTTATATCAATACCTTCCTGGGGTTTTCCATCGAGGGCCAACACCAGCCCGGCGACCATGGCAACCAGTTCAAGATCACGAATCCGCGGCGCCCCAACGCCAGAACCCGCTCGCGGAATCGGTACTTGCACCGTCGACGTCGTTGCCCGGTAATGCGCGCTCGGATACAGCCGCTTGAGCCGTAGTTGCTGGGAGTCGGCAAGCTGCAACGGCGACAGCCGCAGCGTTGACTCGGATATCGCGCTGATTTCGGTGATCCCGTAGTGGCGGAACAGCAACCGCAGCCGCGCCACCGCGACCAGCCACCGCGCCGATTCCGGCAGCGGCCCATAGCGGTCGACGAGCTCTTCAATAGCGGAGTCGACCTCGGCATCATCGGCGGCCGCCGCCAGCCTGCGATAGCCCTCCAGTCGCAGCCGGTCACTGGCGATGTAGTCCGGTGACAGGTGGGCGTCGATCGGCAAGTCGATCCGCACATCCTTCGGTTCCTCAACGGCCGCAATGGTTTTCCCATCGGCCGCCGCGCGGTAGGCCTCGACCGCCTCCCCCACCAATCGCACGTAAAGGTCGAAGCCCACACCGGCAACGTGTCCGGATTGTTCGGCGCCCAGCACGTTGCCTGCGCCACGGATTTCAAGATCTTTCATGGCCACCGCCATGCCGGCGCCCAGCTCGTTGTTCTGAGCGATGGTGGCCAGCCGGTCGTACGCGGTCTCGGTGAGCGGAACCTCCGGCGGATACAGGAAATAGGAGTAGCCACGCTCGCGGCTTCGACCAACCCTTCCGCGCAATTGGTGTAGCTGCGACAGGCCGAACGTGTCGGCGCGCTCGACGATCAACGTGTTGGCATTGGAGATGTCCAGGCCGGTCTCGACGATCGTCGTGCACACCAGGATGTCGTGTTCGCGGTTCCAGAAGCCCTCGACGGTGCGCTCCAGAATGTCCTCAGGCATCTGCCCGTGCGCGATGGCAACGCGGGCCTCCGGCACCAGCCCCCGCACCCGCGCGGCGGCCTGATCGATGGAGCGAACCCGATTGTGGATGTAGAAGGCCTGCCCGTCGCGCAGCATCTCGCGGCGCAGCGCGGCCGCGATCTGCTTGTCGTCGTGTGGCCCGACGTATGTGAGCACCGGATATCGCTCCTCTGGCGGGGTCAGGATCGTCGACATCTCCCGGATCCCGGCCAGGCTCATCTCCAGCGTGCGGGGAATCGGGGTGGCGCTCATGGTCAGCACGTCCACGTGGGTGCGCATCGACTTGATGTGCTCCTTGTGTTCAACGCCGAACCGCTGCTCCTCGTCGACCACGACCAGGCCGAGGTCCTTCCAGGTGACGCCGGTCTGCAGCAACCGGTGGGTGCCGATCACGATGTCGACCGAGCCGTCTTTCATGCCGTCGAGCACCGCGCGCGACTCGGTGGGATCGGTGAACCGGGACAATCCCTTGACCGTGACCGGGAAACCGGCCATCCGCTCGGCGAACGTCTGCAGGTGCTGATCGGCCAGCAGCGTCGTCGGCACCAGCACCGCCACCTGCTTGCCGTCCTGAACCGCCTTGAACGCCGCGCGCACCGCGATCTCGGTCTTCCCGTAGCCGACATCGCCGCAGATCACCCGGTCCATCGGGACGGGCTTCTCCATGTCGGTCTTGACCTCGGTGATGGCGGTGAGCTGGTCGACGGTTTCGGTGAACCCGAACGCGTCCTCCATCTCGGCCTGCCACGGGGTGTCGGGGGTGAACGCGTGGCCCGGCGAGGCCTGCCGCTTGGCGTACAGCGACACCAGCTCGGCGGCGATCTCGCGGACCGCCCTGCGGGCCTTGGTCTTGGTGTTGGCCCAGTCGCTGCCGCCGAGGCGCGACAGCGTCGGCGACTCACCGCCGACGTAGCGCGACAGCTGATCGAGCGAGTCCATCGGGACGTAGAGCCGGTCGGATCCACCGCCGCGCTTGCTCGACGCGTATTCGAGCACCAGGTACTCGCGGCGTGCACCGCCGACCACACGTTCGGTCATCTCGACGAACCGGCCGATGCCGTGCTGGTCGTGCACCACCAGGTCGCCCGCGGTCAGCGCCAGCGGATCCACGACGTTGCGGCGCTTGGCGGCCAGCCGCTTGCCATCGATGGCGGTCGCCCGGTTGCCGGTCAGGTCGGTTTCGGTGATCACGACGAGGTTGGCCCCGGCAATCACCACACCGTCGTGCAGTGGGCCCCTTAGCACACCGACGACGCCCTCCTTTGGGACGCTGCCTGGCTCCAACATCGTTGCGGGAGTGTCAGATTCGGCCAACTGTTCGACGACGCGGTGCGCGGTGCCTGTGCCTGGGGTGACGACGACGGCGTAGCCGCCCGTCGCGACGTGCGCACGCAGCATCGCGAAGATCTCGCTGATGCTCGACTGTTTCCCCCGCGCCGATGGCGCTGGCCGAATGTTGAGCTCGAGCGCCGACTCGTCGGACAGCTGGCTCAGCGTCCACCACGGGTGGCCGCCCGCACGTGCGGCTGCCCGCGCGTCGTCGAGGTCGACGAACCCCGACGCGCCAAGGGCTTCGATGTCGATAGGCACGTCACCGCCGACCGCGGCCGTCGACCAGGAGGCTTCCAGAAACTCGCGGCCGGTCTTGATCAGATCGGCCGCGCGGCTGCGGACCTTCTCCGGATCGCAGATCAGCAGCGGCGTGCCCGCAGGCAGATGGTCGGACAGCGTCGACAACTCGGTGGGGCGCAGCAGTGGCAGCAGCGCCTCCATGCCGTCGACCGGGATGCCCTCGGCCAGCTTGGCCAGCATGTCGGGCACGCTGCCCGGCACGCTGTTGTCCTGTACCCGATGCTCGGTAGCGAGTTTGGCGGCCCGGTCGCGGACATCGTCGGTGAGCAGCAGCTCCCGGCACGGCACCGCGACCAGCGAATCCACGGCGATCTCCGGGATCGAACGCTGGTCGGCGACGGAGAACATCCGCATCTCGGAGACTTCGTCGCCCCAGAACTCGACACGCACCGGGTGCTCGGCGGTCGGCGGGAAGATATCCAGGATGCCGCCGCGCACCGCGAACTCGCCACGCCTGCCGACCATGTCGACGCGGGTGTAGGCCAGGTTGACGAGCCGCACGATCACGGCGTCGAATTCGGCCTCGGCACCGACGGTCAGCGTCACCGGCTCGATATCGGCCAGGTCGGGTCCCATCGGCTGCAGCAGCGACCGCGTCGTGGTGACCACGACGCGCAACGGCGGGCCGAGGCGCTCGTCGTCGGGATGGGCCAACCGCAGCAGCAGCATCAGCCGCGCACCGACCGTGTCGACCCCAGGTGACAACCGCTCGTGCGGCAGCGTCTCCCACGACGGGAACATCGCGACCGCCTCACCCAGCACGCCGCCCAATTCGGCGGTCAGATCGTCGGCTTCGCGCCCGGTGGCGGTGACAACGACCAGCGGACCGGCCTGCGCCAGCGCGCTCGCCGCGAACACCCTGGCACTGGCCGGGCCGATGAGGGTGAGATCGCTGGGTCTGTCGGCGGCACGGCGGGCGACATCCGACAACGAGGGATCGCGCAGCGCCAGGTCAACGAGCCCGGCGATCGGGGTTTGAACAGAAGTGATCCCCGATGCGGTCATGATGCAACTATCGTAGGCACCCGCCGAAATGCTTGCGGCGCTGGCCGAATTGACCGCTCGGCGGTCGAAGCCAAATTCACCGGCGTCTACTCGTCGAGGAGCTGCGGGTCGTCCTCGAGGTGCATCAGCCCGTTCCAGCACAGGTTGACCAGATGCGCGGCGACGACTTCCTTCTTCGGCTCCCGCACGTCGAGCCACCACTGCGCGGTCATCGACACCGACCCCACCAGCGCCTGGGCGTACAGCGGTGCCATGTCGGGGTCGAGGCCGCGGCGGGAGAAGTCACCGGCCAGGATCGACGACACCTGGTTGACGGCCTCGTTGAGCAGGGTGGAGTAGGTGCCCGAGCTGATGCTGGCCGGCGAGTCCCTGATCAAGATGCGGAATCCGTCGGTGCGTTGATCGACGTAGGTCAGCAGCGCCAGCGCCACCCGCTCGATGCGCAGCCGGGACCGGTTGTTGGTCATCCTGGTCAGCGACGACGTGATGCCGTCCAGCAGCGCCGACATCTCACGGTCGACCACCACCGCGTAGAGCCCCTCCTTGCCTCCGAAATGCTCGTAGACGACCGGTTTGGAGACGTTGGCACGCTGCGCGATCTCCTCGATCGAGGTGCCTTCGTACCCGCGCTCGGCGAACAACGTTCGTGCGACGTCGATGAGCTGGTAGCGCCGCTCGGCGCCGGTCATCCTTGCGCGGGGTGCACGCACTTCCTTATCGGGTGCTGCCACGTCTTTCAGGGTAGTTCAGTCGACTAGCATCACGAGTTGATCAGTCCGTCGTGGTGTAATCGGCAGCACCTCTGATTTTGGTTCAGATAGTTCAGGTTCGAGTCCTGGCGACGGAGCTTGGCGAGCGACTATCGGCACGGAGCTTGGTGACGCGGAGATTCGAGTGACAACCCACGGCGAGGCTGCGGTCCTGGTTATGGCGGCCGGGGCGGGTACCCGCATGCGGTCGGATACCCCGAAGGTGCTGCACACGCTGGCCGGCCGCAGCATGCTGTCGCACGCGCTGCATTCGGTGGCCAAGGCGGCGCCGGCTCAACTCGTGGTCGTGCTGGGCCATGACCGCGACCGGATCGCGCCCGCGGTCGCCGCGCTGGCCGACGAGGTCGGCCGGCCGATCCAGGTCGCGGTGCAGGAGCAGCAGCTCGGCACCGGGCATGCGGTGGGCTGCGGCCTTTCGGCACTGCCCGAGGACTTCACCGGCATCGTCGTCGTGACCTCGGCCGATGTGCCGCTGCTTGACGCCGACACGCTGGCCGGCCTGATCGTCGCGCACGGCGCCGCACCCGCCGCCGCGACCGTGCTCACCACGACGCTGCCCGATCCGACCGGCTACGGCCGCATCCTGCGCACCAAGGACGGTGAGGGCGGAGATTTTCTGGGCATCGTCGAACAGGCCGACGCCAGCCCGTCGCAGCGGGCCATCCGGGAGGTCAACGCCGGTGTCTACGCCTTCGACATCGCGGCGCTGCGCTCGGCGCTGAGCCGGCTGCGGTCCGACAACGCCCAGCAAGAGCTCTACCTCACCGATGTGATCTCGATCGTCCGCTCCGACGGGCACGTCGTGCTGGCCAAGCACGTCGACGACTCCACGCTGGTCACCGGGGTCAACGACCGGGTGCAGCTGGCCGAGCTGGGCGCCGAGCTCAACCGGCGCATCGTCGCCGCCCATCAGCGGGCGGGCGTGACGATCGTCGATCCCGCCAGCACCTGGATCGACGTCGACGTCACCGTCGGCCGCGACACGGTGATCCACCCGGGCACGCAGTTGCTCGGCTCGACCCGCATCGGCGGGCGCTGCCGGATCGGCCCTGACACGACGCTGACCGACGTCACCGTCGGCGACGAGGCCGCCGTGGTGCGCACCCACGCCACGTCCGCGGTGATCGGAGAGGGTGCCGACGTAGGGCCGTTCACCTATCTGCGGCCAGGCACCGTCCTCGGCGCGGACGGCAAGCTCGGCGCGTTCGTCGAGACCAAGAACGCGACGGTCGGCGCCGGCACCAAGGTGCCGCACCTGACCTACGTCGGCGACGCCGACATCGGCGACCACAGCAATATCGGCGCGTCCAGCGTGTTCGTCAATTACGACGGGGAGAACAAGGCGCGCACAACCATCGGCTCGCATGTGCGAACCGGATCCGACACCATGTTCGTCGCGCCGGTCACCGTCGGCGACGGCGCCTACACCGGCGCCGGCACGGTCGTGCGCGACGACGTGCCGCCAGGGGCACTGGCGGTGTCGGGAGGTTCGCAGCGCAACATCGAGGGCTGGGTGTCGCGCAAACGGCCCGGATCCGAGGCCGATAAGGCTGCCAGAAAGGCGATCGCCGAACACGGTGAGGCGAACTCGAGCGACGAGGAAACGCCGTGAGCGTGGCCCCAGTTGTTCACGATCCGGCAACCGTTACTGCTGTAGTTGGCCGTTGTTGGCCGGTGCCGGGGTAACGGTTGCCCGGCCCAGTTGCCGCGTTCTTGCCCGGCTGGGCAGGCGGGATTCGGTTCCCCGTGTCCCTGGCCGGCGGCGGTTCCTGGTGTTCGCCTGTCGGTCATCGAGCGTGGCCTGGTCGGTAGCTCTCACGACGCGATCCTCTGGTCGCGTGCGTGTCACACCTTTCCGTCGCCGCGCCTTATGACCTTGGGCGCGTCTGCCGATCACGGTGGCGGCCGCCTCGTGCCGGGTGACGTTCTGATACGGCGTACGCCAATACTGGTCCCCCACACGCTGGTGTAGGCGGGATTGACCGCAAACAGGCCAATCCCGTGCCGTTGGGCTTGGGCGGTTAACGGCGGCGGAACACCGCGGTCGGGATGCCGGCCACCGCCTTGCGGAAGCGTTTGCCGCGCCATCCTCGGCCCATCGTTTCCCGCCCTGCGGTGCGGGCGTCGGCGAAGTCGAGATCCTCCACCGCGACGGCAGCGATCTTGTGCCGCGCGGTGTAGTGGAGGAGAGCGCGCACTCGACTCCGCAGTCAACGCCTTCTTGCGCGTGTTGAGCCGATCTCGCCGCATCTGCCGCTTAGCCGCGGCGTCCAGGCTCGGGTCTAACGCGAGAGAACGACTAACTCGAGCCAGATCCGCCCGCCGCAGCTTGCCCAGATGCTCGGCAACCAGATCCAGCACATGCTCGTCGCCGGGCGTGATGCGCAACCGGGTGCTGATCGCGACCCCCGACGGGCCGGCAACCCGCATCACCCCACGCCACTCACGCAACCTCACCGCCGTCATGCACCCGACTATCCCGGACAGGTATGACAAGCTCAGATCGTCCATTATTGGCCCACAAACGGGTAGCTGTTATTTACCCGGCCACCCGTACGTACCATTAAGGCCGATATCGATCCCCAACCGGCGAGGGCGCACTGTGGGCACCGAGTGGACCGACAACCGCAAGAATCTGATGCTCTTCTCGGGTCGCGCGCACCCGGAACTGGCCGAGCAGGTGGCCAAGGAACTCGACGTCGCGGTCACCGCGCAGACGGCCCGCGACTTCGCCAACGGCGAGATCTTCGTCCGCTTCGATGAGTCGGTCCGCGGCTGCGACGCGTTCGTGCTGCAGTCGCACCCGTTCCCGCTGAACAAGTGGCTGATGGAACAGCTGATCATGATCGACGCGCTCAAGCGCGGCAGCGCCAAGCGGATCACCGCGATCCTGCCGTTCTATCCCTACGCCCGCCAGGACAAAAAGCACCGCGGCCGCGAGCCCATCTCGGCCCGGCTAGTCGCCGACCTGTTCAAGACCGCCGGCGCCGACCGGATCGTCACCGTGGACCTGCACACCGACCAGATCCAGGGCTTCTTCGACGGCCCGGTGGATCACATGCGCGGGCAGTCGCTGCTGTGCGGTTACATCGCCGACAACTACGCCGACCAGGACATGGTGGTGGTCTCCCCCGACTCCGGCCGCGTGCGTGTCGCTGAGAAGTGGGCCGACGCATTAGGTGGTGTTCCCCTTGCCTTCATCCATAAGACCCGAGACCCGCTGGTGCCCAACCAGGTGAAGTCCAACCGCGTCGTCGGCGACGTCAAGGGCAAAACCTGCATCCTCACCGACGACATGATCGACACCGGCGGCACGATCGCGGGCGCCGTCAAACTGCTGCACGAAGACGGCGCGGGCGACGTCCTCGTTGCCGCGACGCACGGAGTGCTTTCCGATCCTGCGCCCCAACGACTGGCCGAGTGCGGCGCCCGCGAAGTGATCGTCACCAACACGCTGCCGATCGGTGAGGACAAGCAGTTCCCACAGCTGACGGTCTTGTCCATCGCGCCACTGCTGGCCAGCACCATCCGCGCGGTGTTCGAGAATGGTTCGGTGACAGGGCTTTTCGACGGGTCGGCGTAGTGCCAAAAAGCACAGAAAGCGTGATCTATCACAATCCGCGCTGTACGACCTCACGCAAGACTCTTGACTTGTTGCGGGACAACGGCATCGAACCGACGGTGATCCAATACCTCAGGACGCCGCCGTCACGCGCGGAGCTCGTCAAGCTGATCAAGGACGCGGGGATCGACGTTCGCACGGCCGTGCGTAAGCGGGAATCGCTATACGACGAGCTGAACCTGGCCGAGGCCGCCGACGACGAACTGCTCGACGCGATGGCCGAGCACCCTATCCTCATCGAGCGGCCATTCGTCGTCACCGGAAAGGGCACCCGGCTGGCCCGGCCGATCGACGCGGTTCGCGAGATTCTGTGAGGCCGGGCCGCTGCGCGGCAGCCGTCGCACTGGTGGTACTCGCCGTGACGGGCTGCGGCGCGGAAACGCCTGACTATCACTCGGTGTGGTCGACATCGAGCGCGAAACCTCCGCCCACCAGCACCGGGAAGCCGGTGCCGATCTCCAAGTTCCTCGAGGACGCGGGTGTCACCGGCGAGTCCATCGCCCCCGACAAGCTCACCGATCTGACGGTGACGATGCCGCGTCTGAAGGGCTGGGAGCAGTACACCAATCCGAGCTTCGCACCGGGAACGCAGGTGGTCGCCAAGGCCGACACGTACCCCATGGCGATGTTGATTGTGCTGAGGCTCACCGGCGACTTCGACGACAGCGAGGCCATCAAGCACGGCTACGCCGACGCTGAATTGGCGCAAAACTTCAAGCGGCTCAACGCCTCCACCGACAACTGGAAGGGTTTTCCGTCGTCGATGATCGAGGGCAGCTACGACCTCAACGGCCGCCGCATGCACAGCTACAACCGCATCGTCATCGCCACCGGCGCCCCGCAACCACCAAAGGCGGCCGGCCAGCCGGCACTGCCAGGCCGGCACTACCTGATCCAGTTCACGGTCACCGGCTACGCCGAGAAGGCCGCCGAGGAGGCCCCCGACGTCGAGGCCGTCATCGCGGGATTCAACGTCGCGGTGCCGAACGCGCCGCCGAAGTAGCGCCGCCGTTAGGGTGTTCGGCATGACTACATCAGGGTCGCTCGGCAAGCCTCGCTCCGCCTGGACCGCCGCCGATCTACCTTCGTTCTCCGGACGCACCGTGATCGTCACCGGCGCGAACAGCGGCCTTGGGTTGGTCACCGCCAGCGAGTTGGCTCGCGTCGGGGCCAAGACGATCTTGGCCGTGCGCAACACCACCAAAGGCGACGAAGCCGCCGCCACCATGACCGGCGACGTCGAGGTCCACAAGCTCGACCTGCAGGACCTGGCGTCGGTGCGCGCCTTCGCCGACGGAATCGACGGTGCCGACGTGCTGGTGAACAACGCAGGCATCATGGCCGTGCCGCACGCGCAGACCGTCGATGGATTCGAAAGCCAGATCGGCACCAACCACCTCGGCCACTTTGCGCTGACCAACTTGCTGCTGCCGAAGATCACCGACCGGGTGGTCACGGTGTCGTCGATAATGCATCTGCTGGGTTACATCAGCCTCAAAGACCTGAACTGGAAGTCGCGGCCGTACTTCGCCTGGCCGGCCTACGGACAGGCCAAGCTGGCCAACCTGCTGTTTACCAGCGACCTGCAGCGGCGCCTTGACGCCGCAGGGTCCGCGGTGAAGGCGCACGCCGCGCACCCCGGCTACTCCGCCACCAACCTGCAGGGCCACACCGGCAACCGGATGGGCACCCGCTTTTGGGATGCCGGCAACCGGTTATTCGCCACCACCTCCGACTTCGGCGCCCGCCAGACCCTGTACGCGGTGTCCCAGGACCTGCCGGGCAACAGCTTCATCGGCCCGAAGTTCGCCATGCGCGGCCCGACCGGGCGCGTCAATCACCACCGCAGCCCGCTGGCTCGAGACGCGCGGAAAGCCGCCGCGCTCTGGGAGCTATCCGAGCAGCTCACGGACACCAAATTTCCGCTCTGAAGACACCGTTTGATACCCTGACTCGGCCCGATGCCGCCGCCAAGCGGCTCAGGGCGTCACGGCGAGGGTGGCTTCGATGGTTCGACATGGCCACCGTTATCGACGGGAACCCGCACATCTGATGGTTTGCGACCCTGGCCGTGCCCGACACTACGACCGGCACAGGAGCAACACCCAATGGCTAAGACTTCCACCGCTAACAAGCTGACCGCGCAGGTACGCACCGAAATGGGCAAGGGAGCGTCGCGCCGGGCCCGCCGCAGTGGCAAGGTTCCCGCCGTCCTCTATGGCCACGGCGCCGACCCTCAGCACCTCGAGCTCGACGCGCACGATTTCTCCGCCGTGCTGCGGCACTCGGGAACCAACGCGGTGCTCACCCTCGACATCGAGGGCACGGAGCAGCTCGCGCTGACCAAGGCGCTGGAGATCCATCCCATCCGGCGCAGCATCCAGCACATCGACCTGCTCGTCGTGCGCCGCGGCGAGAAGGTGACCGTTGAGGTCAACGTCGTCGTCGAGGGCGAAGCCGTCAACGGAACCCTGGTCACCCAGGACAGCAACAGCGTGGAGATTGAGTCGGACGTCCAGTCGATTCCCGACCAGTTGACCATCTCCATCGAGGGCGCCGAGATCGGCACGCAGTTCAGCGCGAGCGCGATCACGCTGCCTGCCGGCGTCACGCTGGTGTCTGATCCCGAGATGCTCGTCGTCAACGTCGTCGCGGCCCCGACCGCCGAGGACATGGAAGGCGAGGGTGGCGGCGAGGCAGCCGAAGAAGCCGAGGGCGAAGAGGCCGAAGAGGGCGGCGAGGGCGAGGCGGCCGACGAGGCACCCGCCGCGGAATCCGAGTAGTTCGCGATGGCCGAACCGTCCCCCCGCCCTCCAAGCGGGAGGGGCCCGCAGCTGGTGGTCGGCCTCGGCAACCCAGGACCGCAGTACGCCAGGACGCGGCACAACCTCGGTTTCCTCGTCGCCGACATCCTGTCCGATCGCATCGGATCGGGGTTCAAGGTGCACAAGAAGTCGGGAGCCGACGTCGCGACGGGCAGGCTCGGCGGCCGGTCGGTCGTGCTGGCCAAGCCGCGTGTGTACATGAACGAGTCGGG
>JAOPVX010000237.1 GCA_025965975.1 Mycobacterium sp. | reverse complement strand
CCGGCGCCAGGTGCAGGGAGCAGCCGCCGGACGGCAGCTCGTTAACGAACTGCCGGCCACCGAATTTGTGGTAGTCCTCGAACGCGATCTCGAAAAACCGCCCACTCAGGCCCATCCGCGGATCGTGGCCTTTGGGGGCCAGATGAATGGACACCGCTGCGCCGCCTTCCGGCCAGGCGAACGTCAGTACCTGCTTGGTGCAGTACTCGGCGAGTTGGGCGTCGGTGATCGCCCCGGCGCGGACCGTTGAGACGGTTTTACCCAGCCGCGCCCGTCCGTCCAGCACGGTCACCGGCGTGAAGTAGGCGCGACTCCAGCCACTGGGCCAGGGCACTCCGGCGATCACCGACCGGCGGCGTCCGTCCGGGTCGAGGCTGTCGGATATCGGGTGGGCCAGCCGCGTATCGGGGAGCAGGCCGGCTTGCTCCAGCGCGGTTTCGGGCAGCTCGGCCGCTTCAGCGCCGGCACTCGGGCCTTCCTTGGTCCGAAAGATGAGCACCTGACCGGCCTTCGGCGCGCTCCACGCCAGATCCCACACCGTGCTGTCGGGGTCCTGGGGGATCAGCGACAAGTCATCGACCGGTGCCAGCACGGCGGACACCCGGACCTCGGCCTGCGCGGCTTCCGAGAGGCGCACCGTGCCGTCGACGACCACCTCACAGCGCGTCCGGTAGATGTAGCGGCGGCCGGGTTCGGCGTCGGCGTCGACGAAGCCGTGGAGATTGTCGCTGCCCGCAAAGATGCGGTACTGCAGTTCATTCCCAGCGGCGTCCCCGGCCGGAATGCGGTAGATGTGCACCGCGCTGGCACCGGGGAAAACCGACCACTGGCCAACGACCCGACCCGAGTCCTCGCCGATGGCGAGGTTTTGAACCGGGCTGGGCCGTGTTCCTTCGGCGTGCAGGACCGGTTGGGCGGCAAGGGCTTCGGACAGTGACCCGCCGGTGTTCACCCACACCTGATAGCGTCGCACCGTGCTGGCCGGCGGCTGGGTGTCGCGCATCGATGTAGTGGTGGTTGCCCCGACGAACTGTGCCCGGTCGGGAGAGTACGGATTGTGCTGCTCAGCGCTGACAACCCGGTACACGACAAACGAATCCGGTTCGGCGTCGCCGGGCTGGTAAGGCGGCCAGGACATTTCGACAGCCTGCTCGCCGGTGCGCTGGTCGGGGAATGAACGCAGCACGACGGTTTCCGGTTCGTTGGTCTGCTCGCGGAACACATACGGCGCGAACGCTTCCCGCGGCAATGTCGTGTCCTCGCCGGGCGGCGTCTCGGGTGGTTCCACGACATCCTGCGCGGCGCTGGCCTGCGCGACGCCGGTTTCGTCGGCTGGTGGCGCCGGTTCGGTCGTTTCGGTGGTCAGCTCGTCGAGGACGCGGGCCATGTCGTCGGCGTGCTCGGCCACCGATCCCGGCAGCATGGAGCGGATCTGCTCGACATCGCGGCGCCCGGAGCGCAGTACCAGCCGCACATGAGCTTCCTTGAAGGTGCTCGCCGACACCGCGCCGGAGGCGATGAGCTGCTTGCGCCACTGCAGCAGCGCCGGTAGGCGAGGATCGCCGTCGGAGGTGTTCGGATCGGACATACCTAGAAGACCAGTTTCCCAGCGCCGGGCGGATCGTCGGGTTCGGCCGCCGCGGCGGCCGCCTCGCTCGTGGGCGCGACGCTGGATCGCGGCGCGAACGGGGCAAAATCGTAGGGCGGCAGGCCATCGCCGGCGTGCACCACCACCGCGCGGTAACCCACGCCTCGGCGCACCACGACCGGCTCGTCCACCACGACCGCCGAACGGCCGGCGGTGAGCGCCGCGTCGGTGAACAGCCACGCGTCAAACGGCGCCGCACGATCGGGCCGGCGCTCAATGACCCCAGCGCTGAACTCCGCGGCGGGTATGGTCCGGCCGCTGGCCGGCACGAACACCGCGCCGGTAAGTGCACCGACGGCGGGGCTTTGCGGGTCGGCGAGCAACTGCTGCACCTGCCGCCACAGCGCGTCGGCGCCGGTCGTGTGCAGCTGCCCGGACGCCGCAGCATACGACCACCGGTCCAGCGCGGAACCGCTGCCGGCGCCGGGCATCACGAACAGCACGGAAGGCTCCTCACGCAGCTCTATTGCGGCGGCGGCGAGCATGTCCTCCCACGGCCCGGTGAGCCAGCCCACCTGGTAGAGCCGCTGTTCGATCCCGTGAATGGCGGTGTCCGCGTCATTTGGGTTCGCTGTAGCCACACCCAGCTGGGTGGATCGCGGAAGCCCGTCGGTCAGCTGGCCTGCCGCGGGCCGCCGCGGCGGGGCGGGACCAAACGGGGCCCGCAGCATCGCGCCGAGCACCCGGCTCCACGCCAGCAGCTGCCCGTAGGCGCCCGATAGCCGGCTGAGATCCTGCACCGCTGTTCGCAGGTTGGCGTGCATCGCGTCCAGCTGACTTTGTTGGGACTGGCACAGATTGATCTCGGCGAACAGATCGCGCTGGGCAAGCAGAAAAAGCCCAAGTGCGATCACCAGATACAGCCCCAGCAGCACCCCGGCGGTGATCAGCGCGAACTTCCAGCTGACCCAGCCGACGGCAGCCGCAAAGGCCAGCATCACCAGCGCGGCAAACAGCGCCCAGCCGAACGTCTTGAGGATCAGGCCGATCGTGCGCTGGCGCCGGCGCAACCGCTCGTCCACGGCATCCCGGCTAGCGGTGTCGCGGATCTGCTGCACCAGGCCGGCCACCTCAGTGCGTGCGCGGTCCAGAAAATTGGCCAGAATCAAACCGGTCTGCCACGCATAGCTTTTCGTCGCGTTTGCCTGCCAGGTGTCAAGGTCGGCGGCCGCGCGGCGGGCCTCGACCCCGGCGGCGGGGTCGCCGTAGGTGCGGGTGAGCCGGTCACGTAAGGCGGCCGCCCCCATGACGTCGGGCGCCTCCACCGTGCTCACCCCGATCACCGCGGCCAGCGACGCGGGGATCGCCGAGAACCTGTCGGCGGCGCTGGGGACGACATCGGCGCAGCTGCGGACGACGCCGACGGCGGCGCCGATCCGCACCGGTTCCAGACCGGCGGCTCGCCGGCCCCCATCGGCGAGGGTCAGCGCGGCGTTGACGAAATCGGTCCACAGCGGGCTGAGGTCCTGATGCGCGATGTGCTCACCGCCGCCCGCTCCGTCAAGCGCTGCGCCGAGCGCGTCTGCGCTGCGCCCGAGGTCTTCCCAGCTGGCCGGCTCGGCGCTGGAGACCACGCCGTAGGCCGAATCGGCACGACCGAAGACCAAGTTCTGCACGGTGGTGGCGACGACCGAGGAGACCGAGCCCACGACGGCCGATACCCACTTTGATGGTGCCCTGCGCAGCGCGGCGCCGAGGAACGACAAGAACATTTTCAACGCCGCCCAGATTGAAATCTGTTGAATTCCACCGGTTTCCACGGCAACACGGGGCCCCCGCAGCGCGTCGCGGTGCTTTCTCCACACCCCCTCGGCCATTGAGCGGGTGGCCTTGGGCACGTCGTCGATGTAGACGATTGGGACGGTGCCGCCGCGCGGAAGCGGTAGGCGACCGTTCGGGTCGAACAGGTGTGCCCGCAGCTGTTCTTCGACGGCGGCGGTGTCGAGTTGGCGGTAGAAGGCGCGCACCGCGCGGATGGTGAGCCCCGGCAGGATCCCGAGGCTGTCGAACGGCGTTCTCTCGATGCCCGCCCACAGTCCGGCGGCGCCCGCGACGACCGGGGCGACATGGCGGGCGACGTCGAGCGGATCGGTGAGCCGGTCCAGCGTGACCGACCCCAGCCCGGGACCCGCGGAGTCCTCCGGCGCGATCAGCAGGTTGTGCCACCCCTCGAGCACCGCCGACGGGTCGGCAGTCACCGCCGCGGCCGCCCCGTGGGTGTACAGCAGGCGCAGCAGGGTGATCGGCGCGCCCATCGCGCCGAACCGCATGATCTGCTCCACCTGCTGCTCGACGGCCAGCCGCACCCGCGACGCGGTGGGCGCCTCCAGCGGCACCAGAACCGCGAGCCTTAGCCGCTCGTGGCGTTGGGCGGTCACGATCTGCTGTAGCACAACGGGATTCGCGCGGCCGTCGGTGACAAGTGTGGCCGGCAGCGGCGACGCGCCGGCGTCGGCGGAGTCGACCCATACGAAGCGGGCGAGCAGGCCGACCGCCGAGTAGTCGGTGAGCACCGCAAGAATCTCCTCGGCCTGCGTGTGCGGGGCCAGCACCACGGTGAGGACCGACATCGTCAGAACGTCCCTCCCTCGGGGATGACGACCTGTTCGGCTGCACCGAGAACCGTTGCATCGCCGTCGGTTTGGCTGTCGATGGTTCCCTTTACCTCGCGGATCAGTCCAGTCAGCGCCTCGGTGGCCCAGAACACGTCAGGCGCCAGATCACGAAAGATCGGGGTCTTAGATGCTTTCAACCGGGTCGCGATTGTCGCGAACGCTCCCCCGCCTGCGGCGCCACCGGGGGCCAGGTATTCGGCGCTGGTGTCGCGCACGGTCGACAGCCAGTCTTCGGCGGCGACGGCCCGATCGGCCGGTGTCTGCGCGGCCGCGACACTGTCGATGCGAGACCCGAGGCCGGGAGCCGACGACCCGGTGAGGATGAACTCGCGCAGCAGGCCGACCACCGACAGCGGCACGATCCCGCTGGCGGGGTCCTGCGAGTTGGCGTCGTAGAGGCCGCGCAGCACCCGGTAGGGCCGCAGCGAGCTCATCACCGGTGGCTCTTGTGATTGCGCGATCGCCAGCAGAACTCCTTCCAACACCGCCGGCAGCCAGTCATATGGAGCGATGAACTGCGACGGCGGTGTCAGCAGCGGGTTGGGGAAGGAGAGCCATTTCCCGGCCTCGCTGTCGAAGATTCGGACTGGTTCGGAGTAAGGGGATTCGGGTATCTGTATCCGGCCGATGATTTGGCCGAGCAGCCAACCGGCTGTCATCGTGCGCCGTTCGGCCTCGCCCATCGGCAGCGCGGCCGCTAGCGGCCGCGAGCGCCGATACCGCCAAAACTGGGCGCGTGCGGGGCCGGGAATCTCGGCCCACTGCTGGGCCGCGGGCTTGAGCACCGAGTCGAACGCCAGCGGCGAGTAGTTTGGGTAGGAGCCGAAGATATCGATGCGGGCGACGCTGTCCTCGTCGGTGAGTGCGCGGGCGAAGTTTTCCTTGCTCGCCTGGTCGATGCGCGGGTTGGAGCGCAGCACGTCGGTGAGCGCGTCGGCGACCGACTGGCCCGCGAACGGCACCTCGGAGAATTTGTAGCGGTATTCGACCTGCTGGCCGGGATGCAGATGGGTCAGCGCCTGGTCGTTGACGCTCGCCAGCGGCCGTGCCAGCGACAGCGCCTCGGCGAACTTGGTGGCGATGTCGCGACGCCGGGTCGCCAGTTCGGATTCGGGCGCCCCGACGCCTTGAACATAGTCGCGCAGCGATACCTTGATGAAGTCGTGGAACGCCTCACCGGGCCGCCTGACGTAGAGTCGTGCCCGCTCCAGCAGCTCGGCGGGGCGGGTGTGGACGTCGAACTGGGCGACCGACGGCACCCGGGACCGCCCGGTGTCGGGATCGACGCCGAGGGCGCGGGTGACCCAGTTCGCGGTGCGTTCGAGCAGACCGTCTGGCGCGAGCATGCCCCCGGCGGTTTGCCATTGCCCGAGGATCACCCGGGTAGTGGCTTCGTCGACGGCGGCCCGGAGCGGGACGAGGGCATGTCCGACCGCGACGGCCTTGACCAGGTCGGCCTCGTAGCGCTGCTGGAACGCCGACGAACTGATGAGCAGGACCTCGTTGTTGGCTTCGGCGAACCGGCCGGGGACGAGTTCGTCGGCGTCGGCCGGCCAGGCCGCGTACTGGTCGGTGGCGATGCGGGCCAACCCGACGTCGGTGGGCGGCTCGGCCTGGGCGTTTTCCACCACGATCTGCGCTTCGGACAACGCGTCGCGCAGCGGAATGAGCAACTCGCTGCCGATCACGGCGAATATGTCCGCCAGCCGGGCCGATGCCGTCGCGTACACCTGCCGGCGGATCGTGGCGCGGAATCCGTCTAGCGCGGTGGTTAGCACCTGGTCGGCGTTGGTCATCACACCGCGCAGCGAGCCCAGCACCGTGTCGACGTTCGGGGCAAGCGCGACCACGTCCTGGGGTCCCATCTCGCCGAGCTGGCCGATCGGCGCGGTGAGCGCGTCGTCGATATGGCGGCGCAGCTGCTCGACCAACGCGCGGGCATACGGCAGGCCGAAGTTGGCGATCGCGTCACTGACGACGGTGCCGAGCCGGTCGGCGAAGGCGCGGTGCCAGCCGAACGCCAGGCGGTACGCCGCGTCGGAGCATGCACTGGCCAGCACGCCCCGCCGGTTGCTGATGGCCTGCCGGAACACCGGCACCCACTGCTCGGCGGTCAGGCCCGCGGGATTGGGCAGGTAGCCACGCAGTTGGCGCTCGATCAGCGTGTTGATGGTGGGGGCCACCGTCTGGGCGGGAAACGCGGTGTTGGCGACCCAGTTGCCCAGCGCGTTGATGTCCTCGTCGCTTGCCGATGCCGGCAACCCGAGTTCGGCGCAGATCGCCTCCCACTGGCTGGTCAAAAGCGATTCAAGCTGCTCGTTGCTCGATGCCGGGTTACCCGGCTGCATGTGGCCGGTGACCAGTTTGTCGGCGCAGCTTCGCGCGAGCCGCTGCGCGCCGTATTCGGCGTAGCGGTCGCGGCCCATGCTGAGACTGGAAAACCCGTAGGTGCCCCACGGCAGCGGATCCCACACCGTGTTGCCCCAGCCCAGCAGGTCACGATCACCGGGTGGTGACGCGGTGTTGCCGAGGTCGTACCGCACGAACTGGTCGCTGGCGGTGCCGCTGACCATCAGACCGGCGACGCCGCGAGCCAGCCCGCGGTAGACCGCGTTGTACGAGCCATCGCCGAACAGGGTGCGGTCGGCCCCGACGTACAGGCCGACTGGGAAGACCCGCGCGAATGGGATCGGCTCGCCCTGGCCGTGCTGCTGGCCCAGCGCCCGAAGGATCCGCTCGTCGTGTTCGCGCGCCGCCCCGGACTGGCTGGCCACGATTTCGCCGAGCATCGCCAGCGAGTTTGCCCGCACGCCGGTCCGCGCGCTTTCCGGCAGCGAGTTGAAGATGTCGGGCGTCACCATGAAGACGCCCATCAGTTTCGGGTCCAGCCCGGACACGAGGGTCAGTAACCGGCACACGTCCAGCGCCATCGACGCGCCGGCGCCGCCGGCCATCGACGACACCACTAGCGTCAACGGCGGCTCGTTCGGGTCGAACTGCCCCATGCCCGGGATCCGAACCGACGACATTTCCGAGATAGTCTCGACCCGGAACAGCTGCTCCCAGGCGGCTTGCAGCCGGGCGCGGATCTCGGCGGCCTTGCTCAACGTGATCATCCGCCCGATCGCGCGGTACTGCCCGGCGCCGGTCGAGATCGGGTTAGTCACTTCCTCCGGATTGCGTGGCGCCCACGTGGCTATCGTGTCGAGTGCGCGGCCGGCGGCCAGCCGCTGCGACAGCGCGCCATCCAGGATCGCGTAGCTGCTGCCTTGGGGTCCGCAGCCGATGTAGGTGCCGCCCTGCCCGGGCACGTTGGCCAGCCCGTCGGGCCCTTCCTCGGCGCCGCTGGGCACGTCGATGTGGACGAATTGCCATCCGGACAGCAGCCTGTCGATGCCAGCACCGTGCAGCTCGGAGCGCAGCTGGTCCATGACATAGGCCAGCGTCGCGCCGCCGGAGCCACCGCACCCAACAATCAGGAATCGTCGCATCAGGGTCCTTCGTCGAACGGGTCGAAGGGACGGGGATCAGAGCGGCCCGGCTGGCCGGTGCCGGGGGCGGGGATGAACGGGTCCTGGCGCGCAGTCATAGGCGCCGAGTTGCCGAACGGCGATGCACCCCGGGAGTCGCCGGCCCGCACCAGGCCCGCGTCGACGGCGCGGTGCCGCAGCGCGCTGAGCAGCTCGGGCAGCCTTCTGCCGACGTCGTCGTAGGTCCGCTCACGCGCCGCGGTGTCGGTCAGACCTGCCACGAGCAACAGCACCTCGGCCGCATTCGATGGTCCAGCCGGATCGTGCAACAGCACCCACTTGTTGTGCACGGCCAGCGGCAGCACCGCACGCAGGCCGCTGCGGTCAGTGCCGGGAAGCTCTGATCCGACGCTTACCATGCCGTCGGCGTCCACGGTGATGTGTCCGGCGCCGAACGGGCTGCGCCCGGTGGTAGCGGTCAACCGCACCCCGCGCACGGTCAGCTTGCGCGCCCCGCCTGGCGGCAGCCCTGGCACCATCTGCAGCAGGTCGGTGTCGGCCATCGCGAACGGTGTCCCGTTGCGCACCACGACGTCGGAGTCCACTTCGACCGGGATCCGCTCGGCCAGCAGCGGTGCACCGGGAATTTTGGCCACGTACCACTTCGCGGAGTACAGCAGCGCCAGCGGAATGCCAGGGCCGAGCAGCAACGCGGCAAGGAACACCAGCACGAAGTTCGTCGTGCTGAGCGGTTTGATCAGCGACCCTACGAACGGCACGTCAACGACCTGCGTGTTGTTGGGATTATCAAGCGCCGAGATATGCACCGGCACAGTGCCGTTCAACCCGCCGTGGCCGTCGTGGTCGGTGCGCAGCATGACCTGAAGCTGCGCAGTCTGGCCGGCCGGCACACTCAGGCAGCCCCCGGGTGTGTTGGCCGACGAGGTGATCTGGGTTGTGCCGATGCCGTCGGGTGCGGCGATCACCTTGGCGGCATCGGCGGCGGCGATCCACGCGCATCCGGGCCCGGTGATGCTCAGCGTGCCGTGCGCGCCCTTGGCAGCTTGCACCGTGCCGAAGTCGATCCGACTCCCGGGGGTGGGCAGCCCCAACTTGGGCAGGATCTGCACCGGCATCTCGACGTCCTGCGGCGACAGGGTGGTTCCCGGAGCGATCTGGGCGCCGAGCGCATCGACGGCCGGGGCGGTCGTGATCGTCAGCGACATTCGCAGGATCGCGCGCCCGGGATTGAGGTTGGTCAGGTCGGCGTCCACGGGTTTGGCGATGTCGGTTTTCGGCACCGACACCAGCAGCGGGATCGGCGTCGCGCCGTCGGGCTGCAGCGTCGCCGACATGGTGGCGGTGCCAGCCAGGTCGTTGGGGTTGACGGGTTTGCCTTGCCCGTCGGCCAGGCCGAAGGTCAGGCCCTTCAGTACCTCGCCGCTGTGCCAGGCCACCTTTGCGGCGTCGACGAGGGTCGGGAAGATGTCGGTGGCGATGTGAATGCTCACCCGCGACACCGCATCCGGGTGCTGCCCGGTCGTGTCGACGTAGACGATCGCCCACCTGCCCGCCCAGTCAGGGCTGCCGGTGTTGCGGATAGTGATGGTTTGCGCCGAGTCCGACGGCCAGTCGTATTCCACAGGCGTGCCGGCGATTTCGGTGCTGATCTTGCTCTGTTTGTTGGGTAGGTCGATCTGCTGCCCGGACGGGCTGATCAGGTAGGGCACGATGCCGGGCATGCCGCCCGAGCCGAGGATGTTCACCGATTTGATCGAGCGGTCCAGCACGAAGTCATGCCGGGCCTCCGGACACACCTTGATCGGGCACACCGGGCCTCGGTTCTGTATCCCGGGCTCGGGGTTGAGCGCATCGAATGCGAACAGCATGTCGTCGATGTTGTTCACCGGGTAGAAGTCGCCCGGAACGGGGTCGGTGATGCCTCCGCAGGGCGTGCCATTAATCCCTTTGCCGGTGCTGATCGCCGACATCGCGTCGAAATCGTTTGGCGAGCTTCCGACGGTCAGTCCGACACCGAGCATCACAATGCCGCGCGACCGCAACTGGTCGGCCAGCCCGCCCGGTCGGCAGATCGAATCCTTGGCCCGCCGAATCGTTTCGGCCACACCGTTGGGGCTGTCCAGGCTGACACCGTCGGCGTACGGCTTGACCAGCGGCCGCGCCGTGAAATCGATCATGCCGTCGGAGAACCAGGCGATCGCCTGACAGCGGTCGCCACCACCGACTCCGGCCCCGCGTGCGGCCAGCGCCTGTCGGGCGCCGTCGAGGGCAAGCCAGTAATCGGTGTCGATGCCGGTGTTTTTCGACGCCACCGGTGACATCGCATTGGCGACGGAGTCGGCGGTGGCACCGGTGAGCGGCGTCCAGTCGTGTTCTGGGTAATAGGTCTCGGCGAACCCGGCGATCGCGACGTCGAGCTTGGCCCCGATGCGGTCGGCGTAGCGGCCCAGGGTTCGCACCAGATATTGGGCGGCCTGCACCCGCGCCGCCTTAGGGTCGGTCTCCTGCAGGCTGCTCGACTCGTCGAACAGGATCAGGAGGTCGCCGGTCTTCTGTGCGGCCAGACACCCACCGTAGCGGTCCACCCCGGTGTTGGGCTGCGCGTGCGCGGTCGGCGCAGGAAATCCCAACAAGGCAAGCGCACCGGCCAGTGCAACCACAGCGGTGAGGCGCGCCAATGGTTTTCGCGCCGCACTGCGCTGTCTGAGAAGCCGATTGACGAACATCATGTGGTGGTCCTACAACGTGCCGGCCCATAGCGCGATGTGCCAGGCCCCTACCGCGATCCCCAGCAGGCACACCCCAAGAATCGCCCAGTACACGTTGGGAACCCAGCGCGGGGCCGAGTACACCGCATGAGTGCGCCGACGCGTATCGACCCGGCTGAACTCGGCGAGCGCCCCGATCGCCACCGGGCCGGCCAGCACCCAGCCTGCGAACGCGGCGGCCAGCCGCGGACCCCACGCGAGGCCGATCGCAAGCCCCACCGCGGCCAGCGCGAACGCGAGCGCGAAGAGCGCCAGCGGCGGGCGCGCGACCGCAAGCGTTTGGGCTCCGAGCGCGTCGGCGGTGGTCCGCCCGAACGCGTCTCCGTGATCGGTGTCGGACCCGCTGGACCGCTGATCGGCGAACGGGTCAAATTCCGTCTCGAACCGGCGGTTTGGCGGCCGCCCCGGCGCCTGGCCAGTTGTTGGCACTTGCGCCGGCGAGGTACGGGCGGGCCGACCGGCACCGAACTCGCTGAAATCGAATGGATCCGACCGCGGCATCTCAGCACCCGCCCATCGCTGCGCCGTCCGGGGCCGGCCATGCTGCCCGGTATTCGATGCGGTCCAATCGTTGCCCTTCGTCGTCTTGCGTCGTCGCGAGATTACGGTGATCGCCCATTCCGTGATCAGGTGTCGTGTTGGCCATGGTCGTCAGTACCGGTTCAAACACACTGCAAACGTGTGATCGGGGGGTGCGGCGACGTAGGTGGTGTTGCAGTCGGAGTTGTTTTGGACCCGTGCGACAACCGTGTACACCCCGTCGCGGTGCACACACGGAACTTTGAACAGATCCAGTGCGTCCTCCGAGCTGTTGCCGCGTAGTTGGATCTCCACGCAGGTGCCGACGGTTGCCTGAGCCAAATCGAGTTTGATCCTCGGCGTCGTGGATGGCGGGGCTACCGATGTCACGACCGAGGTCGACGGCGTGCCACGCGGTGGCGCGGTGGCGGCCGGTGTCGCCTGTGTCGAGCGGGTGTGGCTGCTCGCCGCGAACCAGATCGCACCCACCAGCAGCGCCACGCACATCAGGTATCCCAATACCAAGCCCCAGATGGCGGCCAGCCATCCGCGCTCACCGGTGCGGCGGATTTGGGGCAATGCCAGGTGCCCGAGTACCACACCTGCCGGCGGCACCAGGATCGCCATGATCGGCGACAGCACCGCAAACGTGTTGTAGGGCGGTGACTGTGGGGGCATGCTCGCGGACGCCGGGGCGAATTGCCATAGTTCGGGGGCGGGGTGCGGGTAACTGCTTGAGGGCAGTCCGGCGGGCCCACCGAACGGATCAGCAGGTTGCTGTTCAAACGGATCCCCTGTTTGGGTCACCTAATGCAGTCTATCCGTCTCATGACGCGCGTCGGTTGCCGGTTAATCGATTCCCTCAGGCCGCGCTGGCATCAGGCGACGGATCCCTCGCCACTCTGACAGCAAATGCGCCGAGCAGCTTATCCACGGAATTCGTCGATGCAGGCGAAGATCGTGTCTTTTCTGTTGATCAGCGCTCGGACAGTGCATTGATCCGCCGACGAGGCGATCAGACTGACCTGAAACACCCCGTCACGCACTTCGCAGCGCACCCGGTAGATCTTCACGTCTTGATAGTCCGGCTTGGTGGGGTCAGGCTGAGTTTGCTGCACCTCGACGCAGTCACCCACGCGCAAGTCCTCGACGGCCACCGTCGGCCGCTGCGGCGGCGGCGCCGTGACCACCGTGGTGCTGACGCTCGGCGGCGCGGTGATGGCCGTTCTGCTGGGGGTGGCTTGGGTCGGTGACGATCTAGGCCCGCCGCCAATGATCAGCCAAACGATCAGCGCGACGACCGCGAACAGGATGAATAGGTAAGACAGAGTCAGGCCGATCAATGCACGGTCGCGGCCACGCTCGCCGCGGCGCGAAATCTGTGCCAATGCCACATGCCCCAGCACCACCCCGACGGGCGCGAAGACGAACGCGAAAACGATCGACAGCGTGGCCAGCTTGTTCACCTCGCCGGACGGTGCCGGCGATGCGGTGGGCATCGGGCTGCCATATGGGCTGCTCCCGAACGGTTCGGTGCCGAAGGGGTCCGCGGAGCCGCCAGATCCGCCGCCGTAGGTCATTCGTCCGTCCCCCGGGTTACTCCTACGTATTAATACTGCCTGGTCCCGCTGATGGTGTGCACCATCAGATTGCACCATCATCCGGCGCTGTGGGGATTTCAAGGTCCTGTCAGCTGAACTGGTCGTGATCGCCGGATTGGACCCGTGTAGGGGACTTCCCATCCTAAGGTCAACCAGCACGCCGCCGGACTTAACATCTTTCGGATTTGGTGTAGCGGCCGACGCGCTGACCCTGCCCGCCAGCTGGGCCGCGACACAGGATCAAACCAGCCAGTCAGAGTCCGTTTAACAGCGGCGGGCTAACCTGCCTGAGCTGACGGCCGACTAGGGCGAGCGCGGCAGCGGAGGAACTACTCACACGTCAAACGAGGAGGACCTGGGCTACACCTCCGTCGGGGCACGTCACCCATGTGCCGTTGTCGTCGATCGCGCAGTTCAGCACCACGGGCGGACCGACGCACTGCTCGCCGTAATCCGGGCACGCCACAACGGAATCCGCGGTCACAGTGCGAGTGGCGCTACCGGGCGATGGATGGCTGTCCCTGTATGCCTTCAGCACATTGACCGCAAATGCGCATGCGGTCTCTGGTGTGCCACGGCCGGCCCGAGTCGGTCATTCGTGCCCTCCCGGGAGCGTGCTTCCGCTGCCGCCTCAGGAGTGTTCGCTTCAAACTGAATTTCGTTGCCGCACTGAACAATTCGCGCCCGACTGGTTGGCTGCCGCTATGCGCCGCGCGGCTTTCGGTGCGGGGACGGCGGACTTTCAAGAATCCGCCAAGGCGTCCGCCGCAACCTTTGCGTGACCGGCCACCAGGGGCCAGGCACCAACGAAAGCTCAACCATGAGCACCTATTACCGCAGCTCACAGCTATTTATCTAGCATGAGCCGCTCAACATACTTGGCGATGATGTCGACCTCGAGATTGACGTGGGTCCCGACCTCCGCCTTGCCGAGCGTGGTGAGGTCCAACTTCGTCGGGATCAACGACACCTCAAACCAGTCGTGGCCGATACCGGAAACCGTGAGAGATATGCCGTCAACGGTGATCGAACCCTTCTCGACGACATACCGGGACAGCGCCGTCGGCAGCGCGATCCGCACGACTTC
>JAOPVX010000233.1 GCA_025965975.1 Mycobacterium sp. | reverse complement strand
CCTTCGACATCCACGCCCACCTCGATGGTGGCGGCCCGTCCGGGCAGGCAGGCGCGCTGCGCCTGGCCATCGCCCTGGCACTGATCATCGTGCAGCCCTAGGACCGGCCCGCGCTGAAGAAGGCCGGCTTCCTCACCCGCGACCCGCGGGCCATCGAGCGCAAGAAGTACGGCCTCAAGAAAGCCCGCAAGGCGCCTCAGTACAGCAAGCGCTGATCGATCGGTGCCGACTGTGCGGCCAGCGACGTTCACACGGCGTGTGTCGCATCGCTGAGTGCACAGTCGGCACCTCCCGTCTCCTTCCGGTACCGGTTTGGCGCCGGAATGACCGCGTACCTCGTCACTTATGTGATCGGATGCCAACTGTGAGAGGTTTGTCGGCGTGACTTCTCGAACGGATGAAGCCCACAACTGCGACTCCATCCGCAGACTCTTCTCGGCTGTGCATCCGGTTGTTTCTCCGGAGCCGCCCGAAGGCCCAGTCCAGGCCCAGGCGCAATCGTATGGAGGGGGTCCGACACCGACGAGTACCGCAATTCCCGCGATGGAGACAGCCACCGGTCCCCTCGGAGCGCAATGATGGCTCGACTGTTCGGCACCGACGGGGTGCGCGGAGTCGCCAATCAGGATCTGACCGCCGAGCTGGCGCTGGGTTTGGGCTCCGCGGCGGCGCGCCGGTTGGGCAGCGTCGGGGGTCATGCGCGCCGCATCGCCGTGGTGGGCCGCGACCCGCGGGCCAGCAGCGAGATGCTCGAGGCGGCGGTGATCGCCGGTGTGACCAGTGAAGGGGTCGACGCGCTGCGCGTCGGCGTCCTGCCCACGCCAGCCGTGGCGTACCTGACCAACGCATACGATGCCGACTTCGGCGTGATGATCTCAGCGTCGCACAACCCGATGCCGGACAACGGCATCAAGATCTTCGGGCCGGGCGGACACAAGCTCGACGACGCCGCCGAGGACCGCATCGAAGAACTCCTCAACCAGGGTCCAGGTAGCCGTCCCACCGGTGCGGGCATCGGACGGGTCGTCGACGCCGAGGATGCGAATGACCGCTATCTGCGTCACGTCGGCAAGGCGCTCACTACCCGGCTCGACGATCTCACGGTCGTCGTCGACTGCGCGCACGGCGCCGGGTACACCGCCGCGCCGCGGGCGTACCGGGCGGCGGGCGCGACCGTCATCGCCATCAACGCCGAGCCCAACGGGCTGAACATCAACGACGGCTGCGGGTCGACACACATGGAGGGGCTGCAGTCGGCGGTGGTGTCACACGGCGCCGACCTCGGGCTGGCGCACGACGGCGATGCCGACCGCTGCCTGGCGGTCGACGCCACCGGCCGGGTGATCGACGGCGACGCAGTCATGGTGATCCTCGCGCTCGCGATGCGCGACGCCGGCGAGCTGGCGTCCAACACGTTGGTGGCGACCGTGATGAGCAACCTCGGGCTGCACCTGGCCATGCGCGCGGCGGGCATCGAAGTCCGCACCACCGGCGTCGGCGACCGCTACGTGCTCGAAGAGCTGAGGGCGGGCGAGTATTCCCTTGGCGGTGAGCAGTCGGGACACATCGTCATGCCGGCGCTCGGCACGACTGGAGACGGCATCGTCACCGGGTTGCGGCTGATGTCGAGAATGGCGCAGACCCGCTCGTCGTTGGCGGCGCTGGCCGCGCCGATGCAGACCCTGCCTCAGGTGTTGATCAATGTGCAGGTCGCGGACAAGGCCACGGTGGCCGACGCGCCGTCGGTGCGTTCGGCGGTGGCGGAGGCCGAGGCCGAGCTTGGTGATTCGGGCCGAATCCTGTTGCGGCCATCGGGAACTGAGCAGGTCGTCCGCGTCATGGTCGAGGCTGCCGACGAGAATACGGCACGGCAACTCGCCGTCCGGGTCGCCGAATCGGTCAGCACCCAGCGCTGAAAATTTGGTGGAACCGGTGGGGGTCCGCCGGCGTCCCGGCGTCTATGGGTGGACGACGAGTTATCGGTGCCGCCGGTATATCGACCCGAGAACCGCCAAGCCATTGCGGATGGCAGGCTCGGCGATCGCACCGTAGCCGATCACCAGAGCCGGCGGTGCCGCGCGCGGCACCGACCAATGCCAGCTGGCGCCCTCCACAAGGACACCTCGCTTGCGTGCGGCTTCGACGAGATCCAACTCGTGGCACCAAGTCGGCAGCCGTAGGTACATGTGAAGGCCCGCGGCCACGCCGGTCGGAATCGCATCCGGCAGCGACGTGGCGATCGAGGCCAGGGCGGTGTCGCGTCGGCGACGATAGATCGGCCGCACCCGACGGAGATGCCTTGCGAGCCCACCCGTTTCGATGAACCGCGCCAGGGCCAACTGCTCGAGCACGGTATTTCCCATATCGTCCAGCAGCTTTTGCCTTACTGCCTCGTCGACGAGCCAGTCAGGTGCGGCTAGCCAACCGAGTCGCAGTGCGGGCGTGAGGGTCTTGCTCGCGCACCCGGTGTAGGCCACGTGCTGCGGTGCGAGCCCCTGTAGAGCCCCGATCGGCGCGCGGTCGTACCGAAATTCCGCGTCGTAGTCGTCTTCGATGATCAGTCCGTCGTTATCGCGCGCCCATTGGACGAGCGCAGCCCGACGTGCTGCGCTGAGGACTGTTCCCGTCGGATAGGAGTGCGCGGGCGCCACTAGAACCGCTCTGACATTGTGCACCGACAGCTTTGACACATCGAGGCCGTCATCGTCAACGGGAATCGGCACCACTCGTAGTCCCGCGTTGGATACGGCTTCCCTGTGGAAGCCGAAGCACGGGTCCTCGACGGCGATCGCGTCGACGCCCCGGGACCGCAATGCCCGGGCCACCAGCACCACCGCCTGTGTCAACCCCGACGTGATGAGCACGTGATCGGGCGTGGTCGCCACACCGCGCACGCGTGCGATGTAGTTGGCGAGTTCTTCGCGTAACGGCAGCGTCCCAAGGGGACCCGGGTAACCCAGGTGTTGATTGGGCACACCGTTGAGGGCCGCGCGATAGTGGCGCAGCCATTCAGTTCGCGGGAAGAGGGCAGGGTCGGGCAATCCGCCGATGAGACGGACGTCGATATCCGGCTCGCCGATCGCCGACGACGATCCCGACATCGACTGAGCGATCGGCATCACCCGGGTGCCAGATCCTTGGCGTCCGCTGAGGTATCCGTCGGTCGCGAGATGTTCGTACGCGGCCACCACCACGCTTCGTGCGACGCCGAG
Organism: Mycobacterium sp.; assembly: GCA_025965975.1. Classification (GTDB taxonomy): domain Bacteria; phylum Actinomycetota; class Actinomycetes; order Mycobacteriales; family Mycobacteriaceae; genus Mycobacterium. The sequence goes on along the minus strand of JAOPVX010000233.1, from coordinate 17,954 downwards.
ATCATGCGCCAACGTTCGCGTTGGCGGGAGCACCGTCCCAGCCGACAGATGCCCCTGTTGGATTGCCGAGCGCAACTGTTGTTGCAGTTGGGCGGACAGCCCCCGTCGATCGGACCGATCGAGTCTGACGAGAAGGTCCGATGGGAAGCCCGAATCGTCATAATTGGTCTGTTCAGAAATATCCTGATTGGATCCTGACACACACCAATTATGTGTCGAAGCTGGTGGCATGTCAGTAGTGAACGGTGCAACGGCAGCGGTGGCGGCTCCCTTACTGATGCCCTGGATGCCTGGTCCCGTCGATCCAGGAGATGCCCCGGTGGTGGTGAGCGTGACCGAGTTCGCGGCGCATCACCGACGCGAACTTCCCGGTGTCGCGGTTAAAGGGGTGCGGATGCGGATGGGCTGGTATGCCATGGCAGGAGCGGTCGGCATGTGGCTGTGGATGATGCCTGCTGCCCGGTGCGGCGGTTCGATCTCGGTGTGGGAAACCGAGGAGGACCTCGAGCGGTTCATCACCCTTCCTCATCACGTGGACATCATGCGGCGCTACGGCGATCGCGGAACTGTCCGCTCCACCACGTGGGCGGTGGACCGATTTGACCGCGCCGCCATCCTCGACCGCGCTCGCACCTGGATCGCGTCGGCGTGAAGTCGTTGAGGCTGTACGCGATTGGCCGAATCGGCTTCGGCATCGCTTCATTGGCTGTACCCGCGGTGACGGGCCGAACACTGGCGGGACCCGGTGGCGCCCTTCCCGATGCGCAGGCGTTCCTTCGGGGCATGGGCGGTCGGGAGATTGGTCTCGGACTTGGTCTACTCGCCGCGATCCGGTGTGGTGACGCGGTGCGTCCTTGGGTGGTTGCGGCTCTGATGGCCGACAGTGCGGACCTCGTCGGCATCGCGGGCGCCTGGCGAGATATGCCGCCGACAAACCGATGGATTGGGCTCGGTTCGGCGGGCGCCGCGGCGGCGGCGGGCGTTGGTGTCCTGGCGAGCTTGCCGCGGTAGCAATTGCCGCGGAGTAGCGTCCGTCGAGTGAAATTGCGCATGCCGGCGCTCACCTTTCTGTTCACGTTGGGGTCGGCGGCCTCGCTGATCGGTGACCACAGCCACGTGGCCACTGGCACCACCGAATACCTGACCGACGCGGTGCCATTCGTGTGGAGCAGCCCGATCTGGTTCCCGCTCCTCGTCGCCGTCGCGACCGTGTCACTGGCCGAGCTGCGCCTGCGTCTGCGGGCCCCACGCGCGTCGGTCAACGCGCGTCAGGGCCTCGCGGGTGTCGCGGCCGTCATCGGGATCTACATCATCACGGCCCTTGAGCACACGGCACCGGCCGTTCCGGTGACGGTGCTGATCTGTGCGCTCGCGGTGATCACCTGGTGCGTGTTGGGCGACGGCCCCGGCGCCATATGCGGTGTGCTGGCCGCGATCGGCGGGCCGATCGTAGAAGCCGCGCTCGCTGCGGCCGGGGTGTTCCGCTATGCCGACGACTCGAACGCGTTGTTCGGGGTGGCGCCGTGGCTGCCCGCGCTGTACTTCGCGTTCGGCGTAGTGGTAGCGGTGCTCGCCGAAATCGCAGCCAAGGACAGGCAGCCGAGTGTCAGATCGACTGTGTCCGGCACGCCAGCGCCGCACTGACGAACGCGTCGCGGGGCGGGTTGTCGGTCGCCGCATCCCAGATCAGCGTCACCTGGCTCGGGCCGATGTCCTCGACCGGCATCACCCGAACGTCCGGCCTGCGGTAGAACGCCGTCGTCGACCGCGGCAGAATCACGAAACCCGCTTGCGCGGCAACAAGTTCCAGCTTCTCCTCCACTGTGTGGGCCATCTGGCCCGGGCGGCGGTGCTCGGGGGTCGCGATTGCGTACCACTCCGGCAGAGTGGCAGGGTCCTGCAGCAGCCGCCTGGATGCCAGGTCGGCCAGCCGCACGGAGCGCTTTTTCTTCGCGAGTGGATCGGAGGCAGGCAAGACGACGTCCCGCGGTTCCTCCAGCAGTGGTGCGGTGCCCAGCCCGTGGCGGTCGATGGGCTCGCGCGCGTACACCACGTCGACATCACCGCTGCGGACCACGTCGACCTGCTCGGCCCATCCGACTTGCACCACGACGGCGCGCCGCGACGGCTCATCGTCTTCGAACGCCGCCGCGGCGGCCGTCGCCAACAGGCCGGGCATGACGCCGACGGTTACCGTCACAGTCGGCTCGGCAACTCGAAACAGGCGCTGCCGCAGTGCTTTCGACTCCGCGAGTAAGAACCGGGCGTCCTCGAGTAATTGCTTGCCTGCAGCGGTCAGCCGAGTTCCGCGCGAGTCGCGGGCGAGTAGCTGCACGCCGAGGTCACTTTCGAACGAGCGGATCTGGCGCGACAGGACCGGCTGCGCGATGTGTAGCCGCTCGGCGGCGCGGCCGAAGTTCAGTTCTTCGCCGACTGCCACGAAGTAGCGGAGTTTGCGCATGTCGAGGTCGGGCGCGGCCATACCCCAAGGGTATCGCTCCCGCGACGAAAAGAGTCTTGGACGGGTCAGCCAATCCTGGCGGAGACTGGATGCATGAGCCTGAAGAACGCGCGAGTGCTCGTCATCGGCGGCACGTCCGGTATCGGCCTTGGTGTGGCGTCCGCAGCGGCCGAACGCGGTGCCATCCCGATCGTGGTGTCGCGCCAACAGTCGAGCGTCGACCGTGCCCTCTCCGAACTGCCCGAGCACGCCCGCGGCGCGACCGTCGACCTCACCGACCTGCCGGCATTGGAGCGGCTGGCCGTCGACATCGGTGACATCGAACACCTCGTGTTCACCGCTGGCGAGTCACTCGAACTGGCACCGCTGGCCGAGCTCACCCCTGAGGTCATCACACGCTTCTTTCAAACCCGGTTCGTCGGTGCGCTGACCGCTGTGCGCGTGTTCGCGCCGCACATCACGGCCGGCGGGTCGATCACACTGACCAGCGGCACTGCCGCTGATCAACCCGGATTCGGTGCTCTGCCGGTGAGCGTTTGCGGCGCGATGAACGCGCTGACCAAGGCGCTCGCCGTGGAGCTGTCGCCGATCCGGGTCAACGTCGTAGCCCCGGGCGTCGTGCGCACTCCGCTGTGGGTGGCGATGAGCGACGCGGACCGGCAGGCGATGTATGACCAAGCCGCACAACAACTTCCACTGGGTCGCATCGGCGAAGTGGCCGATATCGCACGCGCGTATTTGTATTGCATGGAGCAGGAGTTCGGCACCGGCATCGTGCTGACGGTCGACGGCGGAACCGTCCTCGTTTAAAACGCGGTATCGCATGCGCTATGTCACGTTTCAGGGAAACACTGGCCACGCTATTGGTGACGGATGTGACGGGCGAGGCGTCTACGGAAGGAGCGCGCGCAGCTCCTCGACGTAGCGCAGCGTCTCGCGGCGGTCACCGGACAGCGGCTGCAACAGCAGCGTTGTGACCCCGGCGTCGGCGTAGGCGGCCAACCGCTCTTTGACGAAACCGTGCGGGCCCACCAGCGACACATTGCGCACCAGTTCGTCGGGCACCGCGTCGGTGGCCGCCTGCTTCTTGCCCGCGAGGTAGAGATCCTGGATGTGGTCGGCCACCTCGCCGAACCCGTAGCGGGTGGCCAGGTTGTGGTAGAAGTTCTTCCCACGGGCACCCATGCCGCCGATGTACAGCGCCAATTGTGGCTTCGCCCAGGACAATCGGCCATCGACATCGTCGCCGATGGCCAGCGGGGCGCTCACCATGATCTCCAGCGGACCCAGTGTCGGGTCGCGTTTGGCGTACCCGGACCGCAGCGACTCGCCCCAGACGTCGTCCACCTTCTCCGGGAGAAAGAACACCGGCTGCCAGCCCTCGGCAATCTCGGCCGTCAGCTCGACGTTCTTGGGGCCGAGCGCCGCGATGGTGATCGGAATGCGATCGCGGACAGGATGATTGATCAGGTGTAGCGGTTTGGCCAGGCCGGTGCCTTGGTCGGGTGGCAATGGAATCTGGTAGTACTTCCCGTCATAGGTCACCCGTTCGCGGCGCCACACCTGCCGGCAGATCTCGACCACCTCGCGAGTCCGGCCGAGCGGTGCGTCGAACGGCACGCCGTGGAAGCCCTCCATGACCTGCGGTCCCGATGTGCCGATGCCCAGCCGGAAGCGGCCGTCGGACACGTAGTCGAGTCCGGCTGCCGTCATGGCCAGCAGCGACGGGGTGCGAATGTAGATGGGCACGACGCCGGTGCCCAGTTCGATCCGGGACGTCTTGGCCGCCAGAAAACCAAGCTGGCTGATCGCGTCGTACGAGTAGGCCTCGGCCACCAGAGCGATGTCGACGCCGATCTTCTCCAGCTCGACGACGTCGTCGACAGCCTCGCGAAAGCCGCCGGCGTAGCTCAGAAAGATTCCTGTCCGCAACGAAGGCACAGTCGCTTTATACACCCAACCAGTTGGTTGGCAGACTCAGGGCTTCAGAAGAGCGACGACTTTGTCTTCGATGTTCACCGGATCGCCGGCGAATGGATCAACTACAGGTGCCTTCGGCAGGTCGACCTCGGGGTCGGCGAAGTCGCGGTAGGTCTTGTCACCGGTCAGCATGTGCAACAGGTACCCCGTCAGCAGCGCGCGCACCACCTTCTGGGTACTGCGGTCGGCGCCAGGCAGGCCGACCACCCGGGCCAGCCGCCTGCCTTCGATCAGCCCCCCGGCCTTGGCCTTGTTCACCGTGCGAAGTGTCGTGCCCTTCCACACCCGGGCCAGCTCAACGGCGTTGGAGCGCAACGTCATCGGGTCACCCGGCGCGGTGAGGACCAGACCGGGCACCGGCAGCGAAGCCGCGGGCTGCCACGCTGGCGGCTTGGTCACCGTCGGAAACATCGCGACGATGGCGTTCGGCTTGGCCGGCATGCCTGCGGCAGCGAACACCGCCGCGGACCCGCCGAAACCGTGCCCGACGACGCCCAACTTCGTCGGATGAACACTGATCTTTCCCGAACCCAGTCGCACGCCCGCGATGATGTCCAGTGTGGTGCCCAGATCGAACGCGAGGTTGAGCACCGATGGCGCGATACCGGTCTCGGTATCGGGTGCCGCGGCGACGATGCCCCACGACGCCAGATGCTCGAGCGTCCCCTTGTAGCGGTCGGCGCCCGCGACCCAATCGTGACCGAACGCCACACCCGCCAGATTCATCCCCGATTCCGGGGTGTAGACGACGCCGGACAATCCGGCAAACGCCAGGTCACCGCGCAAAACGCGGTGCGGGCCCCTGCGGGTCAAAGCGGCAAACAGCTTCTTCGTGCGGGCCACCTGACGACCGTAGCCCACCGGGGTGTGACCTGCGTCCTGCACTACCCTGAATGGCTATGTGTGGAATCGTCGGCTATGTCGGGCAGCGTCCTGCCCGCGATATCGTTGTCGACGCGCTGCGCCGCATGGAGTACCGGGGGTATGACTCTGCCGGGGTGGCGGTGGTCGACGGGCGTGGCGGTCTTACGGTGCGCCGCCGGGCGGGTCGGCTGGCCAACCTGGAGGCCGCGCTCGATGAGACGGACGACGGCAGCCTCGTCGGCAGCACCGGGCTCGGTCACACTCGGTGGGCCACCCACGGCCGGCCCACCGACCGCAACGCCCACCCGCACCGCGATGTCGCCGGAAAAATCGCGGTCGTGCACAACGGGATCATCGAGAATTTCGCCGCGCTGCGCGCCGAGCTGGAAGCCGACGGGGTCGAGTTCGCCAGCGACACCGACACCGAGGTCGCCGTTCATCTTGTGTCCAGGCACTACCACCACGGCGACACCGCAGGCGATTTCACGGCCTCCGTGCTGGCTGTGCTGCGCCGCTTGGACGGCCACTTCACCCTCGTCTTTGCCAACGCCGACGAGCCGGGCACGATCATCGCCGCCCGGCGATCCACGCCGCTGGTGGTCGGTGTCGGCGACGGCGAGATGTTCATCGGTTCCGATGTGGCCGCGTTCATCGAACACACCCGCGACGCCATCGAGCTCGGCCAGAACCAGGCGGTGGTGATCACCGCCGGGGGTTACCGGATCACCGACTTCGACGGCAAACCGGACGATGCGAACGCCCGCCATTTTCACATCGACTGGGACATGTCGGCCGCCGAAAAGGGTGGCTACGAGTACTTCATGCTCAAGGAGATCGCCGAGCAACCCACCGCAGTCTCCGACACCCTGCTCGGCCATTTCGTCGACGGCCGCATCGTGCTCGACGAACAGCGGCTCTCCGATCAGGAACTGCGCGAGATCGACAAGGTGTTCGTGGTCGCCTGCGGTACGGCGTATCACTCCGGGCTGCTGGCCAAGTACGCAATCGAGCACTGGACGCGGCTGCCCGTCGAGGTGGAGCTGGCCAGCGAATTCCGTTACCGCGACCCGGTGTTGGATCAGCACACGCTCGTCGTCGCCATCTCGCAGTCCGGCGAAACCGCCGACACGTTGGAGGCGGTGCGGCACGCCAAGACGCAGAAGGCCAAGGTGCTGGCGATCTGCAACACCAACGGCAGCCAGATCCCGAGGGAATGCGACGCGGTGCTCTACACCCGCGCCGGGCCGGAGATCGGCGTTGCATCGACCAAGACGTTCCTCGCGCAGGTCGCCGCCAATTACCTTGTCGGATTGGCACTTGCGCAGGCCCGTGGCACCAAGTATCCCGACGAGGTGGAGCGCGAATACCGCGACCTGGAAGCCATGCCGGACCTGGTGGCGCGGGTGCTGGACACCGTCGAACCGGTCTTCGCGCTGGCTCACCGGTTCGCGCAGTCGCAGACGGTGCTGTTCCTCGGCCGCCACGTCGGCTATCCCGTCGCGCTCGAAGGTGCGCTCAAGCTCAAGGAATTGGCGTACATGCACGCCGAGGGGTTCGCGGCCGGTGAACTCAAGCACGGCCCGATCGCGCTGATCGAAGACGACCTGCCGGTGATCGTCGTGATGCCATCGCCGAAGAATTCCCCGACGCTGCACGCCAAGCTGCTGTCGAACATCCGGGAGATCCAGGCCCGCGGCGCGGTCACCATCGTCATCGCCGAGGAAGGCGACGACACCGTCCGGCCCTACGCCGATCACCTCTTCGAAATACCCGCGGTGTCAACACTCTTCCAGCCGCTCCTTTCGACGATTCCGCTGCAGGTGTTCGCCGCCGGCGTCGCGCAGGCCCGCGGTTACGACGTGGACAAGCCGCGCAACCTGGCGAAGTCCGTCACCGTCGAGTAGGGCAAGGCGCCTCTGGTGTTGGCGGCGATGTTCCTGCCAGTGCCGGAGCCGTTGCAGCGGAGGGTGTTCAGCTGGATCGCCGAACGGGCCGACGCATTCTGGGACGACGTCGACGCGGATCTCAGGTGAGCCAGACGTAGAGTTTGTTGATCTGCCACTGCATCTTGACCGTCGCCGGCAATCGGCTCCAACGCCCAACGCAGCTGGTCTGGGCGTCCTCGGACCCGCGAGGGTGTTGCCCCACGAGACGGTTGCTACCACGCGAACGTGGGTCGCACGCTGGGTTCCCCGATACGGCGGTATGCCGACTCGGCCCGCCCGACAGACCGATGGTGACGCGCGGCCTACGGGTTTGCATCGGCGTGTCGCCGCAAACACCGCGATGTCGGTGACACGATGACGCCGTGTCGCTCGACCGGATCATCGAGGGAACCGGCACGGCGATCGATGCGATCGGTGTCGCCGTAATCGCAGGTGGTGCGCTCCTCGCCGTCGTGATGACGGTTGGATGGAATCGTCGTGAGGGCGGAGGTTCCTACGATTTCTTCCGGCGGCGGCTGGGCCGCGCGATCCTTCTCGGTCTCGAATTCTTGGTCGCCGCAGACATCATCCGAACTGTCGCCGTCACGCCGAGCGCTGAGAGCGTCGCAGTGCTGGCCGGCATCGTGCTGATCCGCACCTTCCTCAGCTTCTCTCTCCAACTGGAGATGACCGGCGCATGGCCATGGCAGCAGCGCTCCAGCGTCGCCACCGACAAATCCCACGGGCGCTCAGCCGAGTGATGCGAGCGCGGTGTCCGCGACCTGAGCGAGATGCTGTTCCAGGAAGGGCCTAATCAGCGCGACGACCTCGGCCAGCCGGCTCTCCAGCAGGAAGTGACCGCCGTCAAGGAGATTGATCTCCGCGTTGGGCAGATCGCGGCCAAATGCCAACGCGCCGTCTGGCCCGAAGATCTGGTCGTTGCGGCCCCACACCGCCAGCAGCGGAACCTGCGAGTTGCGGAAGTATTCGTGCACGCGTGGGTACTGCTCGACGTTGGAGCTGTAGTCGGCGAAGAGCTCCAGCTGCGCGGCGACCCGATCCGCGCTGCTCGCCACCGCCGAATACGCGTTGATCCAGGTGTCGGGGTCGACCACCGATGGGTCCGAAACACCGTGCGTGAATTGCCATTTCAACCCGTCCATGCTCAGGATCTCGCGCAACGCGGTTGCGTTGGTCTCGGAACGCTCGCGGCCGTAGGCGAACAGCGGCTCCATCGCCTCGCCGAAGAACCCCTCGACGTAGGCGTTCCCGTTCTGGCTGATGATCGCGGCGATGCGCTCGGGGTGGCGCAACGCGAGCCGCCAGCCGACCGGGGCGCCGTAGTCCTGGACGTAGATCGCGTACCGCTGCAGGCCGAGGCGGTCCAGCAGCGCTTCGACGTGGTCGGCGAGGTTGTCGAACGCTTCGCCGAGATCGCCGGTCGCCGGATCTTCTATCGCGAGGCCGGCTCTCCCGCCGCACCCGCGGTGGTCCTGCTGCACGGCACACCATTTCTAACCCCTTCTAGTAGTTGTATCGGTTAGGGGCAGTCAACACCCCTGGATCTAACCTGTCAAATACTTTATGATGGTTAGCATGGCTTCCACAGTGGATTGGCAGGCACTTCTGCTTGACCTGCTCAACACGACGCCGGTGATCGACGGGCAGCTGGTTGATCAGCTCGCCGACCCGGGGGCTGCGCGGACGTGGCTGCGCGCGCGCGGCGCCGGCCGAGGCGAGGACGTCGACGTCGTGCGGACGGCACGCGACGACCTGCAAAACGTGGTCAGGATGGAGGCCGAGGCATCCGTCCTGCGTCGCTACCTCACGGATGTGCGCCAGGTGCCGGCCATCGGGCCCGATGGCGTCACCTGGTCGCTTGAGGCCGATTGGCAGGCTCGTCTCGTGCTTGCCTGGGGTGAGCTGGAACGGGACATGCCCGGTCGGCTGCGGCCGTGCGCCAACGACGAGTGCAGGTTGTTCCTCATCGACCGCTCACGCGCAGGGACCGCCCGCTGGTGCTCGATGAGTGGCTGCGGCAACCGGATGAAGGCGCGCCGCCACTACAGCCGCACGAAAAGCGGATAGCCGACGTCAGCTCGGCGTGTCAGCCCAAGGTGGGCAGGCCCGTCGACGGCTGTCGGGGACGAATCTCTGACCGTGGGCCGACAACGGCACGTAACCTAGCGGGGCGCGGGCACGTCGAGCGAAACGGGAGCTGATGCGGCACTACTACACCGCCGATGCGATCCGCGAAGCCGAAGCGCCACTGCTGGCGTCACTGCCCGAAGGCGGGCTGATGCGAAGGGCCGCGTTCGGATTGGCCACCGAGATCGTCCGCGAACTGGTTCTGCTGACCGGCGGCATCTCCGGGCGCCGGGTCTGTGCCGTGGTCGGCTCCGGCGACAATGGCGGTGACGCGCTGTGGGCAGCGACGTTCCTGCGCCGCCGGGGGGCGGCCGCCGCAGCGGTGCTACTCAGTCCCGAACGCACCCACAAGGCCGCGCTGGCTGCCTTCACCCGTGCCGGCGGCAGATTCGTGGAAAGCGTCCCGGCGGCAACCGATCTGGTGATCGACGGCGTGGTCGGCATCTCCGGCTCCGGCCCGTTGCGGCCCGACGCCACCGAGGTCTTCGGGGCCGTCGACCAGGCGGGCATCCCCGTCGTGGCTGTCGACATACCCAGCGGCGTCGACGTGCAGACCGGCGCCGCCGACGGCCCGCACGTACACGCCACCCTGACCGTGACGTTCGGCGGCCTGAAACCCGTTCACGCCCTCGGTGATTGCGGTCGTGTCGAATTGGTCGACATCGGCCTCGATCTGCCACCCACTGACATGCTGGGATTCGACGCCGCCGATGTCGCCGCCCGCTGGCCGGTGCCCGGCCCCAACGACGACAAGTACACCCAGGGCGTCACGGGCATCCTGGCCGGCTCGGCGACCTATCCCGGTGCGGCCGTGTTGTGCACCGGAGCCGCCGTCGCCGCCACCTCAGGCATGGTCCGCTACGCGGGAAGTGCGGGCCCACAAGTGCTTTCGCACTGGCCCGAAGTCATCGCAGCGCCGAGCGCCAGTGCATCGGGTCGCGTGCAGGCCTGGGCGGTCGGTCCCGGCCTCGGCACCGACGACGCCGGAGCGGCCGCGCTGTGGTTCGCGCTGGGGACCGATCTGCCGGTGATCGTCGACGCCGACGCGCTGACCATCCTCGCCGCTCACCCCGACCTGCTCACCGGTCGTACCGCGCCGACTGTATTGACACCGCACGCAGGCGAATTCGCGCGACTAGCCGGTGCTCCGCCCGGTGACGATCGCGTCGCCGCCACCCGCAAGCTGGCCGACGGGCTCGGCGCCACCGTGCTGCTGAAGGGCAACGTGACGATCATCGCCGAACCCGGTGGCCCGGTCCACTTCAACCCTGCGGGCCAATCTTGGGCCGCCACCGCCGGATCGGGCGACGTGCTGTCGGGCATCATCGGCGCGCTGCTGGCCGCCGGGTTGCCCACCGGTGAAGCGGCCGCCGCGGCCGCCTTCGTGCACGCCCGCGCCGCCAATCTGTCGGCCGCCGACCCAGGCCCGCACCCGGCGCCGACGTCGGCGTCCCGCATCCTCGCTCACGTTCGTGCCGCCATCGCCTCCCTGTAACGAAAGGACTTGCCATGTCGCGCAAGCACACTCACACTCCGCAGATCTCCCCGGCGTACACCGGGCGGTTGTCCATGACGCCGGTTCCCGCGTTGCGGATGCCCGACGAGTGCATGGACCCCGACGCCGCCTATCGGTTCATTCACGACGAACTGATGCTCGACGGCAGCAGCCGACTGAACCTGGCCACCTTCGTCTCGACGTGGATGGATCCGCAGGCCGAGAAGTTGATGGCCGAGACGTTCGACAAGAACTTGATCGACAAGGACGAATACCCGGCCACCGCCGCGATCGAGGAGCGCTGCGTCAACATGGTGGCCGACCTGTTCCACGCGGAGGGCCTGCGCGACGACGACCCGTCGAGCGCCACCGGGGTGTCGACGATTGGATCGAGCGAGGCGGTGATGCTGGCCGGGCTGGCGATGAAGTGGCGGTGGCGCGAAAAGGTCGGCGACGGGTGGAAGGGCCGCACCCCGAACATGGTGATGGGCTCCAACGTGCAGGTGGTCTGGGAGAAGTTCTGCCGCTACTTCGACGTCGAGCCGCGATACCTGCCGATGGAGAAGGGCCGATACATCATTACGCCGGAGCAGGTGCTGGAGAACATCGACGAGGACACCATCGGCGTTGTGGCGATCCTTGGCACCACCTTCACGGGCGAGCTCGAGCCGATCGGCGACATCTGCGCTGCGCTGGACAAACTGGCCGCAGGCGGAGGAGTGGACATCCCGGTGCACGTTGACGCCGCCAGCGGCGGGTTCGTCGTGCCGTTCCTGCACCCCGAGCTGGTGTGGGACTTCCGGCTGCCGCGGGTGGTGTCGATCAATGTCAGCGGCCACAAGTACGGCCTGACCTACCCGGGCATCGGCTTCGTGGTGTGGCGCAGCCATGACTACTTGCCCGAGGATCTGGTCTTTCGGGTCAACTACCTCGGCGGCGACATGCCGACCTTCACCCTGAACTTCTCTCGGCCGGGCAACCAAGTGATCGGCCAGTACTACAACTTCCTGCGGCTCGGCCGTGCCGGCTACGGGCAAGTGATGGAGTGTCTGTCGCAGACCGCGCGCTGGCTGGGCGACCAGCTGCGCGTCAGCGAGCATTTCGAGGTGATCACCGACGGCTCGGCGATCCCGGTGGTCAGCTTTCGGCTGGCCGGCGACCCGGGATACACCGAGTTCGACGTCTCGCACGCGCTGCGCGCATACGGCTGGCAGGTGCCCGCGTACACCATGCCGGACAACGCGACCGATATCGCCATGTTGCGCGTTGTGGTGCGGGAGGGGTTCTCGGCGGATATGGCCCGGGCGCTACGCGACGACGTGGTCACCGCTCTGGCCCACCTCGACGAGCTCAAGCCTGGCGGGCACTTCAACCAGCTGCAGCCCTTCGCCCACTAGTCCAGGCGCCCGCCCGCCGGACGTTCTGGGACAATCGGCCGTGGTGATATGACCATGCAAACGACCGAGCTTTCGCTGACCCCCACCGCGGCCGCCGAGGCCGTGGTGGACCTCGACGCGATCGCCCACAACGTGCGGCTGTTGCGCGAGCACGCCGGGTCGGCCCGGGTGATGGCCGTCGTCAAGGCCGACGGGTACGGCCACGGCGCCACCGAGGCGGGGCGTGCCGCGCTGGCTGCCGGCGCGGCCGAACTCGGCGTGGCAACCATCGACGAGGCACTGGCGCTGCGCCGCGACGGCATCTGCAGCCCGGTGCTGGCGTGGCTGCACTCTCCTGGCACCGACTTCGGGTCGGCGCTCGAGGCAGATGTCGAGGTGGCGGTGTCGTCGGTGCGCCAGCTCGCCGAACTGCTCGACGCGGTCGAACGCACCAGTCACACCGCGACGGTCACCGTCAAGGTCGACACCGGGTTGAACCGCAACGGCGTGAGCGCCGTCGAGTATCCGGAGGTGCTGACCATGCTGCGCCGTGCACAGGCCGACGGTGCGGTCCGGCTGCGCGGTGTCATGTCGCATCTGGTGCACGGCGACGACCCGGACAACCCGTTCAATGATCTTCAGGCGCAGCGTCTTACCGACATGGTGGCGCACGCCCGCGATCAAGGGCTGCGATGCGAGATCGTGCACCTGTGCAACTCGCCGGCCGCGATGACCAGGCCCGATCTGGCCTTTGACATGGTGCGGCCCGGCATCGCGGTGTACGGGCAGACACCTATACCGGAGCGCGGTGACATGGGTCTGCGTCCGGCGATGACACTGAAATGCCCTGTCGCGCTGGTCCGATCGGTGCAGGCCGGCGACGGTGTGTCCTACGGTCATACGTGGACCGCCGAGCGCGACACCACGCTGGCGTTGCTGCCGATCGGATACGCCGACGGTGTGTTCCGGACCTTGAGTGGCCGCATCGACGTGCTGATCAACGGCCGGCTGCGACGCAGCGTTGGCCGCATCTGCATGGACCAGTTCGTGGTGGACCTCGGTCCCGGTCAGATCGACGTGGCCGAGGGTGACGATGCCATTCTGTTCGGTCCCGGCACGCAGGGCGAGCAAACGGCGCAGGATTGGGCCGATCTGCTCGGCACCATCAACTACGAGGTGGTCACCAGTCCCAGGGGCCGGGTAACTCGAACGTATCGTGGGGCAGCGACGGGCCAAAGCCGTTGAGCGATCAGGAGACTGTGCGGCCACGCGGCCGGAGGTCCAACGCGCCCTGGCTGGCAGGGGCCGCCGGGCTGATGGCGGTCGGCAGCGCCGCGGGTGTATCCGTCGCCAGGTCCATGCGTCGGCGCGTGAGCACCGATGATCCTTACGAGGATGAGGACTTCGAACTACTCGACGCCGACCGCAGCTACGTCGTCACCACTCCCGACGGAGTGCCGCTCGCGGTGCGCGAGGTCGGTCCCGAGGATGCCCGTCTGACGGTCGTTTTCGCGCACGGCTTCTGTCTTCGGATGGGCGCCTTCCACTTTCAGCGTGCGCGACTCGCGCAGCAGTGGGGCCCGCAGGTCCGGATGGTGTTCTACGACCAACGCGGACACGGCCAATCAGGTGAGGCCTCGCCCGACTCCTACACTGTGACGCAACTGGGCGAGGACCTGGAATCAGTGCTGGCCGTGATGGCGCCGCGCGGCCCGGTGGTGCTGGTCGGGCATTCGATGGGCGGCATGACCGTACTGTCGCATGCACGGCAGTTCCCGCAGCGGTATCCCACGCGCATCGTCGGTGTGGCGATCATCGCCTCTGCGGCCGAAGGGCTTTCGAGTTCGCCGCTGGGGGAGTTCCTGAAGAACCCAGCGCTCGAGGCGGTGCGCTTCGCCGTCCGGCACGCCCCGAAGTCGGTGCATCGCACCCGCGGCGCCGCCAAGTCGGTGATCGGCCCAATCCTGCGGGCCGCCTCGTACGGCGACGAAAAGATCAGCCCAAGCGTCGTCGCCTATTCCGAGAAGATGATGCACGCTACACCGATCGTCACGCTGGTGGAGTTCTTGCACGCGTTGGAGGTTCACGACGAGACCGAAGCGCTTTCGACGCTGGCGAAGGTGCCCACCCTGATCGCCTGCGGTGATCGCGACCTGCTCACCCCGAAGGAGCACTCGCAGAGCATGGCCGATGCGTTACCAAAGTCTGAGCTGGTGATCGTTGGCGGCGCCGGGCATCTGGTGCAGCTCGAAGCGCCCGAGGCCATCGACGACGCCCTGGTCCGCCTTGTCGAGCGCGCCACGCCGTCCAAGCTGGTCGCGCTCACGCGTCGGGTGCGCCAACGAGCGCGCAACCATGGCTGAGCGCTGCTCCGGCACCACCGAGCTGGGAACCGTCGAGGACACCCTTGCGCTTGGCGCCCAGCTGGCCGGGCAGTTGCGCGCCGGTGATGTGGTGGTGCTGTCGGGTCCGCTTGGCGCGGGAAAAACCGTTCTGGCCAAGGGAATTGCGCGAGCAATGGATGTGGAGGGACCGGTTATCTCGCCGACGTTCGTGTTGGCGCGTGTGCATCGCGCGCGCCGCGCCGGTGCCCCCGCGATGGTCCACGTCGACTTGTACCGGCTGCTCGACCACGCCTCAGTCGACCTGCTCGCCGAGCTCGACTCACTGGACCTCGACACCGATCTCGACGACGCCGTCGTCGTCGTGGAGTGGGGTGAGGGGCTCGCCGAACGGCTGTCGGACAGCCACCTCGACATCCGGCTCGAACGCGGACCGGACACCGAGGTGCGCACCGCCATCTGGCGGTGGAGCCGGCGGTGAGCACCGTGATCCTGGCCATCGACACCGCGACGCCCGCGGTCACCGCCGCCATCGTGAGCCTCGACGGCGTCGAGGTGCTCGCCGAGCGGGTCACCATCGACGCCCGCGCACACGCCGAGCAGCTCACCCCGAATGTGCTCGGCGCGCTCGCCGACGCCGGGCGCAGCGTCAATGATCTGGGTGCCGTGGTGGTCGGTTGCGGCCCAGGCCCTTTCACAGGATTACGGGTCGGCATGGCCAGCGCGGCGGCGTACGGTCACGCGCTCGGTATCCCGGTGCACGGGGTTTGCAGCCTTGACGCGATCGGCATCGAAACCGCAGCCACCTCGGGCGAAGTTCTCGTGGTCACCGATGCCCGCCGGCGCGAGGTGTACTGGGCGCGCTACCGCGACGGGGTCCGCATCGACGGGCCCGCGGTGGGCGCGCCTGCCGATGTGCCGGCCGGCGCCGACGCGGTGGCCGGTTCACCCGAGCACGCGGCGCTGTTCGACCTGCCGCGCCTTCCGCCGGTCTACCCGACGGCGGCAGGGCTCGTGCGGGCCGTTGCCGACTGGACGACAGCGCCCACCCCTCTTGTGCCGCTTTATCTGCGCCGTCCCGACGCCAAGCCGCCGGCGGTGACCCGATGACGGTGACGTTCGGTTCTTTGACCCGCGCAGACGCAGCTCGATGCGCGGAGCTTGAGTCTCAGCTGTTCGACGGCGACGACCCGTGGCCCGCACGCGCTTTCGTGGCCGAGCTGGAGGCCAAGCACAACCACTACGTCGCCGCGCGCGCCGACGACAAACTGATCGGCTACGGCGGCATCGCGCGGCTCGGGCGAAAGCGACCGTACGAGTACGAGATCCACACCGTCGGCGTCGACGCGGCCTACCAGGGCCAGGGGCTCGGTCGGCAGCTGCTGACCGAGCTGCTCGAATATGCCAATGGCGGAACGGTTTTCCTCGAGGTCAGAACCGACAACGGGCCGGCGATCGCCTTGTACGAGAGCGTGGGTTTTGTCAGAGTCGGCCTGCGCAGACGGTACTACCGCGCCAGCGGCGCCGACGCCTACACCATGAGACGGGATCCGTCATGACGACGATCCTTGCCATCGAAAGCTCCTGCGACGAAACCGGTGTCGGCATTGCGCGGCTCGATGACGACGGCACCGTCAAGCTGCTCGCCGACGAGGTGGCCTCCAGCGTTGACGAACACGCCCGGTTCGGCGGCGTGGTCCCCGAGATCGCGTCGCGGGCGCATCTTGAGGCGTTAGGCCCAACGATGCGCCGCGCACTTGAGGCGGCCGGTGTGGACAAGCCCGACATCGTCGCCGCCACCATCGGCCCCGGGCTGGCGGGTGCGTTGCTGGTGGGAGTGGCTGCGGCCAAAGCATATTCGGCCGCGTGGCAGGTGCCGTTCTATGCTGTTAACCATCTCGGCGGTCACCTGGCCGCCGACGTCTACGACCACGGCCCGCTGCCCGAGAGCGTCGGTCTGCTGGTGTCTGGCGGGCACACGAACCTGCTGCACGTGCGGTCGCTTGGCGAACCGATCGTCGAACTGGGCAGCACCGTCGACGACGCCGCGGGTGAGGCCTATGACAAGGTGGCGCGGCTGCTCGGACTCGGTTATCCGGGCGGCAAGGTGCTTGACGACCTGGCCCGCGAGGGCGACCGCGACGCGATCGTCTTCCCGCGCGGGATGACTGGGCCGCGCGACGATCCGTATGCGTTCAGCTTCTCGGGGCTGAAGACCGCGGTCGCCAGGTACGTGGAGAGCCATCCCGACGCACGGCTGGCCGATGTGGCGGCAGGCTTTCAGGAGGCGGTGGCCGACGTGCTGACCCGCAAGGCCGTCCGCGCCGCGAAAGAGCTTGGGGTGTCTACGTTGTTGATCGCCGGTGGGGTGGCGGCCAATTCGCGGCTGCGTGTGCTGGCGCTGGAGCGTTGCGCGACGGCAGGACTGGCGCTGCGGATCCCGCGGCCTCGGCTTTGCACCGACAACGGCGCGATGATCGCCTCGTTCGCCGCACATCTGATCGCCGCCGGTGCGTCACCGTCGCCGTTGGACGCGGCCAGCGACCCGGGTCTGCCAGTAGTGAAGGGACAGGTGGCGTAATGAGTGGCGTCGTCGAGGACAAGCTGGCGATCACCGAGCTGTTGTACCGCTACGCGGAGCTGATCGACCGGGGCGATTTCGACGGGGTCGGCGCGTTGCTCTCCCGCGCGACGTTCGGCGGTACGGGCCCGCAGTGGGTGTCGGGCGCCGAGAACATCGCCAAGCTGTTCGCGATGACCACCCGCCGACACCCCGACCACGGCAACACGCCACGCACCCGTCATCTCGTGCTGAACCCCATCGTCGAGATCGGCGCACAGCGAACGGCCACCGCCCGGTCCACCTTCTGCGTCGTGCAGAACACCGAGACGGTGCCGCTGCAGCCGATCGTGGTCGGCCGCTACTTCGATACTTTCAGCTGCGACCCCGACGTTCCTGCCGGCTGGTACTTCACCGAGCGCAAGGTCGAGGTGGAGATGATCGGGGATGTGTCCGCCCATTTGATGGTCGATCCACGGCAGTTTGATCAGTAGGCAGTGGGGCGACCTTGAGTGCTAGCACTCTCGTGTATAGAGTGCTAGGTGGCAGGCGGCCAACCCCTAGGCCGGCACCCGCGACGACGGCGCGAGGGCACGGACGTTATGCCGAACACCTGGTAATTCCGGTCCGGGAAACCCCGGACCGCATCCCGAGCAACAAGTGGAGGGCTCCATCGTGGCGAGCGTGAACATCAAGCCACTCGAGGACAAGATCCTCGTACAGGCCAACGAGGCCGAGACCACGACCGCGTCCGGTCTGGTCATTCCCGACACCGCCAAGGAGAAGCCGCAGGAAGGCACCGT
>JAOPVX010000394.1 GCA_025965975.1 Mycobacterium sp. | reverse complement strand
CTCGAGCCGTTGCTCTTCGCGCGAGCGCTCATCTCGAGCCGTTGCTCTTCGCGCGAGCGCTCATCGAAGGGGCACGGGTACTCTCGGTCCGATAACGGCGGCGACACGCCAGGGACACAGTGGCGGGTTCGGGGGGGTCATGGGGCGAGTCAGGCGATATGTTCTGCGAACACATCTAAATACCACCGACGCGATTCGGCTTTATCGGTCGCACCGCGCCGGAGCTTGCGGGTAGCGTCGGGACCAACACCCGACGTGACCGTGAACAAGCTTCATTACCGACCGCATCACCGACCGCGAGGAAAGTAGGATTCCACCACCATGGCGCGCATTGGAGACGGCGGTGACCTGCTGAAGTGCTCGTTCTGCGGCAAGAGCCAAAAGCAGGTCAAAAAGCTCATTGCTGGCCCAGGTGTCTATATCTGCGATGAATGCATAGACCTGTGCAACGAGATCATCGAAGAGGAACTGGCCGACGCCGACGACGTCAAGCTTGACGAGCTGCCCAAGCCGGTAGAAATCCGGGACTTCCTCGAGGGCTATGTCATCGGTCAGGACACCGCCAAGCGCACGCTGGCCGTGGCCGTCTACAACCACTACAAGCGCATCCAGGCCCAGGAGAAGATGCGCGACTCCCGCGCCGAGCCCGTCGAGCTCGCCAAGTCCAACATCCTGATGCTCGGCCCCACCGGCTGCGGCAAGACCTACCTCGCGCAGACGCTGGCCAAGATGCTCAACGTTCCGTTCGCGATCGCCGACGCCACCGCGCTGACCGAGGCCGGCTACGTCGGTGAGGACGTCGAGAACATTCTGCTCAAGCTGATCCAGGCCGCCGACTATGACGTCAAGCGGGCCGAGACCGGAATCATCTACATCGACGAGGTCGACAAGATCGCCCGCAAGAGCGAGAACCCGTCGATCACCCGCGACGTCTCCGGTGAGGGTGTGCAGCAAGCGCTGCTGAAGATCCTGGAGGGAACGCAGGCCTCGGTGCCTCCGCAGGGTGGACGCAAGCACCCGCATCAGGAGTTCATCCAGATCGACACCACTAACGTGCTGTTCATCGTCGCGGGCGCGTTCGCCGGCCTGGAGAAGATCGTCTCCGATCGCGTCGGCAAGCGTGGCATTGGCTTTGGCGCCGAGGTGCATTCCAAGGCCGAGATCGACACCCAGGATCACTTCGCCGAGGTCATGCCGGAGGACCTGATCAAGTTCGGCCTGATCCCCGAGTTCATCGGCCGGCTACCCGTGGTGGCTTCGGTGACCAACCTGGACAAGGAGTCATTGGTCAAGATCCTGTCCCAGCCGAAGAACGCGTTGGTGAAGCAGTACACCCGGCTGTTCGAGATGGACGGCGTGGAGCTGGAGTTCACCGAGGAGGCGCTGGAGTCGATTGCCGATCAGGCCATCCATCGCGGCACCGGCGCCCGTGGGTTGCGCGCCATCATGGAGGAAGTGCTGCTGCCCGTGATGTATGACATCCCGAGCCGCGACGACGTCGCCAAGGTCGTCGTTACGCAGGAGACCGTCGATGACAACGTGCTCCCGACGATCGTGCCGCGCAAGCCGACTAGGCCCGAGCGCCGCGACAAGAGCGCTTAACTCCTAGACAACCTCTCAACGGTCGGATGCGACATGCCGCCCGATACCCTTGAAGCTCCGCGCCTTGGTCAAGCCCGCCGCCATGCGACGGCGCAGCCGACCGTTCTCCAGCGCCGTACGCAGTCCGTGTCCTCCGAGCGCCGAGGCACCGGCGTTCGTGGTGGCGGCGCTGAATCTGCGTTCAGATGCGGTCTCGGGCGCATCGTCGGACGTGGCGGTCAGGAACCGATCCGGGACGGCAAGCTTGTGAATCGTGCGCAGCGTCAGCAGATACTGACGCGGCAGTGAGCCGGTGGTGTAGGGCAGGTCGTATTTGTCGCATAGTGCCCGAACCTCGTGAGCGATCTGGGATAGGCGATTGCTGGGTAGATCCGGGAATAGGTGGTGCTCGATTTGGTAACACAGGTTGCCGCTGAGAAACGCCAGAACGCGTCCGGCGTCGAAGTTTGCGGCGCCCAACATCTGGCGTAGGTACCATTCGGACCTGGTCTCGCGCTCCACCACAGCTGGGTCGAATTTCTCTGCGCCGTCGGGGAAATGGCCGCAGAAGATCACCACATAGGCCCACAGGTTCCTGATCAGATTGGCGGTCGCATTGGCCGTAAGTGTCCTGCGCCATCGCCGTCCACTCAGCGCGGGAAACACCAGATAGTCCTTCGTTACTTGGCGTGCGACCTTAGCCGCCAGCGCATTCGACTCCATGGATCTCTTGTTGTCGTCGGCCGCGCGTTCGTGCGCCGAGTGTAGGCCGTGCAGGGCGATGCCCCATTCGAATATCGCTGCCAGCAAGACGTTTCGAAGCGGCTGCACCAGGTGGCTGGGCTGCCAGGGCTCGTCGCGGGTAATCCGCATGATGCCGAAACCCATGTCGTCGTCCATGCCGATAACGTTGGTGTAGATGTGATGGGTGTAGTTGTGCGAATAGCGCCATTGGGACGAGAGACCCGGCATGTCCCATTCCCAGGTGCTGGAGTGGATTTCCGGGTCGTTCATCCAATCCCATTGGCCGTGACCGACATTGTGGCCGATCTCCATGTTCTCGATGCTCTTCGCCACGGCGAGGGCGATCGTGCCAAGAAGCCAGCCCTTCCTCGCCCGGCTGCAGCCGATCACCAGCCGCGCCGCGACGTCAAGCGTCCGCTGGAACGTGATGGTGCGACGGATGTAGGCGGCGTCCTTCGAGCCGAGGCTTTCCTCGATGTTGGCGCGGATCGTGTCGAGCTCACGTCCGAGCGCCTCGACGTCCGCTTCATTGAGATGGGCGTAGGCGGCGACTTGGCCGATAGCCAATGCAAGTTCCTTGGATTGATGGGATAGAAGCCCGCGCCATTCCGATGCGCGTGTGGTAATCCGTCCCATCAGTGGACACGCACGCTGTGCCGGGCATCCACGATTACGGCAGCAGAGGGGTCCACCAATTTGCGGCCGGTGAACCACCCGGACCGGCGGTCCAGGCAGGAATATCGCTTCCTGCGACGAGTCTACGGCAGGCGCGCGATGCCTCAACCGGGCGGACGGCTACGTCGCCTCGGCTTCCATCGATGGATCGAGCGACGGGCTCACCGAAGCCACAGCCACATGGCCGGACGCGAAGACGACCGTGGCGTGACTGGCCTCGGGCGACAACCGGACGACCGCGTATTGGACGGCGTCTGACTCCGGCAGCCTGGCCTGATGGCGCACGGTGTCGAGCAACGCGGCACGCGCCGCCCGGTCGAGAACCGGTTCGGGCTGCGTCAGAACTCGACGGTCGCCGGCGGTCAACCCGAAATGCACCTCGCGCCACTTGCCCCAGCCCGCAGGCCCGTGCTCCCGCCACACCAGCCGGGCGGGCTCGTCCTCATCTGGGTTGAGCATGCCGCACAGCGAGCTCACGAGACACCAGATGAAGAACGCCACTATCGCGACGAACTGCAGCTCGGTAACCATGATCCGAGACTTCGCCGAAGTCCGGAGGAACGCACGAGTAGCCGACTACGCAACTTTGGGGGCTCGGTGCGCAGCCACTCCCATGGCGCCTCGACGGGTGGACGACCGAACGGATCGGCACACGGCCTGCGGCCTAGCGTTTGATGCGGTCGGGGCGGGTGTAGACGTTCATCGAATCGCCCCGCAGAAAGGCCACCAGCGTCAGCCCGGACTGGCTGGCCAGGTCGACGGCCAGCGAGGACGGCGCCGACACCGCGGCCAGCACCGGAATCCCCGCCATCACGGCCTTCTGGGTGAGTTCGAAGGACGCCCGGCCGCTGACCAGCAGCACGGTCCCGGTCAGCGGGATGCGGTCGGCTTCCAGCGCCCAACCGACGACCTTGTCGACGGCGTTGTGGCGGCCGATGTCTTCGCGGACGGCCAGCGTGGTGCCGTCGGCCCCGAACAGCGCGGCGCCGTGCAGCCCGCCGGTGCTGGCGAACACCTTCTGCGCGTTGCGCAGCTTCTTCGGCATGGCCGACAGGGTTTCCGCCGTGACCATCAACGGGTCGTCGCCGGGGCCGTGGCGGCTGATCAGCCGCACCGCGTCCAGTGATGCCTTGCCACATACCCCGCACGACGAGGTGGTGTAGAAGTTGCGGGTGACGTCCACGTCGGGCATGGCGACACCGGGCGCCAGCGTCACGTCGAGCACGTTGTAGGTGTTTTGCTGACGTCCTTGGCCGTCTTCGGTGGCACCTTTGCAGTACCGCACGGTGAGCACGTCGTCCCGGCGGGTGATCACGCCCTCGGTGAGCAGAAAGCCTTGCGCCAGCTCGAAATCCGAGCCGGGCGTCCGCATGGTGACGGTGATGGGGGTGCCGTTGACCCGGATCTCCAACGGTTCCTCGACGACGAGCGTCTCCGGCCGCGTGACCGCGTCGTCGGCGGTCACGTGTTGCACCCGGCGCCGGGCCGTTACCCTCCCCATGCCGGCTCCAGCCTGATGATTATCGCCTTCGATACCGGCGTGTTGGACTTCGCCGCGGTGTGATCCAGCGGCACAAGGGGATTGGTCTCCGGATAGTAGGCCGCGGCGTTGCCGACCGGCGTCGAGTACCCGATCACCATGAAGTCCTTGGCGCGGCGCTCCTGCAGATGTCCGTCACCATTGCTGAATTCGGACACCAGGTCGACGCGGTCGCCGTCGGTGAGGCCGAAACGTTCGATGTCGGCGGGGTTGACGAAGATGACCCGGCGGCCGCCCTTCACACCGCGGTAGCGGTCGTCGAGGCCGTAGATGGTGGTGTTGTACTGGTCGTGGCTGCGCAGCGTCTGCAGCACCAGCCGGCCTTCCGGCACAGGCGCCCATTCCAGCGGGTTGACCGAGAAGTTGGCTTTGCCTGTGCTGGTCGGGAATTCGCGCGCGTCGCGCGGTCCGTGCGGCAGCTGGAAGCCATCGGGCTGGCGTACCTTGCGGTTGTAGTCGTCGCAGCCGGGCACCACGGCGGCGATCGCGTCGCGGATGGCGTCGTAATCGTCGTTGAATTGCTCCCACGGCACCGGGTGATCCGGCCCGAGCAGGGCGCGGGCCAGCTGGCACACGATCGCGACCTCGCTGCGCACCGCGTCGCTTGGCGGGTGCAGGCTGCCGCGCGACAGGTGCACCATCGACATCGAATCCTCCACCGACACCTGCTGTTTGGCGCCGTTTTGGATGTCGCGGTCGGTGCGGCCCAGCGACGGCAGGATCAGGGCCGTGGCGCCGTGCACCACGTGGCTGCGGTTGAGCTTGGTGGACACCTGCACCGTCAGCGAGCAGCTGCGCAACGCCGCCTCGGTGACGGCGGTATCCGGTGTGGCCATCGCGAAGTTGCCGCCCATGCCCATGAACACCTTGGCGCGCCCGTCGCGCATCGCCCGGATCGCGTCGACGGTGTCAACGCCGTGCTCGCGCGGGCTGACGATGCCGAACCGGGAATCCAGTGCGGCTAAAAACGTCTCGGGCATCTGCTCCCAGATACCCATTGTCCGGTCGCCCTGCACGTTGGAATGACCACGCACCGGGCACAGACCCGCTCCCGGCTTGCCGATCATGCCGCGCATCAGCAGCACATTGGTGATCTCCGAGATCGTCGGCACCGCGTGCCGGTGCTGCGTCAACCCCATCGCCCAGCACACGATCGTGCGCTCGGAGGTGGCCATCATCGTCGCCATCGACTCCAGCTGCGCCCGGTCGATACCCGTGGCTTCCAGCACCGTATCGAGATCGACCGCGCGGGTGCTCGATTCGTAAGAGTCGAAGCCCGCGCAGTGGTCAGCGATGAAGGCGCGGTCCACCACGGTGCCGGGTGCGGCGTCGTCGGCCTCCAGCAGCAGCCGGCCCAGCCCGGCGAACAACGCCATATCGCCGCCGAGCCGGATCTGTACGAACTCGTCGGCGATCGGGATGCCGTGCCCGACCACACCGCGCACCTTCTGCGGATCCTTGAACCGGATCAGCCCCGCCTCCGGCAGCGGATTGACCGCGATGATCTTCGCGCCGTTGGCCTTCGCCTTCTCCAGCACCGACAACATCCGCGGATGGTTCGTGCCAGGATTCTGGCCCGCGATCACGATCAGGTCGGCCTCGGTGACGTCCTCGACGGTGACCGAGCCCTTGCCGATCCCGATCGCCTCGACCAACGCCGTGCCCGACGACTCGTGGCACATGTTGGAACAGTCCGGCAGGTTGTTGGTGCCGAAGCTGCGGACCATCAGCTGATACAGGAACGCCGCCTCGTTACTGGTCCGGCCCGACGTGTAGAACAGCGCCTCGTTCGGGCTGCCAAGCGCGCGGAGTTCGTCGGCGATCAACCGGTACGCATCGTCCCAGCCGATCGGCCGGTAGTGATCGTCGCCGGGGCGCAGCACCACCGGATGGGTCAGCCGGCCCTGCTGCGACAGCCAATACTCCGGACGGCCCTCGATGTCGGCGATCGAGTGCCTGGCGAAGAACTCCGGCGTGACGACCCGTTTGGTGGCTTCCTCGGCGACCGCCTTGGCGCCGTTCTCGCAGAACTCCGCGAGCTTGCGGCCGCCGTGTTCCTCCGGCCACGCACACCCCGGACAGTCGAAGCCGTGCCTCTGGTTGAGCCGGGCCAGCGCCGCGGCCGTCCGCACCGCACCCATCGACTCCAGCCCGCGCTGCAGCGAAACCAACACCGCCTTGACGCCGGCCGCCTCGTGCTTCCGACCGGCGACGGTGACCGCATGCTCGGCGAAGTCGGCGTCGATGTCTCGGTCGGGGTGGCGACGGGTTCCCATATGCCCAGCCTAGGACGTTCGGCGAGGGCACGGCGCCGGCCTCACATTCTGTCGGTGACATGGACGTAACAAGTTTGCTATCGAAGGTCCCTAGGGTAGGCCGGTCAACGTCCGCAACATGGTGCGGGTGATCGCAGCGATAGGAACTCCATTGAGCGGAAACGCAGTGCGCCTGCAGGCGATCAACAACGTCGAGGCGTACGTGGCTCCGGCCATCAGCTTCAACCCCGGCGAGGAGCCGGGCGAGATCTTCGGCGCCAACGTCTTCACCACGGCCGACATGCAGGCACGGCTGCCCAAGTCGGTGTACAAGTCCGTGGTCGCCACCATCGAGAAGGGCGCCAAGCTGGATCCGGCGGTCGCCGACTCGGTCGCCTCGGGCATGAAGGACTGGGCGCTGTCGAAGGGCGCCACCCACTACGCGCACGTCTTCTATCCGATGACCGGGCTGACCGCCGAGAAGCACGACAGCTTCCTTGAGCCGGTCTCCGACGGCCAGGCGCTGGCCGAGTTCGCCGGCAAGACGCTGATCCAGGGCGAGCCCGACGCTTCCAGCTTCCCGTCCGGCGGTCTGCGCACCACCTTCGAAGCCCGCGGTTACACCGGCTGGGACGTCACCAGCCCGGCCTACATCCTGGAGAACCCGAACGGCAACACGCTGTGCATCCCAACGGTTTTCGTGTCGATGACCGGTGAGGCGCTGGACTACAAGACGCCCCTGCTGCGCAGCCAGCAGGCGATGGGCACGCATGCAGAACGCATCCTGAAGCTGTTCGGTCACGACAACCTGGACAAGATCGTCGCGTTCTGCGGGCCCGAGCAGGAGTACTTCCTGGTCGACCGCCACTTCTTCCTGGCCCGTCCCGACCTGATCAACGCGGGTCGCACGGTGTTCGGCGCCAAGCCGCCCAAGGGGCAGGAATTCGACGACCACTACTTCGGTGCCATCCCCGAGCGAGTGCTTGGCTTCATGATGGATACCGAGCGTGAGCTGTTCAAGCTCGGCATCCCCGCCAAGACCCGCCACAACGAGGTCGCCCCTGGTCAGTTCGAGATCGCCCCGATGTTCGAGCGCGGCAACATCGCCTCAGACCACCAGCAGCTGCTGATGACCGTCTTCAAGACCATCGCCAAGAAGCACGGCATGGAGTGCCTATTCCACGAGAAGCCGTTCGCCGGCGTCAACGGATCGGGCAAGCACGTCAACTTCTCGCTGGGCAACGCGGAGCTGGGCTCCCTGCTGGTGCCCGGTGATACGCCCCACGAGAACGCGCAGTTCCTGGTGTTCTGCGCCGCGGTGATCCGTGCCGTCCACCGCTACGCAGGCCTGCTGCGGGTGTCGGTGGCGTCTGCCACCAACGACCACCGCCTCGGCGCGAACGAGGCCCCGCCCGCGATCATCTCGATCTTCCTCGGCGACCAACTGGCCGACGTGTTCGAGCAGATTGCCAAGGGCGCGGCGACGTCGTCAAAGGGCAAGGGCACCATGATCATCGGTGTCGACACGCTGCCGCATTTGCCGACCGACCCGGGAGACCGCAACCGCACCAGCCCGTTCGCCTTCACCGGCAACCGGTTCGAGTTCCGTGCCCCTGGCTCGGGTCAGACGGTGGCGGTGCCGATGATGATGTTGAACACGATCATGGCCGATTCGCTCGACTACATGGCAACCATCCTGGAGAAGGCCGTCGAGGACGGCGAGGACTTCGACGAGGCCGTCCAGAAGCTGCTGACCGACATCATCACCGAGCACGGCGCCGTGGTCTTCAACGGTGACGGCTACTCGGAGAACTGGCAGACCGAGGCCGCCGAACGCGGCCTGCCGAACCTGAAGACCACGCTGGATGCGCTGCCCGAACTGATCAAGCCCGAGTCCATCGAGCTGTTCGAGAAGTACTGCGTATTCACCGAGCGCGAACTGCACAGCCGCTACGAGGTCCGCCTCGAGATGTACGCGCTGACCATCGGTGTCGAGGCCAAACTGGTCCTGGAACTGGGGTCGACGGTGATCCTGCCTGCGGCCATCCGCTACCAGACCGAGTTAGCGCAGAACGTCGCGACGCTCAAGAAGGCGGGTGTGACGCCGGACATGACGATGCTTGAGGCCGTCAGCGCTCCGATCTCGGAGCTGACCGCTGCACTGACGGCGTTGAAGGCGGCCCTGTCCGAACACGGTGGAGACTCCGCCGCCGAGGAAGCCGCCCACGCGCAGAGCCTGTTGCCGAAGATGGATGCCATCCGCGCCGCCGCCGACACGCTGGAGGGCATTGTGGCCGATGACCTCTGGCCGCTGCCCACCTATCAGGAGATGCTCTACATCCTGTAGAGGAGACGTCGTCGGGTGTGGGGGTCATGCCCGCCAATATGCGGGTACTGGTAAACCGCAACCCCCACACTCGGCGATCCCACCCAGAACTGCCACCCCGGCGGGCCGGCCAGCTGAGCTAGTCGGCGCTGCGGAATTCTACGTTGCTGTAGTAAAAGTGATGCGTGCCGTCGCCGAACATGCAAGTGGAGCGCGTCTGGCCGCCGAACACCTCGGCGGTGAAACTGCCGCCGATCACATCGCAGAAATTGCGGGCGCCCCCAGCGACCACAGTGGCGACTAACCGATCAGCGGTAGGCGCCGGTTCGAGGATGTCTAAGCGGTAGGACGAGTCGCACTACTCACGTCAGGCGGATTGCGCCCAATAGGATACGGCGTAACGCCGC
This sequence comes from Mycobacterium sp., assembly GCA_025965975.1. Lineage (GTDB taxonomy): Bacteria > Actinomycetota > Actinomycetes > Mycobacteriales > Mycobacteriaceae > Mycobacterium. The sequence continues at coordinate 18,449 of JAOPVX010000394.1, read as the reverse complement.
ACGCCGGGCCTGGATTGGAACAGGCAGCCGCCGTTGGCGGACCATCCGACAACAGCTAGCAGCTTCTTACCGGCGGGTAGGCGCGTGTTGATTAAGTCGGCCAGCACCGTCGTCAAATCGTGCTGTTGTGCGTCAACATCGTTGGGCACGACGATATCCCAGATAGTTTCCTCTATCGGCATGTCGCCAGTGTCCGCCGCCAACACGTTGCGACGCTCAGCCGACACGCCCGGCAGCCGATCTTTGCCGAATCGTGTCTTTGCGCCCGCGAGATATGGCCAATGTCTGTGCCACGCGTCTTCGCAGGTGGCGTTCGCTCACCTCGCGATCCCGAACGGGCCTCGGCGACCCGGGTGTCGCGCGAACGGCGCCAGCGCGGTTGGCGAGCGCGCACAACGCCGCCTCTGCGTGAATACCCAGTTTTGCCGCGACCGAGGTGCTCGCCGTGTACGGCAAGAGCACTGCGGCCATCTGCCGGCGCTGCTTCTCCGGGACGCCCAGCGGCATCACCGGACCCCTGCGGCGGCACGGTGGGGGATAGGCCGAGCCCGACAGATCCGGAGAGGATGTGGATCGGGTACCGTGGCTCGCGGCCCGAAGGGCGGTTCATCGTGCTGGCGCCAGAACGTCGTCAAGCCAACCAACAACGGTGGGAATGGTCTTGTGTCGCATCGTGGTTCCGACCAGCAATCCGATGTGACCCGCGCGCAGTTCTCGTTCGTCGGCGATGGCCGAACCGACCAGCCCGGTCAGTGGTTTCACCGAATCGGGCGGTGCGACATGGTCCTTGCTGCCATAGATGTTCAGAAACGGTGCGGTGACGTTAGCCAGCTCGCGCACGGAGCCGCCAAGCGCGACCTTCCCGGAGGTCAGGCTGTTGTCGCGGCCGAGGGTGCGGATCATCTCGACGAATGTCGCCCCGGGGAACGGGATGTGCCCACTGGCCCATTGTTTGAGTGCCCAGATCGCCTGTGTCGCTTCCCGATCGTTGAGACGATCGATTAGCGTCGCGTAGGTCACCAGGTCGCCGAGCGGGCGTACCAGCTGGAATGAGCGCAGCATTGAGGCCGCAGGCACGTTGCCGGTGTCATCGAGTACGTCTTCGGGCTCGATGCGGCCCTGCCGCGTCAACCATGACAGGGGTCCGACGTCATCCCAGTTGGTGGGCGCCGCCATGGTGATCAGGGCGCGCGGCTGCACCTCGGCGGACGCCGCCCACAACACCGCGATGAGGCCGCCGAAGCAGTGGCCGACGACGATCGGTGCCGACGCGCACCTACGCGTCGCCTCGGCGACCGCGGCCATCATGTAATCGTCGACATAGGTCGACAGAGTGTTGTGGGCGTCGCGCGCGTCAGGCACACCCCAGTCCAGACACAGCACGTCATAGCCGGCGGCGAGCAGGCGCTCGACGAAGCTGTCTCCGTGCCGAAGATCCCAGATGTAGCTGCGGTTGATCAGGCTGGGCACCAACAGAACCGCCGGTCGTCCGGCATCGGCGCCTGCGGTGTAATGCATCAGTCTCGCCCGGCCCGATGACCACGCCACCGTCCGCGGTGTGCAGCCCACGCCGGGGCGGTCGAGCCCGGCGGCCAGTCGAAGCCCGTTGACGATGCGCCGGACGTTTCGCCCTGTAGCGGCCGACACGCTGTCGCGAAGTTCGGTCAACTGATCACCGGAATTCATCGCGACTCGCTGACTCGATGCGGTTGGGGGGGAGTCTCCGTCGCGGCCTCGGCCATGCGGTCGATGCTGCGCTGTAACTGCGCGACCTGGCGTGCCGTCGGCAGCCCGAGTGATCCGGGGATGCTGTCACGTACGCCTCCGGCCACGCGCCCGATGAGGCGGCTCAGTGAATGCGTGACCGTGATCGCGTCCAGCACTTCATCGGTTCGCACGAGGCGCTCCAGCTCAGGCGAAAGGCGGACATCTAAGGCGAGAACTGCAGCCTTCCAATCGGTTGCCCAGTTGGGCAGGTTGAGTGCCATGGTGCGGCCTTCCTAGGTGGTGGATGTGATTGGCGCCAGGAATACGCCCGGAATTCGTGTCAACCGTGCGGCAGCAGCACAGGTTTGATGACGCTGCCGTCGGCGGAAGCATGTTCGGCTTCGTTGATCTCGTCGAGCCGAAACGTCTTGATCAGCTTGTCGAACGGGAACATTCCCTGCCGCCAGAGCGTGATCAGCTTCGGAATGAACACCTGGGGAACAGTGTTGCCCTCGACGATCCCGGTAATGCTGCGCCCCAGCAGCATTGCTGGGTCCACGACGATGTCGCCGTGCGGCAGACCTAACAGACCGCAGACGCCGGAGGGTCTCAACGACTTCAGTGCGACCACAGCGACGTTAGCCAGGCTGGTCGTGTCGAGAGCAAAATGGGCTCCGCCGTCGGTGACGGCGCGGATGCGGGATGCGAGATGCTGTTCGGCTCCCACGAAGGTGTGCGTCGCGCCGAGCTCGCCGGCGAGCCTGCGGCGATTCTCGTGGAGGTCAACAGCGACGATCGTCGACGCCCCAGCGAGTTTGGCCGCCATTACGGCGCTGAGTCCCACGCCCCCTGCACCGAACACGACGATGCTCGACCCGGCGCGTACATCGAGGGCGACGAGCACGGCGCCGGCCCCGGTCTGTACACCGCAACCCAGCGGTCCAAGCAATTCGATCGGCAGCTGTTTGTCCACCTTGATGACGTTGCGCGCGGCGACCACCGCATGTGTGGCGAAGGAGGACTGACCGAACCAGCGGGCAGCCACAGGCGCACCGTGCGAATCGGTGATGATCGGCCGCTCATCGAGTCCGGTGCCGCGGAGGTTGCGTTGCGTAAAGGTTTCGCAGTACGCGGGGCGGCCCGACACGCATTCGCCACAGGCCCGGCACGAGTCATACGTCAACACCACGTGATCGTCCGGCTGCAGGCCGTCGACGCACGGGCCGACGATTTCCACGATGCCGGCACCCTCATGGCCGGGGACGATCGCGCGCATGGGTTCGACTGTGTCCGCCGCGGCAACGCGTCGGTGTGGCACAGCCCGACGCCTTTGATACAGACGACGACCTCGCCTGGTCCTGGGTCGGCGAGCGTGACGTCTTCGATCCGGTAGGCGGCGTAGGGGCCGCGTAAGACAGCCGCTTTGATCAGCACCGCGTTACCGCGCGACCGCGTCGCGGTTGGGCTGCAGTATTCATCGAGTCTGCGTTGGCGCGGGCAGAACCGGAGTGATGTCCACGTAAACGCTGTAGTGGGACACCAGGTTGGCGCGCATGCGAAAGACGTTGCAGCAGGGCAGGCTGATCGTGCTTCCGTCGTGGCGCGTATACGCCACCGTCATTCGGGCCACGAGCAGGTCGGCGTCCTGCTCAACCTGCCACAGGTCGTGGATATCGTGTCGGACACCGCTGACCGACTTCGCAACGTCGCGAAACATCATGTCGAACGCGGCTTTCCCGTTGAGCTCCGGAAAATTACCGAACGACGTCACGACGTCGTCGGTCATGTACCGCACCATCTGCTCGATGTCTCCGCGGTCCAACGCGTCGAACATGGCGCGCACGACCCGTTGACGCGCCACCGTGTCGACAGCGTGGGACTGTTCGCCGTCGTCGACGACTGTCGTGGTGTCGTTCATCGTGCCTCCCTGTGATGGCCGCCCGTATGTGCCCACGCTAAGGACCCGCCGCAACGGCCGACGAGCCGCCACGCGCTGACTACCGTCCGATGATGGCGGGACTGCCCGCCGACGATGGTCCGCGCTCCGGCTCGGCCCTAGCGTCAAGGGTGTGGCGCGACGGCCGGTTCGGATCGGCGCATTTTCTGGCTACCTCGGCGAGCGGTACTCGGTGCTGGACGAAGTCATGATCGGTGATCCCGTCGACGTTCTCATCACTCCGGGCAGGTATTCACCAATGCTCGAGCCCCGCGGGTCGTCACCAACCGAGTGGCTTCCAGCGCGATCGACCCCTACCGCCAGCACCGGATGCAACGGTGCGCAAACCGGCTGTCGAGAACGGCGCGCCGCGCCATACGTTGAAGGCCATACGTTGAACGAGGCCATCTGCCGAACGTGCACTGCCGTCTTGATGTACCCAGGAGGGGACTTGCCCAGCACCGTAGGGATCTCGACGGCCGAGGCTGCCGCCGACCGCCAGCGCGACCTAGTCGGCAGGCGCCGAGTCGAGCGCGCAAACCGGCCCGACTCAACGGGCAACAGCCTGACCGTAGGTGACCTCCGCAGCGGGGACGCGTGAGGAGATGAGCGCGAACATGCCCACAGATTCGGCGGAGCGGTCCGGGGAGTACCACGACGCCGAACGGGACCTGAGAGATGACTCGCGCGCCGACCCGCGCATGGTCGCGGCGCTGGCCCCGTTCGGATTCGACCACGCACAAGCACCACCACCGGTCTCTGCGTCCTCGCCGCACGAGGACCTATTGGCTTATGTCGCCGGTGTCGAAGAGGGCTTCGGTGCGGTATTCGGTGCGCTGTTCGCCGGGCTGCCGCCGGTCGGCGGTGTGACCCGGGAAACCGCAACCATCCCTGGTCCCGACAACAACGAGATCTCGCTGCTCGTCCATCGCCCAACGGCTTCGAACGGATCGGCAGGGGCGCTTCCATGCGTCGTCCATTTCCACGGCGGCGGTGGGGTGATCCTCAGCGCGCACGACGCGAGCTACATGCGGTGGCGCGATGAGCTGGCGGCATCAGGCCTTGTCGTTGTCGGAGTCGAGTTCCGCAACGCCGGGGGAAGGCTCGGCGTTCACCCGTATCCGGCGGGACTAGGGGACTGCGCCGCGGCCACCCACTGGGTGGTGAGCCACAAAGCGGACCTCGGTGTGCGCAACGTCGTCGTATCGGGGGAATCCGGTGGCGGCAACCTCGCGCTGGCTGTGGCACTCAAAGCCAAGCGCGACGGCTGGGTCGACAGGCTGGATGGCGTATACGCGATGGCCCCGATGATCGCCAGCCCGTGGAACAAGCCGGCAGATCTTCCGTCCCAACGCGAGAACGACGGTTACCTCATCTCGACCCGACTGCTGGCCATCATGGGCGCGGTGTATGACCCGCTCGGCGCCCACGCAGACGACCCACTGTGCTGGCCGTATCGCGCCGATTCCGAGCTGAAGGGTCTGCCGCCCCACGTCCTTTCGGCCAACGAGCTTGACCCGCTCCGCGACGAAGGCCTGGCCTACCAGCGCCGGCTCGTCGCCAACGGGGTCACCGCGGTCGGCCGCACGGTGAACGGCACCGTGCACGGCGGCGATGTGTACTTCCGAGCGGCAATGCCCGACGTCTACGCCGCCACCGTCCGTGACATCCACGGTTTCGCCAGCCGGCCACGGTCGCGATCGTGAATGCCCGTAACCGATCGAAGGAGTGGTTCTAACAGTGACCGTCGATCTTGAAGTTCCGGTCCTCATCGTCGGCGGCGGCGGATCCGGTCTGACCGCATCAATGCTGCTGTCGCACTTAGGTGTTGAGAGTCTGCTCGTCTCGCGGTATGCCGAAACGTCACGCATTCCAAAGGCGCACGTCCTCAACCAGCGCTCCATGGAGATCTTCACCGACATCGGTGTGGCACCCGCGATCCTGGAGCGCAGTGCACCTCCGGAAAACCTGCAGGGGGTGGCATGGTATTCGGGCCTGGCCGGCGACGGTCCCGATGACCGTCACGCGCAGCGACTCGCCTTCATCGAGGGATGGGGCGGTGGCTACACCGATCCGGACTATATCGCTGCAAGCGCTTGTCCCACCGCCAATTTGCCGTTGATCCGGCTGGAACCAATCCTGAAGGCCCACGCAGAAACGCGCCCCGCGGCTGACGTCCGCTTCTTTCACGAATTGGTGAACCTCAGCCAAGACCCCGACGGCGTGACCGCGACGATCCTGGACCGGCAGACTTCCGAACAGTATCGCGTGCGTTGCTCGTACCTGGTGGGCGCCGACGGCGGTCGCACCATTGGCGAGCTGGTCGGCATTGGGATGGACGGCATTACGAACCTGCGCCACGTGGTCAACGTGCACATGAGTGCGGATCTCTCGCGCTACTTCCACGATCCCGGGCCGATGATCCGCTGGGTGTACAACCCCGACCACCCCGAGCATCTCGATTACGGTTGCGTCCTGATCGGTGTTGGCCCCGATCATTGGGGGAACCGGTCAGAAGAGTGGCTGGCGGTCATGCCGTACCCCTTCGAGCATCCCGATTCGTCCGACCCCGACAAGGTGCTGCAGAGGCTCTGCGAATCGGCCGGGCTGCCCGCCTCGGCTGTCCAGGTGCACAGTGTGACCAAATGGGTCATGGAGGGTGTGCTCGCCGATAAATTCAGCCAGGGACGGGTGTTTCTGGTCGGCGACGCCGCGCATCGTCACCCGCCCACCGGAGGCCTGGGTCTCAACAGCGGCATTCAAGACAGCTACAACCTGTGCTGGAAGATCGCGGCGGTGCTGCAGGGACGCGCAGGCGCCGGCCTGCTCGACACCTACGCCGAGGAGCGACGTCCGGTTGACGCCGCCAACATCGAAACCGCGCTGTCGGCGGCGATGAACCACAGTACGGTCGTCAGCGCGTTGGGGCTCTCGTCGCAGCAGTCGACCGCGGAGAACTGGGAAGCGTTGCGCCCGTTATGGTCCGACCTCCCGGATTCCCCGAGCCGCCGGCATCAAGTGAGCCAGGCGATCGCCTCGCACAGCTTCGAGTTCCACCAGCAGGGCATCGATTTCGGATACAGCTACCAATCAGCGGCCGTCGTCGAGGATGGATCACCGACGTCCACACCGATCGACGCGGTGCGGATTTATGAGCCGAGCACCCGTCCGGGGAGTCCGCTGCCTCATGCGTGGGTGGAACGGGAAGGTCAGCGACTGCCGTTGGGATCATTGATCCACGGTGGCCACTTCGTCCTGATCGCGGGAGAAGACGGCGCGGACTGGGTCGATGCCGCGCTGAAAATCGCTGCAGAGCGCAGTATTCCGTTGCGCGCGACCCGTGTCGGATTCGGCGACGTCGACCATGTCGACGTCATGTGCAGGTGGTTGAAGAACCGCGGCATCGGTTCGAAGGGTGCCGTGTTGGTCCGACCGGATCGGTTTGTGGGGTTCCGCGCCACCGATGCGGTCAGCGACCCGGCGGCGGTCCTGGCCGGCGCGTTCGACCAGATCCTTGCCACGGGCGGGAAGTGAGCGCGATCCGTGCGAGTAGAAACCCCGCCGCGCATCGGTCTCACCCATAAGCCCCCGCCCATCTGTACACCGCCACCGACGGATCACCACAAAGGAGCATGACATGGCACTTCACCGGCTGACTCGGCTCACCATCGGTGTGCCCAATCTCGACGAAACTGCTGCCTTTTACACTGATTTCGGGCTCATTCCCATTGAGACAGCCGACGGCGAAGCGGCCCGGCGATTCGCCACGGTCGACGGCGGCGAGCAACTGATGCTCGTTCACCGACCGATCAGGCAGCTCGTTGAGATCGGCATCGGCGCGGGAGACGCTGATGACTTGGGCCGAATTAAAGCCGCCCTCAGCAGGATCGACATCGATGCGCGGGTCACTGACGACGAGCTGCACGTGGTGGAACCTGCCACCGGTATCGCCGTAACCGTGTCCGTTGTCGGCGAGCTTGCGCAGAAGTTTGTCCAAGCCGAGCAGAACTTTCCGGGTGATATTCGGCGGCCCAGCGTCAGGGCGCCGGCACTTTATCGCGACGAGCCGGTGCGGCCCAGAAAGCTCGGCCACGTGGTGTTCGGTTCCACGGACTACGCGGCTTCGAAGAGATTCTTCATGGAAGGCCTCGGCTTCAAGATCAGTGACGAGGTCGCCGACATTGGGGCCTTCATGCGGTGCTCACCCGACCACCACAATGTGCTTGTGCAGGCGGCGCCGGTGAATTTCCTTCATCACACGTCCTGGGAGGTCGAAGACTTCGACGAGATCGGGCGGGGCGCACACGCCATGATCGACGAGCACCCGGAGCGCCATGTATGGGGAATCGGCCGGCACTGGATCGGGTCAAACTTCTTCTACTATCTTCGTGACCCGGCAGGCAACATGTCGGAGTACTACTCCGATATGGACGAGATACTCGACGACCAGCTCTGGGATCCCGGTATCTGGGGCACCGACAAGGAGCCCAATCATTGGGGACCGCCCATGCCACCGTCGATGATCAAGCCCGATGACCTGGCCGAACTCATGGCGGGACTGCACTAGTTGCAGACCGCCCGCAACCGCGGCCGCCCGCGAGAACCCGTGACGCGAAGTGGTCGCCAATCCCGACACCGGCATTGACGAGAGGCACCATGGCCAAGATCGCGTTCCCGAACCGCGGTGATGTTCCTGCAGACCTTGCCGTGATACTCGACCAGATGCCGGCGATGGCCCCCGTCGAGATGCTGGCTCACTCACCCGTTCTGGCGCGGCAGTTTCTGCGTCTGGCGCGAGCCCAATTCACGACGCTGGACTTGACGGCGCGAAACCGTGAAATCCTCATTCTATCCGTCGCCGCTCACGTCCATTGCGAATACGAGTACGAGCAGCACATCCCAATTTCGCAAGATGCCGGCGTGGACGCCACACTGCGAGAGGCGATTTGGACCGGTAAGCTTGCCTCCGAGGAGCTCAGTTCCCAAGAGCATGGACTGATCGAATTCGTTCGCGACGTGTTGCTCTCGCATTCTGTTTCCGAACCGACCATGGCTGCGATTCGATCCCACTTTTCGGCGCGTGAGATTGTCGAGATTCTTCAACTAATAGGCGTTTACTGGGGATTCGGCCGCCTGTGTACGGTTTTAGACATCGAAATCGAGACGCCGGACGGGTTCACCTCCGTCAGCGCCGTCTCCAATCTGAGCGATTCATAGACCCTGCGAGGGGAGATATCATGCCGTACAGAGTGATTCAATGGGGTGTCGGTCTCAACGGGCAGGCGCTGGTGCGAGCGATAGCCAGCCACCCCGACCTTGAGTTGGTGGGCGCCCGCGTGTGGAGCGATGCGAAGAACGGCGTTGACGCGGGCGTTCTGGCCGGCATCGGGCCCTTGGGAGTGCAGGCGACCACCGACCGTCGAGCGCTGATCGGCATGGACGCGGACGTCGTTATCAGCTGCCCACAGGCCCGGCCCGACATGGGTGAGAGTGATCGAGACATCACCGACCTGCTGCGTTCGGGCAAGAACGTCATCTCAGTGTCGGGCGCGCATTCCATGCCTGCAGCTTTTCCCGGCTACAGCGAGCAATTCGAGTCCGCTTGCCGCGATGGTGGATCGACGTTCGCCGCGGCAGGACTGAATCCGAATTTCATCGCCGAGCGCCTGGGCACCACGATCACTGGACTGTGCGCTGATGTGGAGGCCGTGACCGCGCAGGAGACATACCTGTGCACCGAAGACAATTACGTCCTCGTGTTCGAGTCTGTCGGCTTCGGTAAGCCCATCGAGGAGTGGGGCGGCCAAGACTCCGTCATCAGTGCGATGTTCGACCACATGTTCGCCCAATCGGTGCACAACATGGCGAACACCCTCGATGTCGAACTGGACGGCGTAACACATTCCGTCGACCTAGTCCCGGCCGATCGCGACATTGTGCTACCCGCCGGGGTCGTCAAGGAAGGTACCGTCGCAGTCATCACCCAGACCTGGCTGGGAATACCCAAGGATCCCAACCAGATCCGGATTACCGTCCGTGTCAGCTGGGCGGTAGCAAACGACATAGCCGGCCACCCTCTGCAGTCCGGCTGGCAGGTCAGGGTCACCGGTAAGCCGAATCTTGTGATGAACATGCGGGTCGATCCCGAAGAGGACCGCACGTATCATCACGAGACCATGGTCGGGTCCGCGATTGCCGTTGTCCCCGAGGTCATGAAGGCCGAGCCGGGCATCCTGCTGCCGACGATTTTCGCGCCGTTCAAGCGGCGCTTCCTCGACGCTTGAGGTGTGAGTAGTGCAACATGAGGGATTGCATCGTGACAAATACCCGGATCGTTGTCCAGCGGTTTGTCGATCACTTCCTAACGGCAGGATCGTTGAAGGCTTGAGTATCCTCAACCAGGACGGGGTCTTCACCATCATCGGAACCACACCGGCTTCCGGAGTCTACCCACCGGGGGCGGCAGGACTTGCTCGATCGACTCCCACCGTCACTCCAAAGCTTCGCCGCACCACCGGGTTTCGGTGTCTCTGACATCATCGTCGAGAAAGACCGCGCGGTCGTCCTACCCTCCAGCAACGGCGAAGGACCGCACGGCCCATACATGCAGCTTCACTACGCGTTCGTAACTCGGGTAGCCGGAAATGGTTTCGCCGAGGTCACCGAGCTCAACGACACCGTTGCCATCGAAACGGCCGTCTATGGGCGCCAATTCGTCAAGACCTGATGACTATTTGCAAAGGCCGCAGGCCTTCACACAGTGGCTCGGTAGGGGAGCGTCAAGTAGGTCGCGCACCGCGGCCACTCCCGGCTGGTCCAATCTCTGACTCCTAGGCCTAAGACTGGCTCAAACGGTGCGCAAATCGGCTGTCGGTAGGGGTCTTTCACGGCATAGTTTGATGATTACATACGACGCGGGTCCGGTTTATCTGGCCCCGGCGTTGCAACGGCGACTGGCAGAGGAAGAACATGACGGTCACGATTGGGCTTACAGTCTCGCCGCAACACGGCGAGATGCGTGACATGCGCAAGTGCTGGACGACCGCCGAGGAGTTGGGCGTCGACGCACTGTACACGGCGGACCACTTCACCGCGATGATCATCGATCAGGATCAGGCGACGCGAACTGCAGCCGAGGGCGCTGAGTACGGCAAGACCCAACTCGGAGGAATGAACTTCGAGGGTTCGACGATCGAGGCCGCAATGGCGGCGACAACCTCGCGAGCCCGCATCGGTTGCATCTGCCACCCCATCGGTTTCCGCAATCCCAACCTGCTGGCCGACATGGCACGAACCGTCGACCACGTGTCCGATGGTCGGTTCATCCTCGGATTGGGAACGGGATTTCTGCGGGCCGATTTCGAGGAGTATGGCTACCAGTACGCAACGCAGGCCAGCCGTGCACACGAGCTCGCACAGGGCGTGCCGATCATCAAGGACAGGCTGAAGAAACTCAATCCGCCACCGATCGGTAAACTGCCGCTGCTCATTGCGTCGATGGGCGAGAAGATCGGCATGCGTGTCGTTGCCGAGCACGCAGACATGTGGCATGTGTTCGGGCCGATCGAAACAATCCGCGCCAAGATCCAGGTGCTGCGTCGGCTTTGTGACGAAGTCGGACGCGACTTCAACGAGATCGAACTGACTACCAACTATTGGCCGCAGATCCTCGGCCGCGACGACGACCCGAACATCTATCTCGCCGAAGGGATCCGCCATCTCGTGCTCGTGGCGGAAGGCCCCAAGTGGGACCTCGGTCAAGTCCGCGACATTCTCACCTGGCGCGATTCCCTCCCGGATTAGCGTGAAATGCAGAGGCTTTCGGGTCCGCGACCACGGTCGGCGGTTCCCGGGCGCCCGGGCAACGGCTTCATCGAACGGCCGGCGGTTGGCCCCGCGCCGGCCCGCCGGACCGGACGCAATGGGTCGACTCCCACTGCCTCCGGCGGCGTCCGCCGTACGCAGCCGGCGAGGGCGCAGACTCAGCGGCCCGGACCCGCGCAACCTCAACCCGCCGTCCTTTGGTCATTTTGTGAAAGATGTAACCGGGCCTTTGCTCAGCAGCTCTTTTCGGTTGCCGAGGGGCCGCCCCAAACGTTGTGTTCGCAGCGGTGCGGCCGCGAGCGTGCACGGGATGCGGCCGTTCAGCGGGCCCGCAGCGTCTCGGATGGCTTGCGGCCGTAGCGGCGTCGGTACTCGGAGGCGAATCGGCCGTAATCTCCGAAACCCCACCGGCGACCGATTATTGTTGCCGTCGTCAACTCGGGGTCGGCGGACACCAAGTCGTCGTGCGCCGCGACATTCTCACGTGGCGAAGATATGACATCGGGGGAGTACCGACGTACCGCTGGAATCCATCATCGAGTGCGCGCACGCTCAAGCCGACCTCGTTGGCGATATCCGCCACGGTTTCAATCTCGCTGGGTCGGCCTTCGATGAATTCCAAGGCCCGGCGGATCGCCCGTGAACCGGGAAGTGCGGACGGTCTCGTCAACTCGTCGGTGTAGTTGTTCGGCTGACTCAGAAGCAGACCCGCGATGACCAGGCGGGCCAACCGCGTGGACATCGCCGGCACCGCGACCAGGCCAGCGGATTCGGCCATCTCGTTCTCCAGCAGCGCCAGCGCACGCTGAAACGGTGACGGTGGCGCGGTCAACGCCAGCTCGAAACCGAACTGAACGGGTTTGCTCGCGGGTTCGCCGATCATCGCCGACAGCTCGCTTTCCAGCGCCGACTGCTCGAACAGGAGCGTCTGCATTCGGCAATCATCGGTCAGGTGCTCCACCGCAACGGGACATCCGCGCGGCCCAGGCGGCCGCCGTCGATGAGGATGTCGGCCTCGCGGGCCAGCTTGATGAACCGGCCGAGGTCAGTAGCGCTGCCGGCATCCAGGATCGCCGAGCGCTTACCGGCGTTGTGCAACGCGAACGGCCACCCCGGCCCAGCCACCGTCGGGCGTACGACGCGGTCCGCCGCGCCGCCCGGCGGTTCGATCTTGAGGACGTCGGCGCCGAGGTCGCCGAACAGCCTGCTGACCGCGTCGCTGTCAGCGCCGCCGACGTCTAATACCCGCAGCGACGCCAAGGGGGCGATACGCCTCTGCGCTCAATTCAGGCAACGGGCTTGACACGGATCGGAATTGCCGACTGCCGCGGCATGTAGTTGATGCTCTGCCGATCCTGGACGATCGAAATCAGGCGGCCGGTAAAGGCGCCCGCCTCGCTCGGGTCGTCTCCCGAGAGGGCTCCCCACGCGTGACTCATCGAGACCATGCCGGGTGGCATCGTGTCGTCGGCGCGCGCGTGGGCAGTGATCGAACCGGCCTCGGATTCGATGATGACTGCACTTCCGTCGTGCAGCCGCAGAACTTCCATGTCGTGCGGGCTCATATGGGCCGGATTCCACGGTGTTCGGTTCGTGGTCTTGGTGGCCCGGCGGAAGGCACTGTTGAGCACCCCAGACATTCTCCGTGAGAGGAGCCGCATCGGGAATTCATCGTTGGTGTTGTCCCGGCGGCGGAACTGGGCGAGTTCTGCAGCAACATCATCGGGACACAGGTCGAGCCGACTGCCATCGTCCGGCACGGCCGCGAGTACGCTCTCGCGATCGCGAGCGATTCCGCGTGGGCTGGCCAGCAGCTCATCGTAGGACAGATCCCCCAGCCCACTCATCCACCGCACTATGTCTTGGGTGGATGTCTCCTCGGTCGGATCAAGCTGCAGGGTGTCCCCCGGAATCTTGTCGTGGGGAACGCCGAACAAAGCCTGCTTTAGCCCCATCGGTGTCCCCATGCGGCGGGCAAGCCCCCAGAAGAATTGCCAGTCGTCGATGATGCCGGGGGGACGTTCGACCAGAGGGGTGGCCACCCGCGCGAAGGTCTGAGCGAAGTAGATCTCCACCGCACCGGTCACATCGTGTCGTTCGTACGGCAGGCTGGTGGCGATCTCGTAGTGCGCCCGTGCGCCGGTGTCGGTGGGTCGTGGATCCACGGTAACCAATAGGTCGAGGGCGTCCAACGCGGGCAGCGTCCGTTGCGGGTCTGGCAAGGCGCGGGCCAGGTCGCCGCCGGCCACGATCAGCGCACGTATCCGCTGCTCGCCGGAGCCGGAGATCTCGGCGGGCAGCAGCGACGTCGGGTACTCGCCGCCGATCGGGCCGATGTCTGCGGTCTTGCATTTCGGGCCACGCTCCCAGGAGCGTGTCGGTGGGATCACCGTCTCAACTGCCGAGAGGTTGCCGTACAGCCCGCCGGTGTTCCATACCTTTTCGCCTGCCCGGCGATAGCCGCCGCAGACCGCATTGAAGGCCTCGATCAGATGCTCGGCAAGATTGGAGTCCGACGCCATGTTCGGACCGGTCCCGCTGTACACCGACTTGCGTGCCGCTGTCGCAAAGACCGTCGCGATCTCGAAAAGAATGTCGACTGCTACGCCCGTTCGGCCGGCCACGTATTCCGGATCGAACTCGGCAACCGCAGCCCGTAGAGCGTCGAGCGGTCCGACAAAGCGATCACAGAACTCACGGTCTGACAGGTCGCGATCGAGCACGATGTGGATCAGTCCGGCGAACAATGCGGCGTCCTCCCCCGGGCGGCTGCGCACATGGATGTCGGCCAGCTTCGCGGTCTCCGTTTCGCGCGGATCCACAACGATCAGCTTCATCCCGGCCTGCTGGGCCTCCCGTATCCACTTGCGCGGATTGGCCACCGGCATCGCCGTCGTTCCGTGCGATAGGGCGGGGTTGACCCCGACGAGCATGATGACGTCGGCGTCGAGCGTCGAGTGCTTGCCACCGAGGTACTGGCCCATTCGGCCCGCGGTGACCCATTTGGCGGACTGATCAAGTGTCATGGAGGAGAAGATGTAGGGCGATCCAAGTCCAGCCATCCACGCCTTCATCGCCGAGTGCGCCAGCGTGTTCATATTGACGCCGGTCCCGTAGTAGAGAGCTACCGATTCGGGTCCCGACTCGTCGATGATGGCGCCCAGGCGTGCCGCGATCTCGTCGAGCGCAGTCTCGATGTCGATATCTGCAACGGTCCCCTCGAAGGACCGCCTTCGCGTTGACACGAGCCGATCTTCGCCGTTGTGAAGCTCAGCACTGGCTCGGCCTTTGGCGCACAGATAGCCCCCGCTGACCGGGTGCTCACGATCACCGTGGACGGCGAGGATCTGCCCGTCTTCCATCTCAATCTGCAAACCACAGACAACGGGGCAGATCCGGCAGTACGTCAGCTGCTTTGTTTTCGACATGATTCCCTTCCGGCAGACAACGCGGCACACGCCTGCCCTGCCACGGGTTGGGCGAATCCTTTGGCACACTCAGCGATTCGACGTGTGCTCGGATTGCGGTGAATCATCCCGGGCCGGCGATCACTGTGGGCATAGCTGGTGCCACGACTACACGGTAGGGAGGTGCGTTGGTGGGGAATATCCGATTGTCGCGGAATGTAGTCCAGATATCGCCGGTGCCAGCGGCGTCGCAGGGCCCGACCTCTGCATCGACAACTAGCCGCGATGAGTTTGTGCAGAACGCGTTCCAATCCGCAATCGAAGGCCCAACTGGATGAGCAACGGCAGCGAGCGGGTCACGGTGGTCGTCGGACCGAGTGCGCCGTCGCGCTGTTCGAGGCCGCATGTCGCGCACCTGACTGAGAACGGACTACCAGCGAGTCGTATGTCCCCGCACGCCTGGAACCGACCATCGCTGCAAGAAGCCCTCGGCGACACCAGAAGTCATTTCGGCGACATGGTCAGCGCGAGCATGACGGCGGCGACGGCAGCCACTACGAACAGCACGAACGGTGACATCGCCTGCATGCGGGTCTTCGGGTCGGAGTAGTCGCCGGCCTTGGCGTGGAAACCGATCGCTCCGATGAGTAGAGCAGCGAAGCCGACGGCGGCGCCGATGCCCAGTGGCCGCCAGATGAGCCCAAGGATGAGCCCGACGCCCGCCGACACCTCCGACAACCCGATGAATCGGATCAGTCCGGTACTCAGGCCCATGTGTGATTGAAGTTCCGCCGAGGGTCCTTTGAGAGCCAGTTTCGGACTTCCGGCGGCAAGGGCTACGACAGCTAACAGAATGCTCAAGATTGCGCTGGCGATGTTCATGTCGGACCTCCAGGTGGTGTTCAGTGTGGGTGGGTCAGGTTGTCGTGCGAGCCTCGCCCCGAGGCAATCACCAAGCGACATCGAGTGATTGAGCCTGCGTAGGGGGTGTGCCAGCCGCGTCGGCGATCGTCGGCGCTATGCTCGATTGGGTCGCCCGTCGGGGGCTCGATGTCAGCGTCGGCATCTCTTGGGCGGTCTGTTCTTGTCTCCGTCGCGGCCGCGAGGGTGACGCCGGGCGACCGACGCCGCGACGAGCTTCCGGTCGCTGGCCGGTCCTGGTACGCCGGGCTCGGCGCGCTGGGTCAGGGCCTGCCGCAGTGCGGCGGCCTGCGGCAGACGAAGCGTCGGGCGCGCACCCAGACGGTGTCGGGCGGGGCGCATCGGTGCGCACATGGTCCGGATGCGGATTCGCCATTGGACGAAGCCGGCGAGGAGCGCTCCGAGGGCAATGAGCATGGCCATGTCGAGCAGCCAACAAGCCGCGGTGTGTGACCACAGTGTCTCCTTGGCGGGCATCAGCGCGGTGAGGTTACGCAGATCGGCTGCACTGTGTCGGAGTCGGTTACCGATCATGCACCAGGTCGGATGGAGGCGGGGGACAAGATCGGGAGCTACGTCCTGCGTGCGAGCTAACCTTCCCGCCTGAATCACCGCCAGTGCTTTCGGTGCGTGGCCGGTGCTCTACGAACCGCTGGGCGCAAGAAGGCCGCTCGAGCTTACGATGCCCTGATCGCCGCGAAGAAGTGATCGAATATCCTTGCACTGTAGGGATGTTCGTCCTCGAGACATTTTGGTCGTCTCGGCTAGTTGCGTAACGAAACCCCCAAACTCGATCACCGGCATGTGTGTTGACTGATCGATTCAGGCGTCTACGGGATGTCCAGCCGGGATGCCGCGGTGATCGATGCCAGGCCGTCGGGTTCGTCGATGTCGACGTCCAGCACCGTGAGAAACCGGGCGAGCGACCAGTAGAACCCGGCAACCCGGATCAGCTCGACTATCTCGCGGGGGGTGAATACCTCGCGGACTTCGGCGAAGACCTCGTCACCCACTCGAGGCTTGTCCACGATCTCCGAGACGAATGTGATGATGATGCGGTCCCGTGCGGTGAGCGTATCTGCCCCGAAGTCCTTCGACCGGATGGACTCGCGCGCGGTTGGGCTGATGCCGACGGCTTCGGACAAGTCGACGTGCTGAATCCACTCGTATTCGCATTCAGTCAGCGTCGCGACCGTCAGGATGACCACTTCCCGATCCCGGTCTGGCAGCTCGAGTGCGGTGAACTGGTCCTTTACCGTCTGCATGCATGACACAGCAAGCGACGGCGAGTAGGCGATCATGCTGGTCACTCCCACTCTTCGTGGCATCTGGTCCAGGACCGCGCGGACCTTGCCCGACAACGACCCCTCGTCGGGATAGGGAATTCGGGCCATGTGCGTCGATCCTCTCTCTCCGGTTGTTAGGTGTGCACGCCAACCATCAGCTCGGCGAGCCGGTGTAATGACATGACGCGGCTTGCGTTCGGTCAGGCTGCCCGAGTGATGAGATGGGGCCGTCAAAGCACCTGCCCGCGCGGCTCGTTCGACGGCGCATCGCCGCGCGCGGACGTGCGCCATGTGCGGTCGGCAGCGGCATGCAAAACCCTCGGATAGTGGGCCCCGTCGATGATCGAGGTCATGATGAGGCTGACCTTGGTGATGTGCCGAGCGACGAGTTCGGCGCACTTGGCCCCGTCCCGTTCGAGCGCGGCTCGCAGGATCGCGTCATGATCGATGGCTGCGAGCTGCGCGACTGCGTGCACATCGGTGCTGCTCCCGATCATCAGCTGTCGATAGCGCTCACCGGACTGCCAGAGTTCGTCAACCAGTCGCGTGACCCGGTCACCGGCGCGACTGAACAGCAGCGAATGGAACTGCATATGTGCGATCCCGGCCGCCTGAAAGTCGGGGACATCCTGGAGCCGGGCGGTCGCTGCCGCGGCCTCGGCGATCTCCGCCAAGTCGGAATCGGTCAAGTAAGGCACCGACAGCTGCACAGCCATCGGCTCGACGGCCAGCCGTAACGCGCACAGCTGCTCGAAATCGTCGAGTCCGAGCGGCGCGACACGCATTTGACGATTGTGTTCAGCCTGGACTAGACCTTCGTTCTGCAGCATCCGAAGTGCCTCACGAAGCGTCGGCCGGCCCACCCCTAGAGACGCCGCCAGCTGAACCTGCGAGACCCTCGCGCCCGGCTCCAGCCTGCCGTTGAGGATGTCCGCCCGGACGTGCCGGTAGATCCACATCGCGCTGCCACGGACGTCGACGTCGCCAGCGGGACGTTCCTCCGCTGGCTCGTCTTGCTCATCGTCCCGCATGGCTTAACTGTAAGCAGTATGCACCGTATTCGCAAGTCATATCAGTTCATTGCGGCGGAAACAGGCACTTGTGCGATAAAACTGCTTACAGGTACAGTGCGAATTGGTTATCTCGACCATTGCGAATTGGTTACCTCGACCATTAGGAGGCCGACAATGACACCGGTACAGGAAGTCCAGGAAGTGCCCGAAGTGCACCCGACGACGCGCCTGCCGATGCGGCTGCATCACAACGCGTTCGTGACCAGGGATCAGGAGCAGAACCGCGTCTTCTACGAAGAGATCATTGGCCTGCCGCTGGTTGCCACCTGGACCGAAGTCGGGGAAATGGACGACG